>JBNAWB010000001.1:0-88885 GCA_049699975.1 Thermodesulfobacteriota bacterium
GCTTTGAGCATCTTCTTCTCCCGCCGATGCTTCTTCATTCATGCCTGCCTCTGGCTTGCCTCGGCCACTTACAAAAATAAAAATTTCTCTAAAATAATCCCACCCTTCAGTGATGGATTACCCGTAATCTATCACTTAAAAGGGGATGGTTTCTTAGGGAGGCAATTTTATTTTTACCCTTACAATCCTTTCTCCGCGCTGAGATTGGGTAGCCGTCCTTCCTTTCTCTGGGCACTCGGCGAGCTTTGTGAGAGTTGCCCTTTTTCTTAAAAAAATTTAAAGAGTCGGCAATTATGTAGTACAGAGGAAAATAAATAATAATTTTAATCCTGAAAATCTGCGTTCATCTGCGTCCCATATTTTCCATCCATTACGAGATTGCCACGCTCCCCCGCATCAAGTGCGGGGTCACTCGCGATGACCAGAAGACCCAACTTCGTTGGTTTAATAAACCCACCCTTCAGCGCGGCATTACTTTTATTTATTTCGCCTCTCCCCCTCCCACCTGTTTACAATTTGAAATATTAACCCTCCGGGACGGGCAGTTGGGAAATTGGTTGCTTTGGTAGGGCGACCGTGATATAAGAATGAACAAAGAAAAATTTTCGCTAAGGAGGTGCGCCGTGAGAAAAAGAGGATGGGTATTTTTAATCTTCGCCATTTTATTTTCTTTCCTGTTTTTTTCGGCAACCGCGAGCGCTGCGCCCAAAAATGTTATCTTCCTTATCGGTGATGGCATGGGCCCCCAAATTGTTGGCTTAGCCATTTATTATCAAAAGTTCATCCATGGCCCAGATAAGCCACTGAATTTGGAGCGTTTAATGGCCACCGGGAACACTGGTTATTGTTTAACTTATCAATACGGAACAGTAGTCACTGATTCAGCTTCGGCAGCTACTGCTCTCGCCTGTGGCGTGAAAACCCGCGATGCGATAATTGGTAAGGATCATGAAGGCCGCCCCATGAAAAGCATCGTCGACATTGCCCACCAATTAGGCAAATCCACTGGTCTCATAAGTAATACGCGTCTCACGCATGCCACCCCGGCCGGATTCTATGCCCATATTATTCATCGCGACATGGAAAATGAAATTGCCACCCAGTTTGTGGAACGAGGAGATATAGCTATAGCTTTCTCTGGAGGAGCCCAACACTTTATCCCAGCCGGAAATAAAGTTGAAGAATATCCCGATTTAAAAGGAATTGCTAAACAAGCTGGTTGGGGAGCGTCGAAAAGGCAGGATGCGCGCGATTTAATTTCTTTGGCCAAAGAGAAAGGTTACCAGATTGTGGCCAATGACCGCGAGTTAGCTGCTCTTGATCCAGGTTCGGCCTCCAAAGTTCTGGGCCTCTTTTCGGCTTCCGGTTTCCCCAGCGCTATAGATCGCCAACCCCAGCATCAGACGGGAGTGCCCACCCTGGCCCAGTTGACAGAGAAGGCCTTAAAAATCCTGCAGAAGAACCCGCAAGGGTTTTTCTTAATGGTGGAAGGGGGGCAGATAGATTGGGTAGCCCATGGGAATGACGTAGCCAGTGTGCTTCAGGAAATGCTGGAATTCGATGAAGCTATTGGGGTAGCTATGGCTTTTGCCCAAAATAACCCCGAGACCTTAATAATTGTCACTGCTGACCATGATACAGGTGGCCTAGCCCTAGCCTATAATAAATATCAACCCCCTCCTCCTCTAAAATTGGCCAGTGGGGAGACTTGGAAATCGAAATATAATTTTGGGGAAAAAATAATCTTTGAAAAGATGGCTAAACAGAAAAAGTCATTTTTGAAGATGATTATGGATAGCAAGGGAAATCCCAAAGCACTGCAAAAGGAAATAGAAGAGCATACTGCTTTTACGATTACTGAAGACCAGGCTACTGCTGTTTTGACGAAGGATGCTAAAGGAGCCTTTCCGGCTACCAAAGATTATCCTGAGTTTTATGTTTATTCGGCGGGTAACCCATCAGCTTTACTAGGTAGATTATTTGGGAAAGAAATGAGCGCCGCTTGGGCTGTAGGCACCCATACCCATACGCCAGTAATGATCTTTGGGAAAGGACCAGGAGCTGAAAAATTAAGAGGTCTTCTGGATAATACGGATATTCCTAAGATTATTGCCCGCGAGTGGGGGGCTGTATTGCCGCTGCCTAAATAAATTTCTATAATTTTTAGCCAGCGAGGCATAATTGGTCATCTTGGAGGAAATGAAAATGTTAAAAGCAATTTTTCAAAGGAGAAAGATTATGCGGCCAGCGCGCCGCTGGCCCGAATTTTTGATCATGGCGCTTTTCTTGCTAACTAATGCCGGATGCGCTGCCTTTATTGCTGCCGGCGCAGGGGCGGGAGTAGGAATTGGGGCTGCGGAATACATCCGCGGAGAGTTAAAACAAGTCTATGCTGCCCCAATGGAAAAAGCTTGGCAAGCTTCTTTAGCAGCGGCGGAAGAATTAAAGATGACGGTCACAGAGCGATCTATAGAGCAGGGAGATAAAAATAGATTAATCAAGGGTAAGACGGCCCAAGGAAAAGATTTTAAGATTACCTTAGAAGCTAATTCCCCCGAAGTGACGACTGTTTTAGTGCGCATCGGCATATTTGGCGATGAGGCTTATTCCCGAAAAATCCAAGAAGCCATCGCTAATAATTTAAAGAAGTAGAGCTATGGGAAAAATAACTATTGATGGCCATAAATGCTTGCTCTGCGGTGATTGCTTAAAAGTTTGTCCCACTATTTTTTTTCTGGAGGATGGGCAGATCATCATCAAAGATGAAGAGCACTGTACTTTATGCGGCCATTGCTTAGCCATTTGTCCAGCAGAGGCGATTACGCACGCGGATCTGCCGGAAGAGGAATTTCTGCCCTTAAGGCCAGACTGGCAAATTTCTCCCGAAGCGCTCTATTTTTTCCTCCGTTCACGACGGAGCTGCCGCAACTTCCGGCCCCAAGAGGTACCTAAAGAGCTTTTAGAAAAATTGATAGACGTAGCCCGCTATGCTCCTACGGGGCATAATTCCCAGAATTTTGAGTTTATTGTTATTCAGAATAAAGAACTTATTCAGCAGTTGGCCGAGCGCACGGCTATCTTTTTTGGAAATCTTTATAAGATGTTAAGCGCTCCGGGGTTAGAAATACCTCCTTGGTTAGCCGCGCATATGCGCGGTTTTAGATTAAATTATGAATATTACCAACAAGGGAAAGACCGTATTTTCCGTAATGCCCCGGCGCTCATTATTATCCATGCTCCGGCAGCCAATGTTTCTTCCGCCCAGAACTGCCATTTGGCCATGGCCCATATTATGCTTCAAGCGCACGCCCTGGGGTTGGGGACTTGCATCATTGGGTATTTCATAACTGCTGCCGAAAGAGATCCTTCCATTATCAAAGAGTTGGAGATTCCTAAAGACCATAAAATTTTTACCTGTTGCACTGTGGGCTATCCCGCATTAGTCTTTAAAAAATTAGTACCGCGGAACCCGCCTAAAGTGCGCTGGTTCTGAAGGAGGTTTGCCATGCAAGTAAAAGTTGGTCAGGCCACTTTGGAACTTGTCCAAGGGGATATCACGGCCCAAGAAACCGATGCTATCGTCAATGCGGCCAACCGTACTCTTTTGGGGGGAGGAGGGGTGGATGGAGCCATCCATCGGGCTGCGGGACCCGAGCTCTTAGCCGAATGTCGGAAATTAGGAGGATGTGAGACGGGGGATGCTAAAATCACTAAGGGTTACCGTTTAAAAGCAAAACATGTGATTCATACAGTCGGCCCCATCTACCACGTGGAAGGGAAAAGAGCCCCTGAATTATTAGCCAGTTGTTACCGACGCAGTTTGGAGTTGGCCAGCCAGCATAAACTGCAGAGCATCGCCTTCCCTTCCATAAGTACTGGTGCTTTTGGTTATCCCTTAAAAGAAGCAGCTCCTATTGCCTTAAAGACGGTGATGGATTATCTCGCCCACCACCCCGAGATTAAACTGGTCAGATTTGTCCTCTTTGGTAAAGAAGCTTTTCAAGCTTATGAAGAAGCGCTAAAAGAACTTTTGCCGAAATCTTAAAGCCGGCCAAGCTTTCCATGATTATTCATGTGCGCACTGTAGGAATTTTAAGGGGTCTAAAGGAGGGGGCGAAGACATTTTCCCTGGAGGTGGCCGAAGGGATTTCGGTAAAGCAATTAATATCATATTTGCAATTGCCTGAATGGGAAGTTGGTTTTATTTTGGTAAATAATCAGCCCCGGAGCCAAGAAGTTGTTTTACAAGACCAAGATCATATAACCTTAGTGGCCCCCTTAGCCGGGGGATAGATTTGATTTTTAAGCGGAGAAATTATAATGAAGGCGCAAATCTTTCAAGTCGATGCTTTTACTTCCCAACCTTTTAAAGGAAATCCGGCCGCAGTTTGTATTTTAGATAAACCACAGGAAGATCAATGGCTGCAGAATGTGGCCCGGGAGATGAATTTATCCGAGACGGCTTTTCTCCTTCGCGAAGGGGAACTTTTTAAATTGCGCTGGTTCACCCCACTGGTGGAGGTAGATCTTTGCGGTCACGCCACTTTGGCCAGCGCCCACATTCTATGGGAACAAGGCTACCTTCCTGCAGAGCAACAAGCGCGTTTTTCTACCCGGAGCGGCTTACTGACGGCCCAAAAAAGAGGCGAGTGGATAGAAATGGATTTCCCGGCCAAACCAGAAGAACCAACAGCCGCGCCTGCGGGATTAGCCCAAGCCTTAGGGGTAGAAATTAAATATTTAGGACGGAATAAATTTGACTATCTCGTTTTGGTGGCCAAAGAGGAAGAAGTTTGGCAAATGCAGCCAGATTTTGCTCTACTCAAGACCCTGCCCGTAAGAGGAGTAATGGTCACGAGTAAAGCTGAAAAAGGGCCGTATGATTTTGTTTCCAGATTTTTCGCTCCCCAAGTAGGGGTAAATGAAGATCCAGTAACTGGTTCCGCCCATTGTTGTCTAGGGCCATTTTGGGCAAAATGCTTAGGGAAAAACGAGCTCCTCGCTTATCAAGCATCTGCGCGGGGAGGTATTATTAAAGTTACTTGCCAAGGGTCAAGGGTTTTATTGAGTGGGCAGGCAGTCACCATTTTTCAAGGAGCGCTACAGGTTTAAAAGGGAAAGGAAAAGGAATAAGTTTATGCCTAAAATGACGGCCAAGGAAGATTTAGCAGGGTTAACTCTTTTGGGGAAAAAAAAGAGGCCGCCAAGCCAAAGGTTAGAGACCTTTCCCAATCATCATCCGGAACGGAATTACGTAGTTACTCTGCGCACGGGAGAATTTACCTGCCTTTGTCCGGCTACAGGCCAGCCGGACTTTGCCAAACTGACCATCCAATATATTCCAGAAAAAAAGATTCTCGAATCCAAATCCCTCAAATTATACCTCTGGTCCTTTCGCCAGCGCGGCGTTTTCCATGAACATGTTACTAATGTTATTTTAGACGAACTGGTCAAAGTGCTGCAGCCTCGGTGGTGTAAAGTAACAGCTGAATTTGCTGTCCGGGGCGGTATCTCCATAACCGTAGACGCAGAGTATAAGAAGCAAGATGAATAAGTTCCGCTTCCTACCCACCATTACAGCAATTTTTGTAACCAGCTTAATAATCTCCAATATAATTGCTGTCAAGTTAATTTCTATAGGTCCTTTTTTCCTTCCCGCCGCCATAATAATCTTCCCCATTTCCTATATTTTTGGGGATATTCTTACGGAGGTTTATGGCTACGCCCGGGCCCGGCAAGTTATCTGGATAGGATTTGGATGTAACTTTTTAGCGGTGATCGCAATTTGGGTAAGCATCCAATTACCTCCTGCTCCCTTTTGGAATATCGGGCCCTGGAAAGATCCGCGCTTAGCCCAAGAAGCCTATGCAGCTATTTTCGGATTTACTCCGCGTCTGCTTTTTGCTTCTTTTATAGCCTATCTCTTGGGAGAGTTCCTTAATTCCTTTGTTTTGGCAAAGATGAAAGTAGCCACGGCAGGAAGACATTTGTGGTTGAGGACAATAAGTTCCACGCTGGTAGGGCAACTTGCAGACTCAGGAGTTTTCATCTCTTTAGCGTTCTATGGGTTAATCCCTATGGGAGACCTAAGCAGATTGATTTTAACCCAATGGTTGCTTAAATCCCTCTATGAAGCCACGATTACTCCTTTAACCTATCTCTTAGTTAATTATTTGAAGAGAGTAGAAGGAGTAGATTATTTCGACCGCGATACTAAATTCACCCCTTGGAAATGGAAGGAAGAAAATTAAATAGGCAGAATAAATTCTCCAGGAAATTCGGGTAAGGGTTTAAAAGACATGGGAGAAAGAAAAATTTGGCTTGCTGAGCATATTTTGGTAGTGCCGCTGCTCATGGTAAAGTTTAATAATTTCTTCCGGGTCTATGCGCAGCACGCGGGCATAGCTTTTTAAATAACCACGCACATATATCTCTCCAGGCAGAAGGTGGTACTGATCATTTTCTAAGAATTGCAGGTTATATAGAGAAATCCGGGTAATATGGGCAATCTTTTCTAAAGAAAGGCCCTGATCCTGTCTTTTTAATTTCAATAGTTGACCTAAGCTCAGCTCCCCATTCATAATTAACTTTCCTTTCTCCAAGAAAATCCTATCCATTATATGCATAAATTACGCCAAAGAATTTTATTAAAAAAACACTTAGATTCTGAATAATTAAGTTTGTTTTCAATGGGAAAATAAGAACCTGGGCCATAGTGGATTGGGCAAGATTGTCCATCAGGCAAGCAAAAATGGGCATATACTGCTCCTGGAGCTGCTATCGTAATTGAGCCCTCGCCAGAATAAAAAAGAAAAGTTTCCCCTTCTTCGGTCTCTCCTCCTATCCCCCGCGGGTATATAAAAAATGAAGGAATTTGGAGGTTATTATTTTTTAATTGACAAATTTTAGACAATATTGTAAACAATATTGCTAACTAAAAAGGATTCTTCATGACTCCCCAAAAAACAAAGCCAGTCCATAGACCACTCCGCGAGGAGATTTATAAAAATCTAAAAAAACAAATCCTCTCTGGCCGCCTCCTCCCTGGGGCGCGCCTCATTGAATATTCTTTGGCCAAGGAGTTGCAAGTTAGCCGCACGGTTTTGCGAGAAGTGCTCAAACAGTTAGAGTTAGAAGGTTTGGTCAAGATAGTTCCTTACCGGGGAGCGGAGATTACGCGTTTTTCCTTAGAAGATATTGAGGAAATTTATGAAATTCAAGCCACTTTAGAAGGGCTGGCGGCCAGTTTAGCCGTCAAGAAGATGAATCGCCGTGATCTTCAGAGACTGAAAAGATTACAAAACCAACTCCAACAAAGCCTGCCCAAAACTCCCGAAGAGTGGCAAAAGATTAACGTTGATTTCCATCAATTTTTTATTAGCAGGTGCGGTAATGCCCGTCTGCAAAATTTGATAAAAAATCAAAGAGATTACTTTGCCCGCTACTGGCGGATCATTTTAGCTATTCCCGGGCAGAGGGAGCGGAACACGGCGGATCACGAAAAAATCCTAAAAGCGGTGGAGAAGAAAGATCCTGCTCAAGTTCGGTGGGCTATGGAAGAACACATTATGCAGGCGGCCCAAAATTTAAAACAATTTTTGGCGGCCAATTCCTTTTTGCTCTAAGTACTCAGTAGGCTTCTGTTAAAAAATAGAAACAGCTATTAAGGAGAGCATTATAAATGACAGCTGTTGTTATTAATTCCTCACCTCGGTACGAGTCGATTCCGACCTAACCCTCTCCCCACGCCTGGAGAGAGGGGAGGGTGAGGGGAATAAGGGTAAATATTTAATCGCTCCGGGTAATAACTTAAAGGGGAGCAAATTAATATTTATTATTCTTTAAGCTTCGAGAGAGAGTGAGGAGAGTGCCGGCAACACTTGGAGCGACCAAAGGCCTTAGAATTCTTAATGGCAGATTGGTTAAGAAGATAATTGAAAATTTTTATGCGCTCATAAATATCATTAATAAATGGTCAACTAAAATATCATTTTTGGAGAGGAATTATGCAATTGAGGGATAAAGAAAAACAAATGCTGGACGGAGCTTTTGGCCCTGGCCCCCAGGCGGCGATGCGCCTTTTAGTGACTCTGGGAGAAATATATGGAGCCCGACGCATGATTCCGGTCACTTCTTGCCATGTAGGGGGACGAAGCTATTTGATATCTGGAGAAGAGAACATAGAGTGGATGAACGACCTTTGGCAGGGTGGAGCGCGTTTTCAAGTATTCACTTCTACAAACCCTTGTTCCGTAGATTTTGAACAGTGGCCAAAGATGGGCCTGCCTGAGAAACTCGTCATCAATCAACGGCGTACCGATGAAATTTACTTGAAAATGGGAGCTGTTCCTTTAGGGAGTTGCTTGCCTTATCAACTGGGAAACTTACCTCTGCCCGGTACCCATTTTGCTTGGGGCGGGTCAGCAGGAGCTACTTTTGTTAATTCTGTTTTAGGGGCTAAGGGTAATAGAGAAGGATCGCCTTCTGTGGTGGCCGCCGCCATAACAGGAGTTACTCCCGAGTACGGTTTACACCTTAAAGAAAACCGTTATGGACAGGTGCTGGTGGACCTTTCTGGTTTGGAGCACAGCTCTTTAACCCTTTCCCAATATTCAGCCATAGGTTCTTATATTGGGCGAACTTTAGTGAACAAAACTCCAGTCTTAGTCGGACTTCCTCCTATTTTGAACCAAGATCAGATCCGATTTCTCATCTCCCCCATGCCTACAGCTGGAGCTATTTCTTTATGTCATATAGTGGGTATCACTCCAGAAGCTCCTACTGGGGAAGCAGCTCTGGGCGGCAAGAAACCAGAGGACAAGATTTCCGTAGGTTATAAAGAGATGATGAGTTCTTTTGAGAAATTGACCACAACTCAAAAAGAAGACGTGGATTTAGTCTGTTTTGGTTGTCCCCATTGTAGTCTGCCTCAGATAAAAGAGATCGCTTCCCTATTGGAAGGCAAGAAGATTCATGAAAATACCCGTCTTTGGGTAGCTACTTCAGGGCATATAAAAGAGATGGCCCAAAGGATGGGTTTAGTAGAAACAATTGAAAAAGCAGGAGGATTGGTAACCACCGATCTTTGCGTTTCGCCCGGAGCCCCCTTTCATTTAATTCCGGGAATTAGAACGGTGGCCATTAACTCTGCCCGGGGAGCTTATTTCCTCCCGGGAGCTTGCCAAGTAGAAGTAATTTTTGGAGAGACAGAGGATTGCATCCAAGCAGCCCTCAGGGGTAAATGGAGGAGAAGTAGATGAAGATAATTTTGAAAGGCCGAAAGATAACGGGGGGCGTTGGTCAGGGAGAAGCGGTGGTTACTCGCGAACCCATTAGTTTCCTTGGAGGTGTTAATCCAGATAAAGGCATGGTTGTCGAAAAGGGCCATGAGTTGGAGGGACAAATAATAACCAACAAAGTTTTCATTTTTCCTCACGGTAAGGGATCAACTGCGGGGCCATACATAATTTACGCCATGGCCAAAAGAAAGACCGCGCCCGCCGCCATGATAAATTTGGAAGCTGAGCCCATTATCGCTGTGGGCGCGGCTATGGGGAATATCCCTTTGGTTGATAAGCTTGATCAAAACCCCTTAGAAGTAATCTCTTCTGGAGATTTTGTGAGAGTTGATGGGGATCTGGGGGTTGTAGAAGTTATGAAGAAGGAAGATTAATAAGTTAGAAACGCCGGGTTAGATAACTTTATTTTCAGGGAGGAAAGGAATTGGTCATCGGCGAGATTTTAAGCATAAATGCTATAAATTTTCCCCAAAAGACCGCCTTGATCATGGAAAAAGAACGTATTTCTTATGCCCAGATGAATGCCGAGAGCAATTATATTGCTAACGCCCTCATTGCTCAAGGAGCAGAGGAAGGAATGAGGGTAGCCGTATTAGAAAAAACAACCCCGCGAGCTATCCAGAGCATATTTGGAGTGGCCAAAAGCGGGGCTACCTTAGTGATGATAAATAATCTTCTTCGGCCGCGGGAATTAGAATTTATTCTCCAAGACTGCGCCCCTACTTTTCTCCTTGTGGGCGAAGAGTTTATAGATTTAATTTTAAGTCTCAAGGAAAGATTACCCTTTATTAAAAAATATCTTTCTTTGGGAGCAGGGAAAGAGATAGTCCTTCCTTTTGCTCTCTGGACGAAGAAGGCCGCGCCCTATAATCCGGAGAGAAAAATCAACCCTGAAGCAATCTTCAATCTCCTTTACACAGCAGGAACTACAGGTGTTCCCAAAGCAGCCGTATATACTCATCGCGCCTTTTATGAAAACTTGCTGAGAACCATAATTGATACTCCCGGGCAAAGTTATGATGATATCTGGCTTGGTCCAGTTCCTCTTTATCATATAGGCGGATTTGCTACGGTCATCCGCGCTTTTTTGATGAGTAATACCCTCATTCTTAAAAGTTCTTTTGATCCTCTGGCCTTTTTGCAGACTATTGAAAAAGAAAGAGTAACTATTCTTTATGCTTACCCCACTATGATTCATGCCTTAGTTCACCATCCAGATGTAGGAAAGTATGATTATTCCTCTTTGCGCTTGGTTATCTACGGGGGATCAGCTATGCCCCTTTCCACATTAGAAAAAGCCTTTCAGGTCTTTCCTTGTGATTTTCTGCAAAGGTATGGAGCGACAGAATGTTGTGGTAGTGGGATTACCGTGCTTTTGCCACGGGATCATCGGTTAGCGCGAGCGGGTGATGAGAAAGCTTGTCAGCGTTTGACCTCAGCTGGACGTCCTACCTTGGGCACCTTAGTTAAGTTAGTAGATGAAGAAGGGAGGGAATTAACTGAACCAGGGAGTATCGGCGAGATTGTCGCCAAATTGAATTCCCCCATGGAGGGATATTGGCAGCGGCCACAAGAAACTCGCGAAACCTTGCGAGACGGATGGCTCTATACCGGAGATATGGGCAAGAAAGATGAAGAGGGGTATTTATATATTGTCGACCGGAAAAAGGACATGATTATAAGCGGGGCGCGCAATATTTACCCCCGGGAGATAGAAAATTTACTCCATGCCCATCCAGCCATCTTAGAAGCAGCCGTTATAGGCGTCCCCGATCCTTATTGGGGGGAGAGCGTGAAGGCCATTATTGCTCTTCGTCCTGGCCAAACGCTTACGGCGGAAGAAGTTATCCAATTTTGCAAAGATAACTTGGCCAGCTATAAAAAGCCACGTTTTGTCCAATTTGTTCCCTCTTTACCAAAGAACCCTGGAGGGAAGATAGATAAAAAGGAGTTAAAAAGGATTTATGGAAATTATCAAGAACTAAATAAAAGGAATAAAATATGAGGAAAGGCAGCAGGAGGAGAGCCTGCCGGAATAAAAAAAGAAAGGAGGGTTAATCCATGTTAAGAAAAATTTTAGGGATAGGGGGAGTAGCACTCTTTTTTAGCCTTTTATTCTTTGCTACCTTGCCAGCGGAGTCTTTGCCTGGCTTACCTTCCCGGATGTTCTGGACGGCCTATGATGTCGGCTCATCAGGATATGTCCAGAGTGCTACGGTTGCGGATGGGTTGATGAAAAAATATGGAATTAAGATCAGAGTTATTCCTTCCGGAACTTCTATCGGCAGGTTGATGCCTTTACTCACTGGAGCAGCTACTTATGCCAATATGGGGGATGAATCGGCTTTTTATATTGAAGGCCTTTATGAATGTAATGCTATGGGACTCGGCCCCTAGCCTCTAAGGCAGGTTTTAGCTGTGCCTTATATTTCCATAATGGTGGTCGCCAAAGAATCAGGAATTACTACTCCTTATACTTTAAAAGGGAAGAGAGTGGCCTGGGTAACTGGCGCTTCCACTTTAAATGTCAAAGCAATTTCTACTTTAGCTTTTGCCAAACTAACGATGGCTGATGTGGTTAAAGTTGAATTTCCCAGCTATGCCGCTTCTTTAAAGGGCCTAATCGAAGGGAAAGTAGATGCGGCCATCGCTGGCCACGATGCTCCCCTTCTCTATGAATTAGCCAATTCTCCGCGGGGTTGCGCTCATGTGATTTACCCTCATAAAGATAAGGAAGGCTGGGCACGGATGCAAGCCATTACCCCTTGGTTAGGCACAGCTCTATGGGATGACGGGCCAAGCTTTACCAAAGGTAAGCCCGATGAAGTCTGGTCCTATCGGTATCCCAATATGGTCACCTTGGAAAAGACAAACCCCCAAGAAGTTTATGCCTTGGTAAAAGCCATCAATGAAGCTTTTCCTTTGTATAAAGATGCCCATAAAGCTATGCCTTTCTGGAGAGCTGAAAAATCAGGAGTGCCCCCCGCAAATTGCCCATTTCATGAAGGAGCAATTAAATATTACAAAGAAATAGGGATTTGGAAATCAGAACATGATGATTGGAATAACAAACTCCTAAGGCATATACAAGAAGTTAAGCGAGAGTGGGATCAAGTGGTAGCTGAAGCCACGGAAAAAGGAGTAAAAGAAAAGGAGTTCTCTAAGATGTGGATCGAAAGGAGGAAAGCAAAAGGCTGGATGATTGAGTATTAGAAAAATCCGAGACCAATTTAAGAAGCAAAATAAAAAAGGAAAATTAAATATTGGGCAAAGAAACTACCTTCGTAATAATGAGTGAACGACATCGCCAGCTCCATGGTTTCTGGGAGATTTTGCTTTTAATCTTCTCTGCGGCGGGAATTGTTTTGGCTGTAATGCAGATTTTTCTGCTAAAGCCTTTTGGTTTTATGCTGGTGGAAACAAGTTATTACTATTGTCTTTTGGCCCTTTATGGATCGCTAACTTTCCTTATTTTTCCAGCTAGAAAAGCCAGCCCTAAAGAAAAAGTTCCTTTTTATGATGGCCTCCTCTTTTTTCTCTGTCTTTCTGTTTCTGGCTATTTTGCTACTCAGGCTTTGCCAATTATTGAAAAAGGATGGGAGTTTGTGGCTCCTCCCTTACCCACCACCCTTGGCCTCATGCTCTGGTTTTTGTTGCTGGAAGCTGTGCGGCGGGTAGCGGGAAGTATCTTAATGGGCACTTGCCTATTCTTCTCTTTTTATCCCATTTTTGCCCATCTTATGCCCGGCTTTTTAGAAGGGCGAGATTTTTCTCTGCTCGCTACAGCTCGTTATCATGCCATGAGTGTAGAGAGCATTTTGGGCATTCCCATGAAAGTAGTGGGCTCTTTGCTTATCGGTTTCATGATCTTTGGCGTGACTCTCCAATTTACGGGAGGGGGCAAATTTTTTTTGAATTTTGCCTTGGCTCTTTGGGGAAAATCGCGGGGAGGACCTGCCAAAGTGGCGGTCATTTCCAGTGCTCTTTTTGGAACCATGAGTGGCAGCGTAATCTCTAATGTAGTTTCTACCGGGTCTATGACCATCCCCACTATGAAACGGACGGGCTATCCAGATTATTATGCTGGAGCAATAGAAGCTTGCGCCTCCACAGGGGGCGCGCTCATGCCGCCGGTTATGGGCACGGCGGCTTTTATAATGGCCTCTTTTCTATCTATTCCTTATTGGAAGATTTGTCTGGCGGGGCTTATTCCCTCCCTGCTCTATTATTGGGGGTTATTTTTGCAGGCTGACGGCTACGCTGCTCGCGTGGGATTAAAAGGATTAAATGAGAAAGATTTACCATCTTTAACAAGAACTTTAAAAGAAGGTTGGTTTTATTTATTGGCCCTTTTTCTATTGGTCTACTTCCTGCTCTACCTTAAAGTCGAAGCCTGGGCCCCTTTTTATGCTTCTTTGCTTCTTCTCTGTTTAGCTATGATTAAGAAAGAGACCCGCCTTTCTGGAGAAAAAATTAAGCTCCTCCTTATGGGCATCGGAAAGTTCTTATCGGAATTGGTGGCCCTTTTGGGGGGGATAGGCTTAGTCATTGGCGCCCTTTCTATGACCGGCGTAGCTCATTCATTCTCTCGCGAATTAGTAAATTTTGCTGGAGGTAATGTACTTTTACTTCTGCTAATCGGCGCCCTAACAAGCTTCATTTTAGGCATGGGCATGACGGCGGCTGCTTGTTATATTTTTTTAGCCATCGTCTTAGCGCCGGCCCTAACCAATAGCGGCCTAAACCCATTAGCTGTGCATCTTTTCGTAATGTACTGGGGTTTAGTCTCTTTCATCACTCCTCCGGTAGCGTTGGGGGCAATAACCGCCGCGAGTATCGCTCAAGCTGACCCAATAAAAACAGGTCTGCAAGCTATGAGATTAGGGGCAGTTATTTATTTTATCCCTTTTTTTTTCGTCTTTAATCCGGCTTTAATTCTTCAGGCACCTCTGAGGGAAATTTTCTTCCCTTTATTTACGGCCTTTATAGGAGTCTTTCTCATCAGTAGCGCCTTAGAGGGGTTCATGCGGGGATTGGGAACTTTAAAATTTTCTGCCCGCGCCGGATTCATAATCGCTGGCCTTCTCCTGGCCGTTCCCGAGTGGCGGACTGATTTAATTGGCCTAGGAATAGCCGGGACATTTGTAGCCGGGAAATTATATATAAATCGTAACTTAATAAAAACAGGAAGGAAGGGAGTTAAGCATGAATCAGTTACCTGAACGAGTCCATATCTGTGAATGCTGGGCCCGGGATGGACTCCAAGGAGAGGACCAATTTATTCCCACGGAAAAGAAAATACTCATGATCAATCGTTTAATAGAAGTAGGGTTTAAACGTATCGAAGTGACCTCTTTTGCACATCCCAAGTTAATTAAGCAATTTGCTGATGCCCTGGAAGTTTTAAAAGGTATTCAACGGCCTGAAGATGTAACGTTTATCGCCATCGTGCCCAACGATAAAGGCTTAGATCGCCTTTTGGAAGCCTGTGCCCAAGGATATGGAGTGCAAGAGATTACGGCAATTATCTCGGCCAGCGAAGATCATCTTTTGGCCAACTTAGAAAGAACTTTTGCGGAGGCCCTTCCGCCTTTAGCTGAAATAATAAAACGAGCGCGACAAGCTGGGCTCAAAGTGATCGGTTGCGTGGGTACGGCCTTTGGCTGCCCTTTAGCGGGAGAAGTTCCTTTAAGCAAAGTGATCGAACTTGTAGATTGGTATTTGGACAAAGGAGCGACCTCTATTATGCTCGGTGATACCACAGGAGAGGCTAACCCCAGACAAGTTCGAGAAGTCTTTGCCCAAATGAAAGATCGCTTTCCGGGAGTAGATTTCATTGCCCATTTTCACGACACCCGCGGTATGGGATTGGCGAACACTTTGGCCGCTCTGGAAGAAGGAATTATTTACCACGATAGTTCTTTGGGAGGATTAGGCGGACAGCCAGCTACCCGGCGGCCCAAGTACCACAAAGGATTTGCCGGTAACACCTGTACCGAGGACATGGTGGTCATGATGAACGAAATGGGAATTGAAACAGGTTTGTCCGTTTCCGAGGTCATCGAAGTAGGTATATTGGCCGAGGAAATATGCGGCCGCCAGCTTCGGGGACATGTGACCAGAAGCGGAGCAGTACGGCATCGGGAAAAGCTCCCCCTTACTTTAAGCAAATTAAGAAATGGTCAAGAAATTCCTCCGGCCCTTTTTTACGTAGGAAATTTATCCGCCCCGGAGATTGGCCCAGACTTACCCAAAAGGGTTATCCAGGAAGCGTTGCAGAAAAGTTATCCCCTACCAAAAGATTTGACTTTAGACTTAAGCGAGATCTCCATCTCTGGCGAAGTTAATCCGCGGGAAATATTAGTAACTCGCTTCCGTGTACTTGCTAAAGATGAGTATAAAAATTTAGCTCATTTAGAAGTTTTGAGTCAGAAAGCAAATGGGGATGTTTTTTTGAGCGGAAAAATAAAACTCTTTTTCGCCGGCTAAAATTGTTTTAATAGGAAGGAGAGAAGATGCCAAATGAGAAAGACAAACCCGAATTGACTTTTGTCGATCTGTCCCCAGGCCGCACCTTTCGCCCCTTGGAGTTAGCTGTTACGCCAGAGTTGGTCCACGAATATATGGAGGTAGTAGGGGATCGTCATCCCCTATATTTTGATGAAAATTTGGCCAAAAGGCATTCTCTGCCAGCGCCTATAGCGCCGCCTGGTTTAGCGGCCATTTACGCGCGTTTGTCCTACCTCCAGGATTATACTATGCCCTCCGGAGGAGTATTGGCCAAACAAGAATTTGAGTTTCATGCGCCGGCGCATGTAGGGGACATTTTAGAGGTGAAAGCCCAAGTAAAAGAAAGCTATTTGGATGAAAAGGGAAGAAAAAGAGTGATCTTTTTAATCGAGGCCAGGAATAAAGAAAAAGTGTTGATAAGTACAGTGCTCCTTTCGGCCATCTGGCCCAAATAGAGGTTAAGATACAGAATCGAGGGGAGGGGATTAATGATGGGTGAGGAGGATTTTTCAATGGGCATAAAAATAAAAGAAGGGTCTATGCTACCCCTGATCGAAAAAGATATTGATCAGGAACTTATCCAGCGCTGGGCAAGACTTTCCGGGGACTATAATCGTCTCCATATTGATCCCGAATATGCCCGGCAGACTCCATTTAAAGGAACTATAGCCCATGGGCCTATGTCTTTGGCTTTTTTAAATGAATTAATGATGCATTGTTTTGGATTAGAGTGGGCAAGGGGTGGCCAGCTCTTGGATGTGCGCTTTGTGGCGCCCATCAGACCCGGCGACCATATTCGGGTCGAAGGCTTAGTTGAAGAGGTAGAGATAAAAAATGGGCGAAAAAGGGTGACCTGTGATTTAGTAATTAAAAATCAGCATGGAGAAAAAACCGTCGTAGGTAGAAGCCTAACTCTTTTGCCGTTGGAGGAAGAATGAAAAGAAAAGGGCAATGGGTTTCCGCAGAAGAAGCTATAAGCGCCGTCCGATCTGGAAATCGCTTAATACTCCCTTTAGGTTGCGGCCTTCCGCAAACTTTGATGGAAGCGCTCATCGCTCAAAAAGATCGTTTGCGCCAAGTGGAGATCGTCAGTGGACTGCAGATAAAATATCCTTTTCTCCAGGAGGGGCTGGAAGAGAGTTTTTCTTTCCGCACCTGGCAGTGCGCCCCTGCTATCCGTCATCTTCTGGCCAAAGGGATGGTTAAATATATTCCCATGCGCCAGGGCGATGTTCCTTATGTTTTTTCTCCCCACGGCCTTTGGCCAATTGATGTGGCTTTAATCCATCTTTCACCTCCGGATAAGCATGGCTATATGAGTTTTGGTGTCTCCATTGGTCATTCTCTGCCTACGGCCTTAGAAGCAGAATTAGTTATTGCCGAAGTAAATGAATATATGCCCCGTGTTTGCGGGGAAACTTTTATTCATATCTCTCAGATTGACTACTTGGTGAAGTCAGCTCGTCCTCTTTTGGAATATCCGGCTGCAGAGAAAGCTGGCGAAGTGGAGAAAAAAATAGGGGGGTATGTGGCCGAGTTAATTCCTGATGGAGCCACTTTACAAATTGGCATTGGTTCTATCCCAGATGCTGTTGTTCAATCTCTGGAAGGAGAACGCGATTTAAAGTTTTTCGGTATGGGAATTGATGCGATCGTCGATTGCGTGGAGAAAGGATTGGTAGAAAGATCTTTAGAGAAAGCAAGTGAGCCCAAGATTGTGGTTACCGAAATTCTAGGCAGCAAAAAAATTTTTGATTTCGTCCATGAGAATCCTTTAGTCGCCGGCCGGCCGATTAATAAAATAATTAACTCGCGTCTTGTGGGCCAGATAGAAAAATTTATTTCTCTCTTAGGAGCGATCGAAGTGGATCTTACTGGGCAAGTAAATGCCGAGACTGTAAACGGCCGACAAATTAGTGCTATCGGCGGATCTTTTGATTTTTTGCAAGGGGCCTTGTTTTCTCCCCAAGGAAAGTCGATTATTGCTCTTACTTCTACCACCCCAGATGGGAAAAAGTCCCGGATAGTTCCTTATCTTGCGCCTGGTTCAGCAGTCACTCATCCGCGGCACTGCGTCCAATATATAGTCACTGAATATGGGGTAGCTGATTTAAGAGGGAAAAGTTTACGCGAGAGAGCGGAAGCGCTTATTTCTATTGCCCATCCTATTTTTCGGGAAGAATTGATTAAGTGCGCGAGAGAGAACTTTTGAAAAGCATATCCAGAGAGGCAGGAAAGGTTATGCCAGATTTAAAAAAAATTGCCGCTGAGAAGGCACGTTGGTACCGAGAAAAGAAACTAAATGAACTTCCGCCAGCTTATGCGGAGAGCGGTCAGCCCCTATCCCCAGTTTATTCCCCCGATGATCTACCTCATTTTGATTACTTACGTGATTTAGGCTTTCCAGGGGAATATCCCTTCACCCGGGGAGTCTATCCAGGCATGTATCGGAAAGGACCTTGGCAGATGCGTCTTTACGCCGGTTTTGGCACCGCTGAAGATACTAATCAACGATGGAAGTTTCTGTTGAAAACGGGGAATATGGGGGTAGCCTGCGCTTTTGATCTCCCTACCCAAATAGGATTGGACTCAGACGATCCTATGGCGGAAGGCGAAGTTGGCCGGGTGGGCGTGGCTATAGATACTTTAAAGGACATGGAAATTCTTTATGATGGCCTACCTTTAGATCAGATCACTTCCTCTTTCAATATAAATACTCCGGCGGCAGTAATTTTAGCTATGTATCTGGCTTTAGCAGAAAAACAAGGAGTCCCCTTGGCCAAGCTAAGCGGCACTCTTTCCAATGACATGCTCTGTGAATACATATCGCGGGGCACTTGGGTCTTTCCCCCCGGGCCGGCCTTAAAGATGAGTACAGATATTGTGGAATTTTGCACCCACCATCTGCCGCGTTTCTATCCTTATAACATTCGAGGGATTATCATTCGGGAAGCTGGAGCAAGTATGGTCCAAGAGGGTGCTTATGCTTTGGCTAATGCTATAGCCTATATTGAGGAGGCCTTAAAAAGAGGTTTAGACATTGATGATTTTGCACACCGTATTTCCTTTTTTTTTGCCACTGGTTTACAGATTTTTGAGGAAGCCGCTCGCTATCGAGCCCTCCGGCGTCTTTGGGCGAAAATGATGAAAGAACGTTTCGGAGCGAAAAATCCGCAATCCATGCTCTTGCGTTTTACAGGGACAGTGGGCGGGAGTACTTATCGGGCTAAAGAGCCAGAGAATAATTTAGTGCGCGGCGCTTACGGTCTTTTAGCAAATATCTTAGGTGGCGCTCAGGGAATGCTCCAGCCAGCCATGGATGAAGCCTTTGCTATTCCTACCGAGTATACGGCCCGTTTAGCTTTGCGCACCCAACAAATTTTAGCCTACGAAACCGGGATCACCAAAGTGGCCGACCCCTTAGGAGGTTCCTATTTTGTCGAAGCTATGACTAATAATTTAGAAGCCCAAATTGTTCAAGAAATAGAAAAAATAGATTCTTTAGGCGGAGCGGTGCGGGCCATTGAACTGGGCTATCCGCAGAAATTAATTGCGGAAGAAGCCTATCGGGTAGCTAAAGAAGAAGAATCTGGCCAGAGAATTGTAGTGGGGGTTAATAAATTCCAAAGTGAAGAAAAAGAAGAGCGAACTTTAGTCATTCATCAGGCAGATGAACAGGCGGCCATGCGCCAGATAGAAAGGACGCGGGAAGTTAAAAAAATGCGCGATGCCGGAGCAGTAAAGCGAGCCTTGGATGAACTCTGTCGCGCCGCCGAAAAAAAAGTTAATTTGCTGCCCTACTTTATTGAAGCAGTTAAGACTTACGCCACGGTGGGCGAAATTACCGAGGCTTTAAAGAGAGTCTTTGGAGAATACCGGGAACCAGTTAATCTTTAAGGTATGGAGGGCAGATTATTTTGCAAGCTTAGAATTTAGAAAGGAAAGGGAGATGAATCTTTTCTTGAGGGAAGATCAGCGTGTTTTTCAAGAAACCTTTCGTAAGTTTGCTGAGAAAGAAATCGCCCCTTTAGTCCCGGAGGCTGAAGAAACAGAGACCTTTCCTTTAGAACTATTTCCGAAAATGGGGGCATTAGGCTACCTCTGTCCGCGTTATGATGAAAGATATGGAGGAGCAGGAATCGATAAGGTAACGGAAGTTCTGATGCGTGAAGAACTCTCCCGCATTTCTCAGGGGATTGCTTCCACTTGGTCAGCTCATTCCCACTTAGGTACTTTTCCCATCTACCACTGGGGGAATGAAACCCAGAAGCAGAAGTATCTTGTTCCCGCCATTAGAGGAGAAAAAATTTTTGCCTTTGGTCTCACCGAACCGAACGCCGGCAGTGATGTTAAGGCCATTGAGACTATAGCACGGAGAGAGGGAGATTTTTATATCATTAATGGCCGAAAAATCTTCATCACTAATGGGAATATCTGCGATTTTCTTACTTTAATTGCCTACACCGATAAAAGTCAAGGCTACCGCGGCATAAGCATTTTTATCGTCGAAAAAGGGACTCCTGGGTTTATAATCACCCGCAAATTAAAAAAAGAAGGCGTGCGCTCTTCCGAGACGGCGGAGCTGCTTTTTGAAGACTGCCGTATTCCTGTCGAAAACCGGATTGGCGAAGAAGGAAGCTTTTATAAAGTAATGGAGACCTTAAATGAAGGCCGCATTGGCGTAGCTGGAAACTGTGTGGGCATTGCCCGCGGAGCTTATGAAGCAGCACTGAAATATGCTAAGGAGCGGGTTCAATTTGGGCGTCCTCTGGCCCAATTTCAGGCCATCGCTTTTAAATTGGCCGACATGGCCATGGAGATAGAAGCAGCCAGATTGTTAGTTTGGTATGCCGCCTGGATGATGGATGCTGGCCAAAACCCTATTCGGGAAGCCTCTATGGCCAAACTTTTCGCCTCCGAAGTAGCCGTGCGCGTTTCGCGGGAGGCCATGCAAATCCATGGCGGATATGGGCAAATGAGGGAGTTCCCGGTGGGCAGGTTTCACCGAGATGCCTTAGTTTATGTGGTGGGGGAAGGGACCTCAGAAATTCAGCGCCTAATAATTGCCAAAAAGATGGGACTTTAAATTTTTATAAAAGGAGGAGGAAAATGATGGTGGTCAAAAGATATTCATTTATGGTATTTATTGCTTTAGTCGGCATTTTATTAATCCTTTTGGGCAGGGGAGACTTCTCTTGGGCGCAAGGGGCGCCTGAAAAAACATTCTCTTGGAAATTACAATCAGCCTATCCACCGCCAGAGAAGATTATGGGGTATTGGGGAGCTTATGGCCAGGCGGCAGAAATTGCCCGCCGAGTCAAAGAAAGAACCAAAGGCGGCTTGGATATAAAAATTTACCCACCCAATGCGCTCTTTAAAGCTCTCGAAGCTCCAGATGCTATTAAAAGAGGGGCTATCGAAATGGTTCTGAGCAATGGGGCTTACCACGTGGGTATTCTTCCTGAGGCGATGTTAGAATATGGTCTTCCTTATGGGGCGAAAAATTCCCAGGAAGCGGCTAAGCTTCTCTGGCAAAGTGAATATTTTAAAATTCTGCGCCAGGCGTATTTAGAAAAACACCAGGTGATCTTGTTAGGTCTGACAAGTACAAGTGCTTACAACTATATTAGTCGTTTTCCCATCAATAAAATTGAGGACTTGAAAGGGAAAAAAATTCGTTCTTCAGGCGCTTTTGGTAAAATCGCTATGGCTCACGGGGCTAGCCCTGTAAATTTAGCTCCTGCGGAACAGTACATGGCGTTGCAAAGAGGAACAGTAGACGGAACTATTTTCCCAGCTTATGCGGGAATTTCCTACAAGATATTTGAAGTAGCTAAATACCACTCCTGGCCGCCTATTTACCCATTAATCGGAGCTAATTTGCTGGTCAATTTAGGTGCTTGGAACAAACTTCCCCAGCAGTATCAGATGATCCTCCAAGAAGAAGTAAATAAGATGGTCAAATACACTTATGAAGTCTCTGGCCCAGAACTTGAAAAACTTGCCCAAGAAGAAGGGAAGAAACAATTTGGCGCTGAAGCTATCTGGATTTCAGATGCAGAGTTGGCCAAATTTCAAGAAGCAGTGCATCCCTTATGGGAAGAATGGGGGAAAAAGAGCGAGCTGTGCGCCCAACTGGTCAAGTTAGCTAAGAGTTTAGGTTCAAAATAATCAAAATCAAAAATCTGCTAAGGGAAATTTAAGAGAAGAGAGAAGCTTCTCTTCTCACCTATCAAAGAAAGGAGGAGGGGAAAATGGAAAAGAGATGGGCGGGAAAGAGTCTAATTATTTTAATAAGCTTAATTTTATTTATTTGGGCCTTTACCTTGCCGGCTCCAGCTCAGCCCAAGCCAACCAAAGTTTTTACTTGGAAAATTCAATCAGCCTGGCCTCCACCAGAAAAATTGCTTGGCTATTGGGGCGGATATGGCCAAGTAGCCGAGATAAGCAGGCGGGTCAAGGAAAGAACTAATGGTGGCCTGGATATAAAAGTTTTTCCTCCCGATGCCCTTTTTAAAGTATTAGAAGCCCCTGACGCCTTAAGAAGAGGAGCCATTGAAATGATCTGCAGCTCGGGGCCTTATCATGTGGGGATTCTTCCCGAGGCCTATTTAGAATGGGGGCTTCCTTATGGGGCTAAGACCTCCCAAGAGATTGCTAAGCTTATCTTGGAGACTGAATTTCTCTCCATTCTCAGGAAAGCATATGCCGAGAAACATAATGCTTACCTCCTCGGCCTAACAGGCGTGAGTTCTTACAATTATATGACTCGGTTTCCTATTCAGAAGTTGGAAGACTTGAAAGGTAAGAAAATAAGAGCAACGGGTACATCGGCTAAGATAGCGGCAGCGCATGGTGCCGTTCCGGTTAGCCTCTCTGGGGCCGAGCAATATATGGCTTTGCAAAGAGGAACTGTTGATGGCACAATCTATCCTCCTTATGCGGGCATCTCTTACAAAATGTTTGAAGTTGCCAAACACCAGTCTTGGCCACCAGTTTACGCTAATGCCAATATTAGCTTCCTGGTGAATCTTGCTGCTTGGCAACAATTGCCCAAAGAATTTCAGCAAATTTTGGAAGAAGAAGTAGCCAAGATGATGAAATATTCTTATTACGAATCAAGCCCGGCCTTAGAAAAAATTGCCCGAGAGGAAGGGAAAAAACAGTTTGGGGCTGAATCGACCTGGCTTTCTGAGAGTGAATTTGCGCGCTTTAGGCAAGCCGTACTTCCCTTGTGGGAAGAATGGGAGAAGAAGAGTCCTTATTGCGCGCAACTCGTAAAATTGGCGAAAGAGGTGATGGCCAAGTAAGCGTTAAAGGTTTAAAAGAAGCAAGATTTGAAAGGCAGAGGAGAGGAAATGAGTTTCCTGCGCAGATTAATCAGTCTCATTGACCAAGTAAATGAATGGATGGGTCAAGTTTTCTCCTTTCTGGCCATCGCCCTTACCTTATTAGTCGTTTATGACGTAGTAGTCCGTTATTTTTTTGCGCGGCCGACAATCTGGGGCTTGGAGATGAGTTGTATCATCCTCACTTGGATTACTTTTTTAGGGAGCGGTTATTCATTCTTGCATGGAAGCCAAGTCAAAGTTGATTTTTTTTATCAAAAGCTTTCTCCTCGCCAAAAAGCTGGATTGGATTTAATCACTCATTTATTCTTCTTTGCCTTCTGTTTGGTTTTAGTCTGGTTTGGGGGACAAGTGGCCTGGGAGTCGCTCAAAGAAGGCCGGTTAAGTACGAGTGCCTGGGCCCCTCCGCTTTGGCCCAGCCAAATTATGATTCCTTTGGGTGGGTTGCTCATTGGTCTGCAAGGTTTAGCTAAGTGGCTGAGGGACTTTTCGATAATCTGGACGGGCCAGAATGTTTTCCCAAGTAAATTTGTTACCGGCGAAGGTGGTCTCTTCGAAAAAGAGAAAAAATAATAAAAGGGAAAAAGATGGATCCTTCTTTATTAACTATTCTCCTCTTTGGCTCTTTAGTAGCTCTCCTTCTGCTCGGCCTGCCGATAGCTTTTACTTTGGGCGGTTTAGCTATTCTTTTTACCCTTTGGTTGTGGGGCCCTGCTGGACTGCTAATGGTGGCTTCTCATGCCTATGGAGTGGGCATGGATTTTATTTTGGTTTCTGTGCCTTTATTTGTGCTTATGGCCGTGGTGCTGGAAGGGTCAGGAATCGCGGAAGAATTATTTGAAACCATGTACCGCTGGTTCGGCGGCCTTCCTGGTGGTTTGCTGACGGGCACCGTTATAATTTGCGCTATTTTTGCCGCTATGTCCGGAATCAGCGGCGTGGCTACGGTGACCATGGGGCTTATTGCCCTCCCAGCCATGCTCAAGAGAGGTTACGATCGCCAAATGGCTATCGGGGGAATAATGTGCGGAGGGGCTTTAGGGATCATAATTCCCCCGAGTGTTATAGCTATTCTTTATGGGTCCATTACGGGCACTTCAGTCGGCAAATTATTTATCGGAGGATTAGTGCCTGGTTTGATTATTGCCTTAGTCATGATCATCTATACCACCATCAGGTGCCTAATTAACCCAGAAAAAGGTCCTCCGGTACCCTTGGAAGAAAGGGCTGGCTGGAAAGAAAAATTTATCTCTCTAAAAAATATCATTTTGCCCTTTCTCCTGATTATTTTAGTTTTGGGAGTCATTTATAGCGGTATTTGCACGCCCACAGAAGCCTCAGGGATCGGCGCGTTAGGGGCTTTGGTCAGTTCTTTAATCCACCGTCGACTTACTTGGAAAAAGCTGAAAATGGCTGTCCTGCGCACATTAGGTGTGACCTGTATGGCCATGTGGATAGTAATCGGGGCTAAGTGTTTTTCTTCTATCTATACGGCCGGCGGAGCTTCTGACTTTATCCTTTCTTTAGTTAAAGATCTCCAAGTCCCGCCCCTACTTATGATCGGCATTATGCAATTCATCTTTTTTATCTTAGGCATGTTTATCGACCCAGTGGGCATGTGCATGATCTGTTCTCCCGTCTTTCTCCCGATCGTGACTACACTCGGGTTTGACCCTACTTGGTTTGGCATTCTTTTTATTTTAAATTGCGGGATGGCTTATATTACCCCTCCTTTCGGCTTTAATCTTTTCTACATGCGCGCCATAGTGCCAGAAGATTGTAGTATGGGTGAAATATATAACTCCGTCTGGCCCTGGGTTATTTGTCAAGCAATAGTCTTGATTTTAGTCCTGCTCTTTCCCGAAATCGGTATGTGGCTTCCCAACCGCATGAAATAAAAACTTTCCCACATAATTATTTATCTTATTAGTTTTAAAGTTTGTCCATAAATTGACGATACCTTTTTGGGTAATCCTTAAATTTTTTGGCGAATTCGTCAGATATACTAATGAGGGTAATATGGATGAACCCAAGAAAAGAATAAATTCGCAAAATGATTTAGAGAATAGTTCTCTTGTTTCTGAAAATAAGGAAGCTACGCCGCTCGGTCCTCTTAAAAATAATAAAAAAAAGTTCTTAAAATTGGGATTAATTTTAATATTTTTAATTGCCAGTGGAGTTGGGTTGGCTTTTTATTTTCAGCTAATAGAAATGCCTTCCCCAGCTAAAAATAAAGAAGCAAAAGCCAACGAGCCGGCTAAAGAAATTTCCGTAGGACCCATGATTAAACTTAGTCCGCTTATTATAAATTTGAATGAAACAGAAGGTAGACATTTCCTTAAAGTCACTTTAGTTTTAGAAGCAGAGCAAGCTAAATTTTTAGAGGAAATCCAAGCCAAAACTTCGCAAATTACCAATATGATTATAATCCATCTGAGTGATAAGAAACTTGCAGATATTCATCAGCGGGATGCTAAAGAAAATTTAAAAAAAGAACTTTTAGAAAAAATGTCTAACCTAATAGGCGGAGGGAAGGTCAAGCAAATTTATTGGGAAGAATTCATATACCAATAATAAGAGGAAAAATTTGCCTATCCTTATTTGTTGATTTTAAAAAGTCCGCTAAATAACCGCTAATGATCGTGGTCATGAATTTTTAAAAATTGATAATAATTAAAGCAATTTAAGATAAAAAATTAAAAAATAAAGGCGGTTAAAAAAAGCATTAAGTTTTTAGGCATATGAATTGCATAGAAGATAATTGAATAAATTTTTGAGGAAGTGGCGATGAAGATAAAAGGCCTTAGCGAAAATATAAATTCGCTATTAGCAGCAAAGAATAAAAAAAATATTTTGCCGGAGAAAACTAATTTTCAAGATGTGCTCCATAAAGCTTGCACGAATATTAAAGAGAATAAACCAGAAATCTCTTTTTTATGCCCAACATCAATTAACTTTCCTCAGCAAATAAATACAAATAGGTTCATTATGAATTCCTGGGGAATAAAAACTATAGAAGATACTTTGGACCTCTTAGAAAATTATAAAGATCATCTTCTCAATCCTAACGTTTCCACAGAAGAATTGAAAAAAGAATTAATTATTTTAAATAACAAAGCAGATGAAATGGGTCGCATCTTCCAGAGCGAAGGAGTTGACAAAGACCTCTTGAAAATCGTAGAAGAAATTAAAATGCTTTCTAAGGCGGAAGTAGAAATAATTAATCGCGGAGATTATGATTGAATATATCCTCTGCCCTTTTTCTAAAACCCTCTTTTTTACCTCTTCTCTATCTTTTCTGAGAGCAAAAATTTTCAAAAAGTCAAAAATGTGACTCTCACTGAAAATATTTTTTTGACTATTTTGGGGAATTTTACTTTTTGGACCGCACTTTAAATAGCCTAACTTTCGGTAATTAAATAATTCTTTATGAATGGCACAATAATTGCTGTCTAAATTAACCGACATTAACCGACAGAAGTTTAGAAGATTTCAAAATTATCTTTAAGAAGCAATATTATCAACCATGATTGATAAATATGAAAGTCTTCTTTTAGATCCTTAATCCTGGATTAAATCAAATTTACTATTGGGGATAATTATCTATGAATGGTCTGGAAACGGTTAATAAGGATGTAGAAGAAAGAAGTAGAGAAAAGAAGAGTTCTATCCCAAAATTATTTGCTGAAGCCTTACCAGAGGCCAATGGCCGCCAAATATTTAAAGAATTTTTAGCCGCCTTTTCCGGTTCTCCACCCCTTATTACTCAAAACAAGAAGATGCTGGAAATTCTTGCTTTATGTCAAAAAATTGCCTCCAGCAAAGCCACCGTTCTTCTGCAAGGCGAAAGCGGGACCGGAAAAGAACTTTTAGCTAAATATATCCATTCCTTAAGTCCGCGGAATAAAGGACCTTTTGTAGCGGTAAATTGTGCTTCTTTACCTGAGTCTTTATTAGAAAGTGAATTATTTGGCCATGAGAAAGGTGCATTCACCGGAGCCATTGCCAAAAAAATAGGCAAGTTTGAGTTAGCTCATGGCGGAACCATCCTTTTGGATGAGATTAGTGAGATGAATACTTTTCTCCAAGCCAAGATTTTAAGGGTGCTCCAAGAAAGCGAAGTGGACCGTATTGGTGGCCATCACCCTATTCCCATCGATATTCGAGTCATTGCCACAACTAACCGGCATTTAGAGACCAGTGTGCAAAAAGGAGAATTTCGGGAAGATTTATATTATCGTTTGAATGTAGTTAATATAAAAATACCGCCCTTAAGAGAACGTCCCGAAGATGTTCCCCTCTTGGCCGATCATTATCTAAAATTTTACGCCCAAAATTATGGGCGGGCCGTGGAAAATATATCTCCCGCAGCCTTAGCTTGGCTCCAAAATCAGGAGTGGAAAGGTAATATAAGAGAACTTAAAAATAAAATAGAGTATGCGGTGCTGGTCACAAATAAGAACTTTTTAGATGTAGATGATTTTGCAGAAAAAGAAGGGACGCTGATTGAACCCAACCTCTTTCCCGCCCATGATTCTTTGTGCTTAAAAGATATGGAAAGGAGGTTAATTTTAAGAGCACTGGAGGCCACTAAAGGCAACCGCACGCAAGCTGCTAAAGTATTGGGGATCAGTATTAGAACATTAAGAAATAAGCTCAATGAATATAAAAAAGGTAATAGAGACTTAAAAATTTTTGAGGATTAATAAAAATGAGCGAACTCTTAGGGAGAAAATTATTCGATAAAACCATTCTTTATCTCCAAAGGTCTTTGGGCTTGAGGACGTTAAACCAAAGAGTTATTAGCAATAATATTACTAACGCGCACACCCCTGGATACACTCCTAAAGAAATTCCTTTTCAAAGATTATTAGATCAAGCTTTAGAAAAAGCTAATGGCCTTTTTATAGCTAAAACCAATGCCCAGCATTTGCCTAATTATCCTGAAGAGAGTTACCTGCTGGAGGCAATGGAAGAGAAACTTTCCTCGCTGCCTACTGATGAGGAAGTGCAGATAGAGAAAGAAATGGCTAAATTAGCTGCCAATAATCTCATGTTTCAAGCAGAAGTGCAAGCCCTTTTAAAGAAATTAGAAGCTTTGAAACTAACTATCTCAGAAGGGAGGTAAGCATTATATGAATTTATTAAGAGCCATGGCCATCAGTGCCAGCGGCCTGCAGGCCCAAAGATCGGTAATCAAAGCTACGGCTACCAACTTGGCGAATACCCAGACTATAAACCCGGAAAATGGGCTGCCCTACCCAAAAAAATCGGTCATCTTCTCTCCCCAAAATTATGGCCAGCCTTTTTTAGAAATTCTCCGAAGCAAATTGCCTTGGCCACAAAGCTTAGCTAGAACCCATATTGCCCATCTTCCCCCGTTAGAATTTTGGACTCCAGATTATGCGCCGCGACCTGAAGGTGTGACCGCGGAGATAATTACTGATCAGGAAGGATTCAAAAAAATATATGATCCTACTCACCCCCAGGCTGATGAACACGGATATGTTCTTTTGCCCGACATCAATTTGGTAGAAGAAATGGTCAAATTAATGATGGCCGTGCGGCAATACGAAGCGAATGTAACTTCATTTAACTCCATTAAAAATATGATCATGAAAGCTTTAGAAATTGGGAAGTAGAAAAAAATTCGAGGTGCGCAGATGGATGATTTAAAAGTGCAAGGAGGTAGGCTTAAAAATTGGCCGGAATTACCAAATTTAAACAGCCCTTACCAAACCGATCAGAAATTTACTTTAGACTTTCAGGAATTTTTGCAAAAATCTCTGGCCGAAACAAATAGGGAAATGATCAAGAGCGATGAGCATATTAAAGAAATGATCGGGGGGCAAAAAGACGTACACGAGACTATGATCGCCTTAGAGGAAGCAAACCTTTCCTTACGTTTACTGCTGCAAATAAGAAACAAGTTGCTTGCTGCTTATGAAGAGATTATGCGCCTGCAGTTCTGAAAGGAGTAAGCTATGGCGACATCTTTAATTGATCAAATGCAAAAACTCTTGAATTCTCCAACTAAAAATAGAAATTTAGCTGTCGCTTTAATCCTCATTTTATCTTTGGTCAGTTTTGGTTCTTTAATTTATTGGAACAATACTCCTGACATGCAAATTTTGTTTACTAACCTTATGCCAGAAGATGCGGGAGAAATAGTGCATAAATTAAAGGAGAAAAAGATTCCTTTTAAGATTGCCCATAATGGTACCGCCATCTTGGTTCCCCGAGATCAAGTCTACGATACTCGCCTGGCTTTAGCTTCGGAGGGCCTACCTAAAGGAGGAGGCATAGGATTTGAAGTTTTTGACCGCCAAAATTTAATTACCACAGATTTTATGCAAAAAATGAATTATCAAAGGGCGCTGCAGGGTGAGTTAAGTCGGACTATTAAACAAATTAAGGCGATAGAGCAAGTACGTGTCCATATTGTCACTCCTAAAGAATCGCTCTTTATCAGTGAACAGAAAAAACCCACCGCGTCAGTATTTATTAAAACACGAGCAGGGGCCTCCTTAGAACCTGCCCAAGTAGAGGGGATTATCCATTTAATAGCCAGTTCAGTAGAAGGATTGGAACCGGGCAATGTAACTGTGGTCGATACTTCGGGAAAAATTTTATCCAAAAAAAGTCTCCCTAATTCTTTGGCTTCCTTAACAGCCAGCCAAATAGAATTTCAAAAGAATATTGAAGAAAGCTTAAAGAAAAAAGTGCAGACCATGCTGGAAAATGTTTTGGGAGCCCATAGAGTTATTGCCCAGGTTACCGCGGATATTGATTTCCAACAAGTGGATATATCGGAAGAAAAATTTGATCCCCAGGCTATAATCCGCAGTGAACAGAAGATAATCGAGCGCAATCTAATGTCTTCAGGAGTGAAGAAAGGGGAGGAGGAGAAAGGTGTCCCACCGGATAAGGAAAAATCTTTAAACCCTCCCAAAGTTACGGGCGAGACAAGCGCCAATAAAATGCTTAATAGCCCCTGGCCATTTAATGCTAATTCTTTAGAAAGGCAAAACGAAATTCGTAATTATGAGATCTCTAAGATAAATAAGCATATAAAAAATCCCGTGGGCACCCTAAAAAGACTCTCCGTAGCTGTAATGGTTGATGGCACTTATCAAGAAATGGTGGATAGCAAAGGTAAGAAAACCAAAAAGTATTTACCTCGGCCCCCGGAAGAAATGAAAAGTTTGGAGAATATTGTTAAGAAAGCTGTGGGATTTAACCAAGAGAGAGGGGATCAATTAGAAATTATAAATATGCCTTTTAATTTAGCCGCCAATGAAGAAGAAGAGATGAAAGCAGCTCCCCGGGAAAGTATCTGGAAGGAATATTTGCCCATCGCTTATAAACCGCTGACCAGCTTAATTTTAGCAACCCTTTTTATCTTTTTCGTAGTTAGACCTCTTTTGAAGAGAATGTCGTTTTCCATGAAAGAAACTATGGCGCCGACAGAGCTTGCTCCTGTTCCAGCTATTGCACCAGAAACCGCCCCTGAACCGAAGCAATTGGACTTACGGACGCAAACTATAAAATTAGTAAAAGGAGATGCTGAACGGGCAGCAGGCGTAGTGAAGGCTTGGATCAACGAAAAAGGTGAGAGGTAGAAACATGGCCACCCAAACCATTACTGGACCGCAAAAAGCAGCCATCTTGTTGTACAGCTTGGGAGAAGAGTTAGCCACAGAAATCGTGAAGAAGTTGGACGAGTCCGAAATAGAAAAGATTGGCCAATCCATGGCCAATATTTCCAGTATTTCTCCCGAGACAATAGAGACTATTTTAGGGGAGTTCCATCAATTAGCTGGTAAATCTTCTTTCCTGCCCCCGTTAAGCCCTGCGGGTAAAACTCTTTTTCTTAAGAATATTTTGACTAAAACTTTAAATGGCGAAAAAGCCCAAAGTCTCTTAGAAAAATTTAAAGAAGAGAAAAGATGGAATTTATTTAAAAAATTAAGCCAATTAGACTCCAGGGCTTTATTTAATTTCCTAAAAAATGAGCATCCGCAAATTATTGCGGTGATCTTGGTTCATCTGGATCCGCGGCAAGCCGCAGCAACTTTAAGAGAATTTCCTAAGAATATGCAAGCAGAAATATTATACCGCATTTCCCAAACAGAAAACGTTTCCCAAAACATTTTGGAGGATATCGATCGTTCTTTGCAAAAAGAGATCATGCAGGTTGAGCATTTGGAAAGAGGGAAATTAGGTGGTATCCAATCGGTGGCCGAGATATTAAATCAAATGGATAGTGAGACGGAAGAAAATATCCTGCAGCAGATGGAAGAGTTTAAAAGCGGGATCGCGGAAGAAGTTAGAAAATTGATGTTTATCTTTGAAGATTTGGGAGAAATTGATGACCGCAGTATGATGGCCATTTTAAAAGAGGTCAATAATGAGACGCTAAAATTGGCTCTTAAAACAGCCTCGGATAGATTGAAAGAAAAAATTTTCAAAAATATGTCGGAAAGAGCGGCCCAAATGTTGAAAGAGGATCTGGAAATAATGGGGCCAGCTCGCTTGAAAGATGTGGAAAATGCTCAACAGGAGATTATTAAGATAGCTAAAAAGTTAGAGGCGGAAGGGAAAGTCATGTTGCTAAATAAAGGGAAGGAGGAAGTTTTTGTTTAAGAATTTGTCTTGGAGCAATACAAAAGATGAAGGAGAAAAGAAAGAAATTTCAGTAGATTACCGAAGGAGCCCTTTTGCGCCCAGCCCCATGGCTTGGCCCCGGATCAATCCCGGGATAAAAAATAACTTTCGCCCTGCTTATTGGGAAAAGTTGGAAAATGAGATAATCCAACAGGCTAAAGAGAAAGCCTTCTTTATAGAAAAAGAGGCTTATGAAAAAGGGTTTGTCCAAGGGGAAAAAAATGGTTGGGAGATGGCCCAAAAGAAATTAGCCGTTCTTTGGGATAATTTTCAAAAGCTCTTCCATGAATTGGAGAAGAAACTGGAAGAGCTTTATAGCCAAAATGAACGGGCATTGATCAAACTCGCTTTAGAGATAACTAAGAAAATATTACAACAAAACCACCTCCACTTAGAAGACACTATTGTAAAGACTTTATCAGCGGCCTGGCAATATGTAAAGGAAAATAAAAAAATTATAATCCATCTGCATCCCAAAGATTATGAATATCTAATGGCTAATTCCCCGCGATGGCCTTTTCCTTATGCCGAAAAAGAGTTGGGAAAAGTAGAATTGGTAGCCGATTCGACCATTTCCCGGGGGGGATGCTATTTGCAGACCGCTGTGGGAGATATTGATGCTACCTTAGAGACGCAATATGATCAACTTGTTTCTTTAATTTGGCAGAAAGTGAGCAAAGAAAGGGATTAGGATAATAAGCGCATGGAGCAGCATCCTAATTTTAATTGGCCAGCCATTTATGAGCAAATCCAGAAAGCGCAGCCTATAAAAAAATATGGTTGGGTCAATAGAGTTACGGGCATTATCATTGAGGGGCGGGGCCCTCTTGCTGCCGTAGGCGACCTTTGCCGCGTAAAACTGAAAAATGGGGGCAAAGGGATATTTGCTGAAGTAGTGGGTTTTAAGGAAGATAGAACTTTATTGATGCCCTTGGAAGAGATAAGGGGCATTGAACCAGGCTGTCAGATAATTGCTAATGGCGCCGCTCCTCAAGGGCAAGTAGGTTTTGATCTTTTGGGAAGAGTGTTAGACGGCCTGGGCAACCCTTTAGATCAAAGAGGGCCTATTGTGGGCGATGGAGAATATCCCCTCTATGGGCAAACAATAAATCCGATATTGCGGCAAAGAATCTCTGCCCCCTTAGACGTAGGGGTTAAGGCCATAAATGCTTTATTAACTTTGGGCAAAGGGCAGAGAATTGGAATTTTTGCGGGTTCGGGGGTGGGGAAAAGTACTCTTTTAGGGATGATGGCCCGCCATACTAAAGCAGATATCAATGTCATTGCCCTAATAGGAGAGCGGAGCCGCGAAGTTCGGGAATTTATAGAAAAATGTTTAGGGGAAGAAGGATTAAAGAAATCAGTTCTGGTAGTAGCCACAGCCGACCAGAACCCCATAGTTAGAATGAGAGGAGCCTATCTAGCCACTACTATTGCGGAATATTTTCGTGATCAAAAAATGGATGTTCTTTTCATGATGGATTCTATAACCAGATTTGCGATGGCAGCGCGGGAAGTCGGTCTGGCTATTGGCGAACCGCCTACTTCGCGGGGGTACACGCCCAACGTTTTTACCCAACTTCCTAAACTATTGGAAAGAGCAGGAACTTCGGCTAAGGCGGGCAGTATTACCGGCATTTATACCGTGCTGGTGGAAGGAGATGATTTAAATGATCCCATTGCCGATGCTATCCGCGCCATTGCCGATGGTCATATCGTTCTCTCCCGGGAATTGGCCAACCAGAATCATTATCCGGCGATTGATATATTGGAAAGCATTAGCCGAGTCATGGTTGATATTGTTTCCCCAGAACAAATGGATTGGCGAAACAAGCTTGTTTCCTTAATGGCCGTCTATAAACGCGCTGAAGATTTGATTAATCTGGGTGCCTATAAAGATGGGAGCAACGCGGCCATAGATTTGGCGCTGAAAAAGATGCCGCAAATTGCTCAGTTTTTAAAACAGGGTATATATGAAAAATTCTCTTATCCAGAATCTCTGGAGCTTTTGCGGGCAATTTTTGAGTAAATGAAGAAATGAAATTTAAATACTCCCTGCAGAGCGTCTTGAATTTTAAGAAAGAATTGGAGGATTTTTCGCGCCTCCGCTTGAAAGAAGCTAGCGCTGCTTTAGAGAAAAGGAAAGAGGAGATGCAAACTCAGGTTCGGCAGCGCAATCGGTGGTTTACCAAATGGCAGGAGAAGAACCTGCAGGGGATAGATGGGAGGGAGTATTTTTTATACCAAATTTTTAATGAACATTGGCGAGATAAAATCAAAATCATAGAACGAGAGCAGAAAGCGGCCGCACAAAAAATGGAATTAGAAAAGGAAAAATTAAAGACCATTCGCCAGGAAAGAGAAGTTTTAGAAAGATTAAAAGCAAAAAAATGGAGGCGATTTTGGCAAGAGATAAATAAAAAGGAACAGAAGGTAAATGATGAAATAGTGCTTTTCAAATATAATCCGCTGCTAAAAGAATGAGGAAAATATTTCTCTCGGGAAGTTATTTAATTGGAAATTATTGCCTAAATTAAAAACAATTCCGGTTTACTTTCCCTCCTTAAACTTCTAACTAATTAAAATCATAAAATATTTTTTTAACCCACCCTTAGGATTTTTTCTTTTTTTTGGCATTTTAATTGCTCGAGCAGAAGGCATCATGAACATTGGGGAAAGTGTTCTAAATCTTAAATCAGAGATTATAAAAAATAATTTTTCAAATTTCGCCCAGGAGGGAGACAGTTTTTATTCATTGGTATTGGAATCATTGGAGGAAGTGCCCGAAGAGGCCAAGAAAGAAGCCAATTCATTTCCTTGGGCGACAATTTTCTTCCCTTTGTTTAATACGGAGACATTTCCCATAGAGATAAAACCTGAAGGCCAAGAGAATAGAAAAGAAAGTAGCCCCGCGGAAGACATTTTAAAAGAGAATATGCTTCCCGAAAAAATAAATTTAGGAAAGAGGCCCACTCCAGCGGAATCCTTATCTGAAAATTTTATGACTCTCCTTAAGGAAATAAGTACAGTTTATCCCTATCCTGCAAAAGATTCGCTTCCCGGGCAGGAAGCAGCTACAGATCAGCTTGGGGAGTTAGAAGCTAACGGAGAAGAGGCCTCCCAAACCTTGGGCATAAAGGAAAACAAAATTAGATTATTCTTGGCAAGACAGAATGGGCAAGAGCAAATGGATATAGGACAAAAGGCGCCTGAGAAAATAGATCCTTTCTCCATCATAAGGGAAACCCCGCTCAATTTATCTTCGGCGGAAAGTAAGGCCATAAAGGGGGCCAATGGAGATAATCCAAACTTTAATTCCTTAAAGAGGGCGGATAAAGAGGAGATATTTGTAGGCCGCAAGGAGCCAGCTATTATGGAAACTTTGTTAACCAAAGAGAAAATTAAAGAGGCGCTTATGGAGATGCCGGAAGAGAAATTAAAAAATGAACAAGCAAATTTTGCCTTCTTGAACAAGGAAAAAGTAGGCTCAGACAAGGAAGAATCACTCTGGCAAGATGTGGTGATAAGAAATGGCTGGCCATTTTCGGTGAAAGAAGAAAGCAGATCGATTTCCCATTTAATGAAGGAGAATAAATTTGAGCAATCTAAGTTGTGGGGAAAAGATTTTGGGGAAAACTTTGGCGGCAGGACCGATCCAGATCTCGATAATTTTCCAGCCTTAGATAAAAATTTGACTTTTTCTCTTTTTAAAGGAGAAAAAAGGGGAAATACGAAATTAGATTATTTTCCCCATTTTTCTCCTGAAGTCTCGGGCAAAGATCCCCTTTTAGGCCGAGATAACTTAGCCGAAACTGGAGGAGTCTGGGGCAAAGAGAATTTAAGCCAATGGCGGCCAGGAGAAACGGAAATTTATAAACAAATAAGTCAAAGAATAATATGGTCGATCAAAAATGATCAGGAATTAATAAAGGTTACTTTGGAACCGCCGCATTTAGGCAATATCTACATTGAGGTGACCCGGGAGAAAGAGAATATCAGGGCTAAAATATTGACTGAGAACCCACTCACTAAAGAATTAATAGAGCATAATTACTGGCCAATTCAAAAAATCATAGAGAAAGAAGGCTTCAGATTAGAAAGATTTGACGTCTTTTCCCCATTAGATATGAACTTATCGGATGGGGCTAAAGGGGAGCACTTGTCCTCCAAAAGTAAAGATAGAGTTTACCATTCAGCTGGAGAAATTAAAGACCAAATCTCCTTAGAAAATAGCCTTCCCTTAGAAACCAATAATGGGGGCATAAATATCCTTATTTAACAAAAAGGAGGGGAACATGGGACTAACTGGAGCAGCAACTGTAAGCAATTCTAAGGCCACCATAACTCAGTCGCCAATAAAAAAGACACTTACCCAAGAAGATTTCATAAACATCTTGGTAACCCAAATGAAGTATCAAAATCCCTTGGAACCATTAAATAATGAACAGATGGCCACGCAAATAGCCCAGATGAGTAGCGTGGATGCCTTGCAAAAAATGGAACAAACGATGAAAAATATGGCCTCAAAATATGACTGGTTAGCTAACATGCAGGCAGCGAGTTTAGTCGGCAAAAAAGTAGAAGTTGCCGGAAGCCAACTACCTTTATTGCCTAATCAGAGCGCGGAAGGTTTTTATCAGTTACCTCAAGCGGCTAAGGTCACGATTCAAATATACGATTCTTTAGGAAATTTAGTCCGGATTATCGAAGAGGGCCGAAAGGAGATGGGCAAGCATAAGTTTTCCTGGGATGGCCAAAATAATAAGGGCGAAAAAGTCCCTGAGGGAATCTATACCTTTGTTATATCCGCAGTTGATCAGAGAGGAAATGGAGTTGCAGTCTCTTCTTCCCTGATCGGGGAGATCAAAGAAATCGCTTATGAAAATGGCACCGTTTATTTCGTGATCGGGGGCCAAAAATATAATTTAGAAAGTATTAGGTCAATTTTCAGTTAACAAGCAAAAATAAAAATAGAAAAGGAGGTTTTATGTCGATCACCGCTTCGTTTTATTCAGGTTTAAGTGGTCTTTCGGCCCATGCCACGGCCATGCAGGTAATTGGCGACAATATTGCCAATGTGCACACGACAGGTTTTAAGGGAAGTACAGTACATTTTGCCGATGTTTTAGGCGTGGCGCTTACGGGAGTATCCGGAGGAAACCAGACCGGCGCCGGCACAGAAGTTACTTCCGTGGATTTGAATTTTATTCAAGGATCTCTGGACACAACAAATCTCTCAACTGATTTGGCCATAAATGGCCGGGGCTTTTTTGTCGTCAAGGACTCAAGTTCCGAAGAAGTCTTTTACACCCGGGCGGGGCACTTCAACTTCGACAATCAAGGCTATTTTGTAAACCCGCTTGGCTATCGGGTTCAAGGTTACCTTTATGACGCTACCGGTACTTCTCTTTTCGAAAATCTGGCCGATATATGGGTAAATAAAAATAGCATGATAGATCCACAGGTTACCGGAGAAATTGATATGGTATTAAATCTGGATGCTGCCGAGTCAGTACAAACTTGGAATGAAAGCTTACCCTACGATACATCTAATTTTGCCACTTCTTTGAGCATTTTCGACTCTTTAGGCCAGTCGCATCCGATTCAGATTTTCTTCACTAAATCAGCCGCTGCAGTTTGGGATTGGTATGCCATGATTGATGGGAGTGAACTTGATGGGGGAACAGCAGGAGAATTGGTGGAATTCGGCTCAGGAACCATAGAATTTGATAGCTCCGGCAAATTAACTACCTCTATGCCCCTCACCTTCCATTCTGGAGGACTTACTTTTGCCAATGGCTGTCCTTCCAGCGCTTGTGAGATTGATTTTACAGGTACGACCCAGTTTGGATCCCCCTCTGTAGTGCAAATAGTTAATCAAGACGGATATACTGCCGGCACCATCTCCCAGGTGAATATTGATGAAGAAGGGAATATGGTGGCTTATTATACTAACGGCAAGCGTCAAAAAATTGCCCGTTTAGTGGTGGCCGACTTTCCCAACTTAAGTGGCCTAAGTCGGAAAGGTTCTAATCTTTACCAAGCAACAACTACCTCGGGAGATCCTATATATAATAAACCTGGCGTAGGCGGCATGGGCACAATTTTCGCCTCCATGCTTGAAGAGTCTAATGTGGATATCGCGGCCGAGTTGATAAAAATGATTATCACCCAAAGAGGATACCAGGCTAACATCAAAGTAATCTCCACTACTGATGAAATGTTAGCTCAGTTGATGAATATTCGTTAATCTGCAAGGGGAGGAGATATGCTTTCCTCCCCCTCAAATATCTGCCCAAATAATAAGGAAAAATAAAATTTAAAATCTGTCAAAGTATTGACTAAAAATTAAAAAATTGACAAAAACGGGCCAAAATCCATTCTAAAAACACCCCCCTGATTTCTAACCTTTCAATTTTAATAATATTTTTATCTTGGCAGTTCCATAATATCTGGCATAAAAATTGCTCATGAAAAAAACTGACATAAGTGAGTAACAAAATGGGAAAAATAACAAAAAAATGAAAAAAAAGGGCTTGTTTATTTTTCTGGCTCCCTTGGTCATCTTAGGCTTGGGGGGCGGGCTAATATACTTTTTAAAACCTTCTTTTCTGACTCAATTTTTGCCAAACCATGCCGGTACCAAAACAGAGCAATATATGCCTAAAAAGGAAAAAGGGTTTCTGTATAAAATGGATCCGCTCATCGTAAATTTAGCTGATGCCGAAACATTGCATTACTTGAAAATAAAAATTGACCTGGAAAGTATGGAGGAGAAGCCCAATGAAGAATTTGAAAAAAGGCTGCCGCAAATTCGCGATAACATTCTACTGTTGCTTTCCACGAAGGAGCGGAAAGTCTTGATGGATGCCGAGGGGAAAAATAAATTGCGGGCCGAAATCCGTGAAAAAGTAAATCAGTTGCTGAAAAATTTTAAGATTAAAGATATCTATTTCACCGAGTTCTTGATTCAGTGAGTAAAAGCAATGGATAAATTACTTTCCCAAGAAGAAATTGATGCTCTTTTGCACGGCATAGAAGATGGGGTCGTAAAAACAGAGTCTCCAGCGGCTAATAAAGCTGGTGATTTAATTCCCTTCGATTTTACCAATCAAGACAAATTTGTTCATAAACGTTTGCCCAATTTAGATGCCTTAAATCAAGCCTTGGCTAAGAATTTAGGAAGTTCTTTTTCTCTTACCCTGAGAAGAACAATAGATGTAAATGCTAAACCTAAAGAGATTATAAAATTTGGAGATTTTATCTCGCGCCTGCCCGTGCCCAGCAGCCTCCATATTTTTAAAATGGAGCCGCTCAATGGCTATGCCCTCTTAGTTTTAGAGGCTAAATTAGTATTTACTTTGATTGACATTCTTTTAGGCGGTAATGGGAAAATTGGCTTCCGCGTGGAAGGGCGCGACTTTTCCAATATTGAACTCCAGTTAATTCACAAAATGGTAACTATTATCTTCAATGATTTAGAAAAAGCCTGGAGTAGCATCTATCCCATAAAAACCAAATATTTACGCAGCGAGATTTATCCCCAATATGCGCAAATTCTTTCGGCTAATGATTTGGTAATAATCAGCCCGCTCTTCTTGGAAGTAGAGCAATTTTCCGGAACAATAAATGTTTGTCTTCCTTATTCTTCCTTGGAACCGATTAAAGAAAAATTTTATTCTGCCTACCAAAGTGAGCAAAGCAAGTTGGATGAAAATTGGCGACAGAGAATTTTAGAAAACCTTTATCAAACTGAAGTAATGGTCACGGTGGAATTAGGAAAGGGGAGATTGCCTATTCAAAAATTAACTCAACTAAAAATAGGAGACTTAATTCCCCTAAATAAAGGAATTGGAGATCTGTTGGTAGCAAAAGTAGAAGGGCTGCCCAAATTTTTGGGCCAGGTAGGCGTCTTGGGAAATAATAAGGCCTTCCAAATTGAAGGTCAGATATAAAAATATAAGGAGAGGGCTATGGAATTAGAAGGAAGTGCTGCGGCAAAGAATGATAAAAAGGAAAGCGGCCTCTTAGCCAATAATAATCTTGATTTTATTCTGGATATCCCTTTGGAGATTTCGGTAGAAGTAGGCAGAGCTAAATTATCGATCGGAGAACTTTTAAAATTAGGGCAGGGATCGGTAGTGGAATTAAATAAGTTAGCCGGCGAGCCTTTAGAGATTTTCGTCAACGGCAAATTGATGGCCCGGGGTGAAGTTGTGGTCGTCAATGAAAAATTTGCTATCAAAGTGATGGATATTATAAATCCCACTGAAAGGGTGAAACAAATAAGCGCGTGAGGGGAAAATGCTTTGGATAATTGTCAAAATGTTCTTAGCTTTAGGGCTGATGGGCGTACTTCTTTTCTTTTGCCTAAAATTTTTTAAACGCGTAGGGTTAAGCGGAGTTAATGACCCGGCCTCGGGGGGGGTTAAAGTTTTAACTAATAAATTGATTGCTCCCCAAAGGTATATCACTTTAGTAGAGATCGGAGATGAAATATTTGCCTTAGGTATATCTCCGCAACATATTTCTTTTCTCACCAAAATCGACCATAAAGAATCATTGCTCCGCAAGATATCCCCTTTAAACACGGTTAATAATTCGGCTAAATGGTTTGGACTTTGGAAATCGCCTTCCCTACGACAAAATTTAGCCTGGGCAAGGGAGAAAAATGAAGATTAAAATTTGGTGGGTACCTATAATCTTATGTACATTATCTCTTTTCTGTTTTTCCCTTTCTTGGGGGCAGGCTCCTTCTGCTTGGCCTTTACCGACTATAACTTTGGGAGTTAAAGAAGCCAAAGAACCAGGGGAAATTGCGGTGGCCCTGCAGATTTTAATTCTCTTAACTGTGTTATCTCTTGCTCCCGCAATCTTAATTATGATGACTTCTTTTACGCGGTTAATAGTAGTTTTTTCTTTGCTCCGTCATGCCTTGAGCACGCAACAAATGCCACCTAATCAAATTTTAATTGGCTTAGCCCTTTTTTTGACTATATTCATCATGTCTCCGGTCTGGACGGAGATAAATGCCCAAGCGCTAGTTCCTTATAAAGAGAAGAGGATTACCCAAGAACAAGCTCTGGAGGCCGGTCTTAAGCCTCTGCGCCAATTTATGGCCAAACAGACGCGGGAAAAAGATATAGCCTTGTTTGTGAATATCGCCAAAATACCGCGTCCGCATAGTTGGGAAGATATCCCAACGACGGTTTTAATTCCTGCTTTTATGATCAGTGAACTAAAGACGGCGTTTCAGATAGGTTGTATTCTTTATCTACCTTTTTTGATAATAGATTTTGTTGTTTCCAGCATCATTTTGTCCATGGGCATGATTATGTTGCCACCCGTAATGATCTCTTTGCCTTTCAAGATTTTATTATTTGTTTTAGTGGATGGTTGGAATTTACTCGTGGGTTCATTAATAAAAAGTTTTCAGTGAGGAAGGCACTTGACTCCGGATTTTGTAGGCCAGATTGCCAAAGAAGCTATTGAAGTTATTTTATTCATTTCTTTACCTTTCTTAGGCGTGGCCTTAATAGTAGGCTTAATCATCAGTATTTTTCAAGCAGCCACGCAAATTCAAGAGGCTTCTTTGCTTATCGTGCCTAAAATAGTTGTTTTTTTACTTACCCTACTCTTGTTGTCTCCTTGGGTAATGCAAAAAATGATTGGTTATACCGAAGACCTTTTGGCTAATCTGCCCCGGTATGTGCATTAGCCAGATGAGGAATAAGCAATCATGCTGTGGGGAGCATGGCCTTTCGAACAAATAAAAACTTTCATATTAATTTTAATGCGCGTAACTGCGGTCCTGTTTTTTATGCCTGTTTTAGGAACGCGCAATATTCCAGCAGTTTCCAAAATTGGGTTAAGCATGATCATTAGCTTACTCCTACTTCCTTTAGTAAAGATCGATCCCCAAAGTTTTCCTAAGGAGCCTTTATTTTTTGTTTCTTTGTTGCTGAAGGAAATTATTTTGGGAATGGTCTTGGGCTTATCCGTTAAAGTTATTTTCGCGGGGGTCCAGGCTGGAGGCCATATTTCCGGATTCCATATAGGATTTACTATGGCCCAGATAATTGATCCGCAATCTGAATCACAGGAAACCGTCTTAACCCAACTATATTTTTTTCTAAGTCTCTTAATCTTTTTGGCGATAGATGGACATCATTGGTTCATTCGCGCTTTAACTTATAGTTTTGAATTTATTCCTCTGGGCAGCTTTTTCTTAAAAGCACAATTAGGGGAACATTTGCTAAAGCTTTCGGGAACTATATTTATTATTGCCGTTAAGATAGCCGCGCCTATTTTGGTCGCTTTATTCTTAGTGCAAATGGGCTTAGGTATTTTGGCCAAAGCTGCGCCGCAAATAAATATTATGATGACCAGTTTCCCCTTAATAATTGCCGTGGGCTTGTTAATTTTAGCGCTCTCTACGACCCTAGTGATGGATTATTTAAAAGAGATTTTTCTGGGAGGAAGCCGCGGGTTAGTTTTGGAAATTCTACCCCTGGCTAAGTAAACATGGCTGAAGAATCTTTTGCGGAAAGAACAGAACAGGCTACGCCGCGGCGACGGAGGGAGGCCCGCCGCAAAGGACAGGTGGCCAAAAGTAGAGAAATTCCCGCAGCCGCCATTCTCTTATTAGGCAGCTCTATTCTTTATCTTTTAAGTTCTCATTTTTATAATTGCTTTTCAAAACTAATGGTTAATTTTTTGCACCAGATAAAAGATCTGGAGCTAACCCCGGCTAACCTGCTCTCCTTACAAAAATATATCTTCTATGAGCTCTTTCTCATTATGGGACCTATTTTGCTCACGATTTTGGCCATGGGGATTATCAGCAATTATGCGCAAGTAGGCCATATTTTTGCTTGGGAGCTAATTCAACCGAAATTTTCTAAACTAAATGCTTTGCAAGGGTTGCAGCGCATATTTTCTAAAGAAACTATAGTGGAATTAATAAAGGCCTTAGCTAAGTTCCTGATTGTGGGTACAGTAGTCTATTATACGATTGAGGGAGAAACCGTAAAGATATTAAACCTTGCTGGTCAAGAGCTGGCGACCATCGTCAATTATTTAGGCCGCATTTCCTTCATTATGGTCATAAAAGTTAGTTTGATTATTTTGATCTTAGCCATATTTGACTACCTTTACCAGAGATGGCGGTATGAAAAAAGTTTACGCATGAGTAAACAAGAAGTTCAAGAAGAATTCAAGCAAACCGAGGGGGATCCTTTAGTTAAATCGCGCCTAAAAAGCAGGCAACGGAGTCTGGCCCGCCAGCGGATGATGAATGAAGTGCCCAAGGCAGATGTAGTCATTACTAATCCCCAGCATTTGGCTGTAGCCTTGGGGTACAAAAAAGAAGAAATGGTGGCCCCGAAAGTGTTGGCCAAGGGGGCGGGATTGATTGCGGAAAAAATAAAAGAAATTGCGCGGGCCCATAGTATTCCCATCATCGAGAACAAGCCTTTGGCGCAAATAATTTATAAATCTGTAGAAATAGGAGAGATGATTCCCTCGAGTTTATATCAAGCGGTAGCTGAAGTTTTAGCTTATGTCTATACCATGAAGATGAATTTTAAGAGAGCAAGGTAATAAAAAATGGCGGAAAAGAGAACTTCATCCTTATCTTTGCCTGGAGAAAAAGTAAGAATTGATCGCTCCGAAATTCTCATGGCCTTAGGGGTAGCTACTATCCTGCTGATCATGATCATCCCTTTACCCCCTTGGCTATTAGATATTTTCATTTCCTCTAGTATTACCATTGCTTTATTGATCTTGTTGACTGCTTTTTACGTACGCCAACCCTTAGAGTTTTCCACATTTCCTTCTGTGTTACTCATAACTACCCTTTTCCGTCTTTCTCTAAATATTGCCACGACCAGGGTTATCCTTCTGCATGGCAACGAAGGAACTGGAGCAGCGGGGGTAGTAATTAAATCTTTTGGCCACTTTGTCGTGGGGGGGAATTATGTTGTCGGCTTCATAATTTTCATCATCTTGGTCATCATAAATTTTGTGGTCATTACCAAAGGAAGCGGCCGGATTGCTGAAGTAGCCGCCCGGTTTACTTTGGATGCTATGCCTGGAAAGCAAATGAGCATTGATGCTGATTTAAATGCCGGCCTTATTGATGAACAAGAGGCCAGGAGAAGAAGGGCCCAAGTATCCAGAGAGGCTGATTTTTATGGCGCCATGGATGGAGCGAGCAAATTTGTCAGGGGCGAGGCTATTGCTGGCATACTTATTATCTTAGTCAATATCATTGGTGGTTTTACGATCGGCGTTTGGCAACAGAATTTACCCCTTTTGACGGCGGCGCAAACTTACACCATTCTCACTATCGGAGATGCCTTGGTTTCGCAAATTCCCGCCCTTATTATTTCCACTTCGGCTGGTATTATTGTCAGCCGGGCCGCTTCGGAATTTAATATGGGGAAAGAGTTGAGTCGCCAATTTAAAGTCCAGCCGCAAGCCATCTATCTCTCCGCAGGAATCCTCTTCTTCTTAGGATTAATTCCCGGGTTACCCCATATTCCTTTTTTCCTGTTGGCTATCTTAGTTGGCTTAATTGCCCACCGAGCTTATCAAGAAGAACAAAGAAGAGCAGATTTAAGGAGAAAAGAAACAGAACAAAAAGTGGCTGCAACTCAAAAAACTGAGAATATAGAGGCTTTATTGGGATTAGACCGGCTGGAATTAGAAGTAGGCTACAGCCTCATTCCTTTAGTTGATGAAGAGCAAAATGGTGACCTCCTGACGCGCATTCGTTCTATTCGTCGCCAGATGGCTGCAGATTGGGGGTTTATAGTTCCTCCATTGCGGATTCGCGATAACCTCCAACTTAATCCCGGAGAATATAGAGTGCTCATCAAAGGCAATGAGGTGGCCCGGGCCGAAATCATGACCGGTCATTTCTTGGCCATCGATCCCGGAGAATTAAAATATAAGATCGAAGGGATTCCTACGCAAGAACCAGTTTTTCAATTACCCGCTCTATGGATTCCGGAAAGCAAAAGGGAAGAAGCTCAAATTGCCGGTTACACAGTAGTTGATAATTCAACCATCTTGACGACGCACTTGACGGAGATTATAAAAAACCATGCTGCTGATTTGTTAAGCCGTCAAGATGTGCATAAGCTTTTAGAAAATTTAGCGCAAAATTATCCTAAGGTGGTAGAAGAATTAACCCCTAACCTTCTACCTTTAGGGACTATCCAAAAAGTTTTGCAAAATTTACTGCGCGAACGAGTACCCATAAAAGATTTGTTAACTATTATGGAAACACTCTCCGATTATGCTTCTCTAAGCAAGGACCCTGATCTGCTTACAGAATATGTGCGCCAGAAATTAGGCCGCACCATCACCAAAAATTATGAAAATAAAGAAGGGGTGCTGCCGATTATTACTTTAGAGCAGAAATTGGAGGATACTTTGCGGGAAAAAATTCAAAGAGGCGAACAGGGTTCATATCTGGTTTTAGAACCAATCTGGGCCCAAAAATTATTAGCAGCTATTAAACAAACCTGGGAGCAAGGTGGGCAAATGGGCTATCCTCCTGTGCTTCTATGTTCTTCTGTATTAAGACGCCATTTGAAAAGACTTTTGGAGCGCTTTATGCCCCAGGTGGCTGTTTTGGGACACAATGAAATTGCCTCCCCTACTAAAATTAAGTCTTTAGGGACGGTGAGCTTAGATTATGCAGATTAAAAGTTTTCGAGGCTATGATATTCAAGAAGTATTAAAGCAAGTGAAAAAGGTTTTCGGGCCAGAGGCGCTGATCATTTCTACCAAGACCATTAAGCCACCGCCTGATCGGTTATGGCGCGGAGAAAGATCGCTAGTGGAAGTGGTTGCCGCCTTAGATTTTGCTAAGCAAAGTCTTGGGCTAGATAATGCCTCGGGTGAAGCTGAAAAAGAAGATTTAAGGCAAGGAAAAGATCCGGCCCTCTTGATCTCAAATCCATTGGCGGCCAAGATGTGTGCCCGGGGTCTTATGCCCGAGTTTGTAGCGGAAATAGCCGCCGAATATGAACATCTCCAAGCCAAGAAAGAGAAAGAAAATAATTGGCAAAATTTTCAAGAATTTGTTTTGTGGCGAATTATGCAATCTGTGGAAGTGACCGGATTAGATTTAGAAAGAAAGAAGATATGGGCTTTTGTTGGCCCCACGGGCGTAGGCAAAACAACTACTATAGCTAAATTAGCGGCTCTTTATCATTTACGTTACCAGAAAAAAATTGCTTTGATTACCTTAGACACTTTTCGCATTGGCGCCATAGAGCAATTGCAGACGTATGCGCAAATTTTACAGCTTCCCTTGCAAGTGGCGAAAGATGGAGAAACTTTACGCCAGGCCATTAATAATAATGTGGATCGGGATTTAGTGCTTATAGATACAGCTGGGCGGAGCCCTCACCAGCAGCTAGACCTGGAAGAGTTAAAAAATTTTTTAGGCGCCCATGGGCAAGTTGACTGCCACTTAGTCTTGAGTGCGACTACCAAAGAAGCCGACTTAATGTTTAGTATTCAACAATTCAATATTTTCCCGGTGAAAAGCTATATTTTTACGAAGATTGATGAGACCAGAGACCATGTGGCCATTTTTAATCAACTATGGCGCTTCCCGAAGCCTTTGTCTTTTATGACTAATGGGCAGAGAGTACCCGAAGATATAGAACTGGCGACTAAAGGGAAGGTTGCGAATTTAATCAGGCAAAATATTAATTAAAGGATTGAGAAAGAGATATGGATCAGGCCGAACAACTGCGCATCATGATGAACAAGCAGACTTTTATAAGTCCAGATAAATTTCCCCGCCTTATTTCTATAAGTAGCGGTAAAGGGGGCGTGGGCAAGACCAATATAGTGGTAAATTTGGCGTTGGCTTTGGCAAAATTGCGCAAGAAAGTTTTAATATTTGATGCGGACATGGGGTTGGCTAATGTCAATATCCTTTTAGGGTTGGTCTGCCCCTATAACATCGAGCATCTTCTAAAAAGAGAAAAAAAGATGGAAGATATTTTAGTTGCTGGCCCTGAAGGCATAAATATTTTGCCAGCCAGTTCGGGCTTTTTAGAAATAGGGCGGCTGCCCGAATCACAGCAACATTTTTTAATAAATGAGCTGCACCAAGTAATGAAGGCTGTGGATATTTTATTGATCGATACAGCCGCGGGAATCTCGGCTAATGTGGTGTATTTTAATTTAGCTGCCGAAGAAACGATTGTGGTCCTCACCCCCGAAGCTACTTCTTTAGCCGATGCCTATGCTTTAATAAAAATTTTGTTCGCGGAGCATGGCAAGAAAAATTTTTCTATTTTAGTTAATGCCGCCCGGAATAGCCAGGAAGCAGAGGAAGTTTTTAAAAAAATTACAAAAGTTGTACATCACTTTTTAGGGGATCTTACTTTAGATTATTTAGGATTTATACCTTTTGACAGCCGCATTGGGGAAGCAGTTAGGCAGCAAAGAGCCGTTTTAGACCTCTTCCCTCAAGCCCGCTGCAGCCGTTATTTTTTAGAAGTGGCCCGCCTGCTTGATAAGAAGAAGACCGTCCATGTATTGGCAGGGAGGGAATCCTTGTTCTGGAGGCCTGGGCAAAATTTTGGTTTTAGGGGAGGAAAAATAGGAGGAGAAAATTGAAAAATAAAAATAATTATTATCAAGGCTATCAAAGATTATTGAATTTTCCTTCATCTTGGAATGATTTCTCCTCGCAGAAAGAAGAAATGATCTTGAAATATGCCCCCTTAATTAAACAGGTTGTGGAACGGTTAGCCATCCGCCTTCCTGCGCATATAAACAAAGAGGATTTATTCAGTGCCGGCCTAATAGGACTGCTGGACGCGCTGGCTAAATTCGATCCCGAAAAAAAAGTGAAATTTGAGACCTATGCCGAAATTCGCATTAAAGGAGCGATCTTAGATGAATTGCGATCTCTGGATTGGTTTTCCCGTTCGGCGCGGCAAAAAGCTAACCATTTAGAAAAAGTTCTGCATGCTTTAGGTATGAAAAAAGGAGGAGATCTCGAAGACGAAGAGATAGCTCAAGAGATGGGCCTTTCTTTAAGGGAATATTATGATCTCCTCAATGAAATTCGGGCGGTCAATTTATTGGATCTCGAAAGCATAGAAGAAAAGCTCTTGCCCAATGGCGAAAAGAATTTATTTAATCTAATAACCGGAGAAATGGAAAATCATCCTTTACATGAAATTACCTGGCAAGAATTAAAAAAAGATTTGGCTAAGGCCATAGAAGAGTTGGCGGAGAAAGAAAAGATTGTCTTGAATTTATATTATTATGAGGAACTTACTTTAAAAGAAATTGGAGATGTCTTGGGTTACACGGAATCACGTATATGCCAAATACACGCCAAGGCCATTCTGAAATTACGGGCCAAATTGAGGGAATATTTGGGAACAGAGGAGGCATCTTAAGTTCTTAGGAGGGGAAAATGGTAGACCTGAAAATGAAAATATTAGTCGTTGATGATTTTGCCACCATGCGGCGCATTATCAAAAATATCTTAAAGGATTTGGGATACGAAAATATTTTCGAAGCAGATTCTGGGCTTTCAGCCTTAGAAATTTTAAAAAGAGAGAATATTAATTTTATTATTTCCGATTGGAATATGCCGCAAATGTCGGGCATCGAGCTCTTAAAAGCAGTGCGCAATAGTGAGCTTTGGAAGGATATCCCTTTTTTAATGGTTACCGCCGAAGGGCAAAAGGAGAATGTGCTGGAAGCGGCCAAAAATAAAGTAAGCAATTATATTGTTAAGCCTTTCACGGCTGAGGTTCTGAAAGAAAAAATCAATAAAATTTTTGAAAACAGAAAATAAAAAAACTCTTAGGGCAGCTATGCCTGATGATTTTTTTACGTTAAATAAACTTAAGCAGATGTCTTCTTTGGGCGGACCTTTAGACGCCAAAACAACCCCGGTAGCCAAAGATTTAGGAAAAGCTAAAAAGAAGCGGGAGAAAAAAGAGGAAAAAAATAAGCTGGCAAGTGAGGAACAAGAACAGAAAGAAAAAGGAGATTTGTCAAGGGGGAAAATTGTGGATATCTTAGTATAGGCAGAGACTTTAATTATCACCCTCATCTTGCCTCCCCCTTTGGGGAGAAGAAGGAAAAGGATTTATTAAACAGAAAGGATGGCTATGAAGTATATACCTTTGGAAATGTGGTTCTTAATTATAGGAGCAAGCATCCTTATTTCTTCTTTGATAACCATTATTTGTTATAAAAAAATTTCTAACCTAATTTGGGCCCAAAGGATTAAAAATAAAAATCTCTGGAGCAAAAATTTCTTACCCATTATCGAAGAGTTGAAAAGCGTGCTTAAAGAAGCCGAAGACTTCTCCCACAATTTTTCCAGATTCTTAGAAGAAAGAAATAAACTTTTCCATTCTTCGGCCTGCGGAAAAGAATTAGATAATAGCCAAAAGGAATTTGTAGCGCAGAGGCCAGATAATATGAAGACTTATTCCCCGGCCGCAAATAGCTTAAGGCAAAAAACTATCCATATTTGCCAACTCGCTTCGGCCGGATGGGCAGTTGCTGATATCGCTTGGCAACTTGGCCTCTCTCGAGAAGAAGTGCAGTTGATATTAAATCTTTCCCAGAAGGCCACTAATTAGATTTTTGGCCTCTCTTCCCTCTCTTAGAAGAGCCTCCTAATCATGGAAATTTTTAGGCAAAAAATTCCCGCCGTTCATTAAGGGGGAATTTTTTTCCGCCTATTTTTCCAGCGATGGTCGCAGGAGGGAAAAATCTTATTAAAAAATAATAATGATTTTCATAAATTAGAAGGTTTAAGGCGTGAAAACTAAAAAACATCTATAAGAAAGACCGGGCATACCGTTTGCAAATTTATGAATAAGCAAACTGGGAGGTAGAGTTTTGAAGAGTGTATATACAATAGGCGCAAATGCTTTGTTGAGGCAAGAAAAAAGATTTGCCCTCATCGCCAATAATCTAAGTAATGCCCATACCATAGGGTTCAAAAAGGAAACCCCTTCTTTTAAAGAGATTATAGGGCAGGCCTGGGGTGGAAAATTCGAAAAAGAAGTAATCGAAGATTACCAAATTAGTTTTCGCCAAGGAGATTTGCAAGTTACTAATAATGATCTCGACTTGGCTATAGAAGGGGAAGGTTTTTTTAAAATTAAAACTCCCCAGGGTATGCGTTACACGCGCAACGGTCAGTTCCGTTTGGATAGAGATCAGAAATTAGTACAGGCAGATGGCTTTCCCGTAATGGGTAGGAGAGGAGAAATTTATATAAAAGGCGGAAAGGTAAGGGTCGAGGCGAATGGGTTGATCAAAGTGGATAACCAAGAAGTGGATCAATTGGCCATAGTGACCTTCGCTAATTTAAAAACTCTCCAGAAAGAAGGACAAAATTTATTCCAACTGTCTTCGCCTCAAGAAGAGAGGGAGGCGGACAAGGCAGTTATTCATCAAGGTTTTGTAGAAACGGCCAATGTTAATGTAATCGAAGAGATGATTGCCCTTATCGATACTCATCGAAATTTTGAAGCATATACGCGCCTGCTGCAAGCCAATGATGAATTGGACGCCAAAGCAGCAAATGATTTAGGAAAAGTATAAAAGGAGGGAAAATTATGCTCCGTGGTCTTTGGACAGCCGCCACAGGAATGGCTTGTCAACAAACAAATTTGGCCTCTATAGCCAATAATTTAGCCAATGTTAATACTAACGGCTTTAAGAAGAGTCGGGTAAATTTTCAGGATTTGATGTATCAAAATCTACGCACGCCAGGATCAACCACTTCGTCTGGAGGGCAATTGCCCGCCGGCATTCAAATCGGCATGGGAGCGAAAGTAGTGGCGGTGGAAAAAGTTTTTACCCAAGGAGATTACACTCAGACTAAGAACCAATTAGATATGGCTATAGAAGGGAAAGGCTTCTTCAAATTAATGAGCATGGGGAGAGAAGTCTATACGCGCTCGGGAGCTTTTAAATTAGACAAGGACGGTTACATCTGCGATAGCAATGGTAATCGTCTCCAACCAGAATTTGCGGTTCCGGCCAAAACAGCTACGATAACTATAGAGCCTGGTGGAAAAATAGTTTGCGCAGGCTCAGATGGCAAAGAGTTAGGAAGCGTGCAGATTCAACTTTTCAATTTCCCCAACCCGGCAGGTCTCCAATCTATTGGCCATAATTTATTTGTTCCCTCCGATGCTTCTGGGGAAGCCGTCCAAGGAAATCCAGGATCCGATGAATTTGGGACCATTCTCCAAGGATTTTTAGAAATGTCTAACGTGGATGTGGTGGAAGAAATGATTAATATGATCATGACCCAAAGGGCCTATGAAATCAGTTCGAAAGTAATCCAGGCCGGAGATGATATGTTGCATATGGCCTCCAATTTGCGGAGATAAGCTTAAAATGGTTAGGTCTAAGATTTTAAAAATATATCTGATATTAATTCTTTATTCAGCAATCCTGATTTACTCTTTAGCTCACTCTGAAACAAAGGCCGACCTCCAAAACGGTTATATCATCGAAGCAGAAAGAGTGATGCGGATTTTAGAAGATTTTTTAAAGACTAACTTGGAAAAACAAAATCGCTCAGTCAAAATAAGCGAGATTCGCGGTTTTAAAAAAATTTTCCTACCCGAAGGAGTTCTATCCTGGGAAATAAAACTTCCTGATAGATTCTTCCAGGGGGGCGGTATTCCAGTTACTTTAACCTTCTATATAAATGGTCGCAAAGTTCAAGAGGTTCATTTTCAAGCTCAAGTTGAGATTTATGCCTGGGTAGTGGTGGCTAAAAATTATTTGCCCAAGCATCAGCTCATTAAAGAAAGCGATGTTCATCTTGTTTATCGGAATATTACCAAATATCCGGCCGATGTTCTTACGGAGACTAAAGAAGTTATAGGGAAAAGAGCGAGTCTCCATATAAATGCTTGGGAAGTTTTGCGCAAATCTATGGTGGAAGTGCCCCCCTTAGTGAAAAAAGGCGACTATGTAACGCTCTTGGCCGAAAATGAGGGCTTTCGGATTACGGCTATAGGGGAAGTGAAGGAAGAAGGGCGTCAAGGTGAAATAGTGAAGGTTTTAAATATTTCCAGCAAAAAAGAGATATTTGGCCGAGTTTTGGACAGTCAGACGGTGCAGGTAGATTTTTAGGAGGGAAAATGCCTAAATATATAGCCCAAAGATATTGCTTATTAATATTCTTCTTGATTTTGGGGGGCTTGGGGGGGTGTATGATGAAACCATCGCCCACCTGGAAATCTTCCCCTGCGCAATTAAAACCTATATCTCCTCTTCCTTCGCCACCGGCGCCCATAAGTGAAGGTTCTTTGTATTCTCCCCAGATGGGGGTAAATTGGTACACTGATCTAAAAGCCAGAAACGTCGGGGATATAGTAACCATAAACATTGTGGAATCAGCGAAAGCCTCCAAGAATGCTTCCACCAAGACTTCCCGCAATTCCGAATTTGGAGCGAGTTGGAGCGGCGTCCTATCTAAATTGAGTGGTAATTGGTTTGGTGATGAACATAAAGCTTCTTTTGATAATGAATTTGAAGGGAAAGGTGAGACTACCCGTAGTTCCCAATTAAACGCTTATATTACCGCCCAAGTAATCCAGGTCTTGCCCAATGGGAATTTAGTAATTCAAGGATCGCGCGAAGTGCGGGTTAATAACGAAAATCAATATATTAATATTCAAGGAATAGTTCGTCCGGAAGATATTTCGGCCAATAATATAGTCCTTTCTACCTTTATCGCCGAGGCCAAGATTGAACTTACGGGCCAAGGAGTTATTGCCGATAAGCAAAGGGCCGGGTGGTTTACCAGAATCTTAGATTGGATCTGGCCATTTTAAATAGTTATAAAAGAGGAAGAAGAGCAATGAAAAAGGGCTTTTTCCAAATTTTATGTTTGTTCATGATTCTTGCAATTTTTTCCTCCCCTTCCTGGGGAGCGCGTTTGAAGGATATTGCTACTTTTAAAGGAATTCGGAATAACCAATTAATCGGTTATGGGTTAGTAGTGGGCCTCAATGGCACGGGGGACAGTCCGAATGCCGAGTTTACCATCCGTTCGATCAGCAATATGTTAGAAAGGATGGGCGTCCATATTCCCCAAGAGCGGCTCAGTCAAATCAGATTGAAAAATGTAGCCGCGGTAATAGTAACCGCATCTTTGCCTCCTTTTTCTAAAGTGGGAAATAAGATTGATGTGCATGTTTCTTCTCTGGCTGATGCTACTTCCTTAGCTGGGGGCACTCTTCTTTTAACCCCCCTCATTGGCCCTGATAAACAGGTATATGCCTTAGCCCAAGGACCCATCGCCATAGGTGGCTTTGCTTTTTCTGGAGCTTCAGGCAGTGGTGTGCAGAAAAATCATCCCACAGTGGGTATCATTACCCGCGGGGCAGTGATTGAGAGAGAAGTACCCGTTTCTTTAAACGGGAAAAAGGAGCTTTTTCTTACGCTCTTCAATCCCGATTTTACTACTGCCGAAAAAGTTAAAGAGGCGATCAATCATCTTTTAGGATTGAGCTATGCTTCTTGTGTTGATTCGGGAACTATTCAGATAGATGTACCTTATTCCTATCAGCAACGAATTCCCCAATTGATCTCTTTATTGGAGCAGATTGAAGTAACTCCAGATACCGTAGCGAAAGTGATCATAAATGAAAGAACGGGCACCCTTGTTTTGGGAGAGAAAGTGCGCATTTCTACCGTGGCCGTGGCCCACGGAAATTTAAATATCCAAATAAAAGAGAAATTGCACGTCTCGCAACCCAATCCTTTTGCTCCCCCAGCTCCGCCGGGTACCCCAACTACGGTTGTTCCTCCTCGGGAAGGCACAGGTACTATTGTTACTCCGGGATCAGCTACAGTTGTTACGCCGGAATCAACCATAGGGGTGAAAGAAGAAAGAAAAGGATTAGTAGTTTTATCTGAAGGGGTAGATTTAGGAGAGTTAGTGAGAGCACTCAATGCATTAGGAGTAACTCCTCGGGATTTAATAACAATTTTGCAGAGTATTAAGGCCGCGGGAGCCTTGCAAGCAGAGCTGGAAATCCATTAGAAATTTAAAGTTTAAGAAAATGGAAAAAGGGCCGATACAAAATGTAAAAAATTTACCCAATCTCCTTTCCCCTATGGACAATTTTAATAAAGGGAAATTGGATGAAGAAAGAGCTAAAAAAGTTTGTCGAGAATTTGAATCCTTATTTTGGAAAGAAATCTTCAAATTGATGCGGAAAATGACCTGGGGAAAAGGATGGGGGAACAATAGCGAGTCAGGAAATGAAATATACCAAACCCTTTTAGAGCAAGAAGTGAGTAGAACCCTGGCTCAGAAAAAAGGATTAGGGATAGGAGAGCTAATTTATAAACAGATTACCAATCAGCAAAAAAATAAAAGTAACCTTTCACTCTCCCCTCTTCCCAGCGGGGAGAGCCCCTTACCTTCTCCGCTCCTTAGTGGGGAGAGCCCCTCACCTTCTCCTCTCCCCATTGGGGAGAGGCAAGGTGAGGGGGAATTAAAATGAACACTTGCTTGAGGCTTTGCCTAAAGAAATTAGGCGCGGAGAATAGGCAATGGAAGAATCTACCGGGCAATTTAAGGATTTAGAAGAGTTAATGGTTGAAGAAATCCGTCAATATAACTTATTAATTGAAAAGATCAAAGAAGAAGGGCAATATTTGCGACAAAATTCTGTGGAACTTCTGCTTAAATCTATTAGCCAAATTGATAAACAAAGAGAAATTTTAGTGAAAATAAATGAAACCCTGAGGAAAGAATTGAAAAGGGCAGCTAATTCATCTGAACTTAAAGAAGAAATTTTGGCTCACGCTCTGCCACTCCCAATTTACCATAAATGGCAGAGGCACCAAAAAGAAGTGGCCCACTTAAAGGAAAGAGTCCATAAATTAAATTTACAGAATAAGGCATTCATCCAAGAAATTCTTGCTTACTGGAGAGAATTAATGGATTTGATCGCTTCTTCCGGTAGTAACCTTTCATACCATTGGGTTAAGGGTAATAATCCAAAAACAAATCCATTCTTCTTAAATCAGCGAGTGTAAGAATGTCTGGAGTTAGCGGAGTATTCAATATAGCTAAAGGTGCTTTGCAGGCTCAATTGGTCGCTATGCAAGTGGCCAGTCATAACTTAGCCAATGTAAATACCCCTGGGTATACGCGCCAAATAGCCTTATTAGAAACCCAACCCTCAGCTTCCACAGGCCGGTTGAATTTAGGCCTGGGAGTGACCGTGCAATCTATAACCCAAGCAGTAGATATTTATACTACGCAGACTATCCATAAAAACATTGCTGACCTTTCCGAGAGTGATACCAAAGCTTCTATATTGAATTATATTGAGAGTCTTTTTAATGATACTTCGGGCACGGGTCTTGCTCAGGCGTTGAGTGAGTTTTGGAATGCCTGGCATGACTTGGCTAATAATCCGAGCGGGATTGGCGAGCGCACTTCCCTTTTGGGAAAAGCCGAAAACCTTTGTAGCTTTTTCCATTCCTTAAGAAACAATTTAAGCCAAATTATGGAGCAAGCAAATGCCAGTATTGCTATCGCCCTCCAGGAAGTGAATGTGATCACCTCCCAAATTGCCAAATTAAATGGGAAAATTTTGGAAGCCGAATCTGCCGGAGCTGTGGCCAATGATTTACGTGACCAAAGGAATATTTTGTTAGAAAAATTATCAGACTACTTAGGCAATGTATATTTGGAAGATGAAAATGGGGGCTTGAAAATTTGGGTGGGTCAGGGCATAAGATTGGTTGACGGCCTTGAGTATTGGGAATTAGAAAGCAATGACGGAAAAATATTTTGGAATGATATTCCCGTAGATATTAGTAAAAGGTTGATCGGTGGCAAGATCGGAGGTTGGTTAGATATTCGAGATGAAATAGTTCCTCAGTATATGGCCAACCTTGATGAATTAGCCGGCACGCTCATCGCCCAGGTGAATACGCTGCATTTTACAGGCTACACCCTGGAGGGAGAAACAGGAAAATATTTTTTCAAAGATTTCCAAACTGCTCCGGAGTTGCCCAATTCCTCGGATTATACCAATGCGGCAGCTTATATACAATTGAGTACGGATGTCCTTGGTAATCCGCGGAATATCGCCGCCGGAGGAAGCACAGGTGATCCAGGAGATAATGAAAATGCTTTAAAAATATTAAATATCCAGAATGATGATACTAACTCCATTACCAAATGGGTTTATAACCAACGGGGAGATTCCCGCACGAGCATTTCCCTGAACGTTACTTTAGATCATTATTACCATAACCTCACCGGCGAAATAGGGCTTTTGACTGAGCAAATGCAACAAAAGCAGGAATTTATGCAGACATTTTTAGATCAATTAAGAACAGTGCGTGATTCAGTCTCCGGGGTAAACGTAGATGAAGAATTGGTGGAAGTAATGAAAATTCAGCGGGGTTTTGAAGCGGCCTCAAAATTAATAGCAGTTGCCGATCAAATGTTGCAAAGTTTATTGGAGATCAGATAAAAAATGCGCGTAGCTACCAGGACTATATACTATAACTTGGAAAAGAAACTCCTTTCCTTGGAAGAAAAACAGCAAAAGATAAATGAACAGATAGCTTCAGGAAAGATCCTCAATAAACCATCAGATAATCCGCTGGCCATGATCAATGTTCTCCACTTGAAGAAGGCATGGGCGCAGGTGCAACAATACCAGCGGAATATGGAAACGACCAAAACTTGGCTAAATTTAACAGAATCGGCGCTGCAGCAGACGGAAGAATTGATCGGCCGGGCTAAAGAAATTGCTACCCAAATGGCTAGTGATACCCAAAATGCCGCGACTAGAGCTTTGGCGGCTAAAGAAATAGATCAACTTATAGATCAGGCAATTTCTTTGGCTAATAGCGAGTTAGGGGGAAAATATATTTTTGCAGGTTATAAGGTTAATACTGTTCCTTTTTCCAAGGTGAGCGGATCCGTTCAATATAACGGCGATACTAATACAATTCAAATTCCCATTGGCCAAGAGGAAACTTTGGCAATCAATAAAGATGGGCAGACCGCCTTTATGGAGGCTGATATTTTTACTGTATTAGGGAGTCTCAAAACTGCGCTGGAAAATAATCAGACAGCAGAAATTCGGCAGCAGTTAGAAAATCTCCAAGAGGTCGCGGATCATTTCAATAATCAAATAGTTGATATTGGGTCCCGACTGAACCGCTTGGAAGCCAAACAAAATATTCTTAAAGACCTGGATCTTTTCTTTCAAGAGAGAATCTCAGAAGAAGAGGATGCGGATATTTCCGCTTTAGTTGTGGATTTAAAGGCGAAAGAATTGGCTTATCAGGCGGCCCTGCTCTCTTCAGCAAAAATCCATGAGTTAACTTTATTAAATTATTTGCGTTAAATTATTAATGAGCGCATTAAATAAATGACATATGCTGTTCTTAACCCCTTATCCTAACCCTCTCGCCAGGCATGGGGAGAGGGGAAGGTAAGGGGAATAAGTGTAAATATTTAATCGCTCCGAGTAATAAATAGAGCAGTCATTTTTGCCAGGGAGGGTGAAAATGCTGATTTTAACTAGGAAGATAGGCGAATGCATCGTCATCGGGGACAAGATCAAGGTCTATGTAATAGATGTCCGCGGTAAGCAAGTGCGCTTAGGTATTGAGGCCCCGGTTGAAAATGTTATTTATCGGGAGGAGATTTTCCAGAAGGTCATAGAGGAAAACAAATTAGCCGCCGAGGCAGTTCAATACCACTTCTCGAAGATTAAAGAAAAGGAGTAAGAGATAAATTGAGAGTCACCACTTCTCGTTTTGGAACGATAGACATTGAGGAAAAACAGGTTATTCGCATGCCGGAAGGCATGATTGGTTTTCCTGATTTTCGAAACTATGTTCTCTTAGAGCATAAAAAAGAATCTCCTTTTTGGTGGTGGCAGTGTCTAGATGCACCTTCTTTGGCTTTTGTCCTTACAGATCCTTTGCTCTTCAAACCAGATTATGAAGTACAAATAAGTCCGGAAGATGAAGAAATATTGCAGGTTAAAGAGGCGGCAGGAAACTTGAAAACTTTAGTCGTCGTTAATATATCGCGAGACACTCCACCCATCATTACTGCTAATCTCCTTGGCCCATTGGTAATCAATGTGGCTAAGAGACTCGCCCGCCAAATTATTCAATTCCAGAATTCTTATTCCCACCGTTTTCCCCTTCCCTTAAGGTTATAAGGGAGGTCAGGCAAGTCCGCAGGGCGTGGCCATCTCTTTAATTTCAATGAGTTACGAGATCGCCGCGGTCTGCATGCTCCCTCGCGATGACCTTACTACACAGTCTCAATGAAGAGAGGATTAGAGTGAGGGGATAAATTATAAGTAAGGTAATTTGGGCATGGGGTCGAGTTGTATCAAAGAAGATGAAAATTATTTCAAAATCTCGGCTAAAAATTCTTTAGCCAACTTTTCTGATAATGCCTGGACATCAACTTGATATTTTCCCTCCGCAATCAATTCTTTCAATTTCGCAATTTTTGCGGATCTTTGTTCAGGTATGCTTTGGAGAAAAGAATAAATTTGTTGCAGCTCTTTAGATGCCTGAGAAAGTTCCACTTTGTCGCTTGCTTCCCCAGGAGATTTCTTAGCATCTAAGGCTACTTTTCTTTGTTCCGCCGAAGTAAGTTTTTCGGATTGGGTTATTACTCCGGTCGCTTGATCGGGTTTTACATTCGTCACTGTCATGAAGATTTTCTCCTTTATGAGAAAAAAATTTAAAATTTTATTTTTCTAATTATTTTTCGGCAAATTTAAAAGAAACTTTAATTTTTCTAATCACCCCCCGCTTAGATAAATAAAAAATAAATTAACTCGGCAAATTTTGCAACCCTTTTTTGTTTGGTCAGGCCTTTTTTGCCTATTTAATCTTTCTATCAATTTTAACTATTAGAAAAAATTAGGGTTTTTAAATTCATCTTCTGGCATATCCTTTGCTGAAATTAAAATATGGAATTTTTCTTGTAAGGAGGAATAAAAATGGGCATTTTGGCAAATGTTACAGCGGCCATATTGGCTGGTGCTTGGGATCCTTCCTTCCGTCGCTTCTTTCCTGATCAGCCTAAAGTTTTAACAGAAATTGGAGGTAGGCCTTTTCTTTCTTATATATTGGACCATTTACAATTATTTGGATTGAAAGAGATAGTCCTGTGTACTGGCTACCGCGGCGAGAAGATAGAAGAAGTATTTGGCAGTAGTTATAAAAGTATGCGCCTTTGGTACTCAAAAGAATTTTCTCCTCGCGGCACAGGAGGAGCGCTGAGGCTTGCCCTACCCTTCTTTAGATCAGCGCAAATTTTAGTTTTAAATGGTGATTCCTTTTGCGAGGCCAACTTGGAATCTTTTTGGCGCAGCCACATGGCCTGGGGCGCTGATGTGAGTATTGTATTAACCATGGCTCCGGAAAAATCAGGCTATGGGGTTGTAATAACGGATGAAGACGGTTTTGTTTATAAATTTTCCGATAAGAAATTATTAGGTTCTTATGGCTGGGTAAATGCAGGCATTTACTTAATCAAACGTAATTTAATTAGAAGTATTGCCCCTGGAAGACCAGTTTCCTTGGAAAGAGAAATGTTTCCTTCCTGGAGAGGACAAAAAATTTTCGGCCACCGCTTAGCCAGTAAATTTTTTGAAATAAAAACTCCAGAAAACTATGGGCAAACTGATCTTATCTTTGCTTTTAGCAAGTCTCTATAAATATGCTCTAATCAAAATTAAATTTTTTCCAAATTACAGCGCGAAAAAATATTTAAAAGATAAAAGGAATAAATATATGGATGTATTACAAAATAAAGAAGAATTGGAAAAATGGTATGAAAATCCGGATCCTTGGGGGTATGAAAAAAATCCTGAAGATCTTAACAGAAAAGCCATACTGCTTTCAGCAATTCCCAAAAAGCCCTATAAAAAAGTTTTAGATATAGGGTGCGGAAATGGCTTTATTACTAATTCTCTTCCTGGAGAAAAAATTATCGGCATAGATATTTCTTCTCGGGCAATCGAGTATGCGAAGAGAACTTGTCCCCCTCATATTGAATTTTTTCCCTATTCAATTTTTGACCTTCCTTTTTTAGGTTGGGGAAAAGATTTTGATCTTATAGTCATAACTGGAGTCCTATATCCCCAGTATATAGGTAATAGTGAAAAGTTAATTTATACAATCATTGATGATCTTTTGATTTGTAGGGGGATATTAGTTTGTTGCCATATTGAAGAATGGTATTCAGCTCGATTCCCTTATATTACTTTGCATAGAGAATATTATTCTTATCGAGAGTATGTTCATATTCTGGAGGTATATTTAAAATGATCCTTTTGTACCACAAAGTTTACCCAGAGTCACCATCTATATGGTGGGTAACTCCCAATGAGTTCTGGAGACAAATGGAAGAATTAAGGCGTTGTCAAGTTGTTTATTTAGACGAATATGACCCAAATAATCCAGATCAAGTAGTTATAACTTTTGATGGCATATACGAAAATGTATTTACCCATGCCTTTCCTATCTTGAAAAAGTTTGGATACCCTTTTGAACTTTTTATTATTGGAAACTTCATTGGCAAAAATAATAGCTTTGATCAAGGAGAGCCTCTAATTAATTTTGCTGGCTCCGCTCAGCTAAGAAGTATGGTTCAGCATGGTGGACGATTACAATGGCACTCTTGGTCTCATCCAGATTTAAGTAAAATCAACAAAAAAGAAGAAATAGAGTCTGAGATTTTTATTCCTGCCCATATAAGAGATTTAGATCCAAAGGGATTTGCTTGGTTTGCTTATCCTCATGGACGTGTGCCATCTTTTGGGCAGCAGATCATAAAAGATTTTTTCAAAGGAGCTGTTTTATGTGATCAAGGAAAAGATTACGATCTCTATAATCTTAAAAGGATAACAGTTACTAATAAAACAAGTTTTGCTAAATCGACTGTATCTTTAATTATAGCCAATTACAATTACGGACGTTTTGCAGCAGAGGCTATCGAATCAGCTATTCACCAAACTGTTCAACCGGATGAAATTCTTTTTATCGATGATTGTTCAGAAGACAATTCTATGGAGGTAGCGAACCGTTACAAAGAAAAAATAAGAATTGTTAGAAATGAGAGAAATTTAGGTATAGTTGATAATTTTAACAAAGCAGTTTCTTTAACTTCGGGGAAATATATATGCTTTTTAGGGGCTGATAATCGCTTGCGAAGCGACTATATAGAAAAATGCAAATTAGCTCTGGACTTGCATCCACAGGCCGCGATCGCTTATACAAATATTATTATTTTCGGCCCCCGAGCAGAAATTCTTGCACATAAAGTCCATGCCTCCCCTATAGAAGAATGCAAGGAAATTTTTTTATGGCGATTTCCTGAGTTTACTGACGAAACAAAGCAACTCCTCAGATCAAGGAATTTTATCCATGGCTCGTCCATGTATAGGCGAGAAGCCTTCGAAGAGGTGGGTGGCTACAAAAAATCTAATGGCCCCGAGGATCATCATCTATTTATACGCATTATAGATAAAGGATGGAAAGCTGTTCTATGCCCCGAATTCTTACTTGAATATCGGCAACATTCCAATGATCAAGCAAACACATATCTTAATATGGGTATAGAATTAGCTTTCCTTCGACGACAATACAATTTGTTAATTCAGCAATTGGAAGCTTTAATGAAAAAAGAAAAAATAATTCAACAAACCCTTCATCAAGTATCTACTCATGCCCAACAAGAGAAGGTAGAAGAGGCAATTGAAATAATCCTCGAAACTTTAAGGAAATTTCCCGAGCATGGGAAACTGATCTTACAATATGCTCTACTTCTTAAGCTAAAAGGATCTGCTGATCAAGCCAAAAAGTACTTTGAGTATGCTCTTCTTTATAATCCTAATTTTAGAGAATTAGAGAAATATTATAATGATAAAAATATTCGCCCCCCAAAAGGCGTTGGCAATAGTGAGGGAGTTATATTGGGCCAAAATACTACCCCAAAAGTAGATCAAGTGATAGATCCAACTCCTGAAGGAGCCAATGCAGACTTAGAGGCAATTATGAAACGGAAGCAAACTCAAGTAAATAGTAATGAAAATTCAAAAAATGATACAAATTTATCCACAAAAAAAGAAAATCAAAATGGGGTTAGAGTTTCTATAATAATTCCTGTTCATAATCAATTGGAATTTACGCGAAATTGTTTAAAAGGTATTTTTGAGCATACAAATGAAAGCTATGAGCTGATAATAGTAGATAATGCTTCATACGATGGAACAAGAGAATTTATTTTGGGGCTAAAGGAGTACCCGATAAGGCCTTTATTTTTGTCAAGCAACATTGGTTTTGGAAGGGCTTGTAATTTAGGCGCTAAAATTGCAAAAGGTAAATATCTTGTTTTTTTAAACAATGATACAGAAGTAACCCATGAATGGCTTAAACCATTAGTTCAGTTTATGGAAAATAATTCTGATTGTGGTGCGGTAGGATCAAAACTTGTTTATCCTGATGGAAGACTTCAGGAGGCTGGAGGAATTATTTTTGCAGATGGCCAGGGTTGGAATTATGGTCGGGGAATGGATCCATCTGACCCTCGTTTTAATTTTGTCAGAGAAGTTGATTACTGTTCAGGGGCGGCGCTAATGATTCGAAAAAATGTATGGGATGAAATAGGAGGTTTTGATTTGCGCTACGCCCCAGCCTATTATGAAGATACAGACTTGTGCTTCGAGATCAGGAAGCGTGGCTACAAAGTATATTATCACCCCAGAAGCGTTGTCCTTCATCATGAAGGAAAAACAGCAGGTACAGATCTTCAGTCGGGATATAAAAAATATCAGGAAATAAACCGCTTTAAATTTATCGGAAAATGGAGAGCGGAACTAAAAAAACAATTTCCTAATGATCCTAGAAATGTATTTAAAGCCTCTGATAGACGGGCCATGAAGAACATTTTGGTGATAGATGCTTTTCTTCCTTTTTATGATAGAGCTTCTGGTTCTCTCCGTTTATTTCAAATTCTAAAAATGTTGAAGAAATTAAAATTCCATATAACTTTTCTGGCTAGGGACGGCTCTTTGGAAAGTCAATATCGCCCAGTTTTAGAAGAGATGGGGATAGAAGTTTATGCTGGGGATTATGAAGCTATGAAGGCTGCAGGATATAAAGATAACCCATGGCATTCTATTTCTTACGACTCTCTTTTTAAATATCGATCATATGATTTTGCGTTAATTGAATTTTGGGAAGTGGCAAATTATTACAGTCCCATTATAAGAAAATTTTCTCCCCAAACAAAGATAATTATTGATACAGTGGATATTCATTTTGTTAGAGAAATGCGCGAGGCTGAACTAAAGCAAAATCCTGAACTTAAAAGGAGAGCATTATTAAATAAAGAGAGAGAAATAGCTGTTTATAATAAGGCTGATAGAATTTGGGTGGTAACAGAGAACGATAAAAAGGCTATAGCAAATCTCGTAAATAATATACCAATTGATGTCGTGCCCAATATTCACGAAAGAAATGATTTTATAAAAAAATATGAAGAAAGTTCAGATCTTCTTTTTGTGGGCAACTTTAACCATCCACCTAATAGAGATGCAATTCATTTCTTTTGTCGAGAAATTTTTCCTCTTATTAAAAAGAAATTATCGGGAGTGAAATTTTATATCGTGGGCAATAATCCTCCAGAAGATATTAAAATGTTGGCTTGCTCGGAGATAATTGTGACAGGTTATGTCCCAGATCTGAGTCCTTATCTTAAAAATGCCAGAATCACTGTAAGTCCTTTGAGGTATGGAGCAGGAATGAAGGGAAAGATTGGAGAGGCTCTTTCCTGGGGATTACCTGTTGTTACTACTTCTGTCGGGGCAGAAGGGATGGAATTGATAGACGGAGAAGATGCCTTGATTGCAGATTCTCCTGAGGAATTTGCCGAGAAAGTAGTTCAGCTTTATCATGATCCTATTCTCTGGAAAAATTTGTCCGATAAGGGAAAGAAAAAGGTCGAAATTAATTGGGCTCCAGAAGTTATAAATAAAAAATTAGCAGAAATCTTTGGATCGGAAAAATTGCAAGTGGAAGAAAGGCTTATTTCAATAATAATACCTATGCACAATCAATTCAAATATACAAAAAAATGCCTTGAAAGCTTATTTAATTATACAGATGTACCTTTTGAATTAATAATTGTCAATAATGGATGTACAGATGAAACCCCTGAATATTTAAAAGCAATTAGAGAAGGAAGGCAGTCTATTGCGGGTTGGAAGTTTTTTGCAGAAGAAAATGGAGAAATAAAAGAAAAAAGATTTGGTGGGAAAAGGAAAAATAAAAAGAAAAAAGCTACAAAATATTTCTACTGCAAAAGGTTTAAAATAATTTCTAACGATAAAAATATGGGATTTGCTGCAGGTAATAACCGAGGAATAGCAGAGGCAAAAGGAGATTATATCCTCCTCCTAAACAACGATGTGGTGGTTACTCCAGGATGGTTAAAAAGAATGTTGAATATAGCCGAAAGAAAATCCGAAATTGGTATAATTGGACCAATGTCCAATTACGTTTCTGGGCCTCAACTCCTTGAGGATGTAAAATATAATATCCACACCTTAGAAGGGCTTAATGAATTTGCGATTCAATATGCTCAAAAAAACCAGGGACGAGCAAGACAATTCTGGAGAGTTGTAGGCTTCTGTATGCTCATTAAAAAAGCAGTTATAGAGAAAATAGGAGGATTAGATGAAAGATATGGAATTGGGAATTTCGAAGACGATGATTTTTCAATTAGAGCGCGGCTCGCAGGTTTTGAATCCTGGATTGCTGAGGATAGTTATGTCCATCATTTTGGTAACAGGACGTTTATAGGAGAGTCCATAGAATATTCTGAAAGCTTAAAGAGAAATTGGGAAATATTCAAAAAGAAATGGGGGATTCCGGAGGATATCGAGTACGGAGCTAAGTATGATCTGGGTTGGATTTTAAATCAAGACTTTGATCCAATCAAGCATTATTACCCAATAAATGCAGATGAATTATCAATTTATCAGGGCGAGGCATTATTTAATATGGGGGATATGGAAGGAGCAGAACATATTTTTCAAAGAATTCTCTCTTGGGATCCTAAAAATGTAGATGTTTTAAATGATTTGGGAGTCATTTGTTTCCAAAAAGGAGAATTCGAGCAGGCAATTGCTTATTTTAACCAAGTCCTAAAATTGAACGAAAATCATTCCGAAGCTTTAGAAAATTTAGGAAATTGTCTTATTGCCCAAAGTAAGTTTGGAGAAGCAATCTCCTACTACGAAAGGGCTTTGAATTTGAGGCCAAGAGATGTAAGCCTTCTAAATTCTCTTGCCAATTGTTTTATCCACTTAGAAGACTACGCCAAGGCCGAAGAGGTTTATAAAAAATCTTATCAGATAGATAACCATCAGATTCATGTAAGGGAAATCATTAACGAGATAGATAAGATGAAGATGTTCGAAAATCAAGGGAGCATGGTTACATGAAAAAAGGTAAAGGTATCAAACTTTCTCTTTGTATGATTGTGAAAAATGAAGCCCATAATCTAAAGGATTGCATTCACCCCTTAAAATCAATTTTAGATGAAATCATTGTAGTAGACACCGGTTCTACGGATCAAACGAAGGAAGTGGCCAAAAGCTTGGGTGCTAAGGTTTTTGATTTTCAGTGGTGTAATGATTTTTCTGCTGCCCGAAATGATTCCATCCGCCATGCTACCGGTGATTATATCCTCTGGCTCGATGCGGATGATCGAATTGATGAACAAAACATCAAAAAAATCGGGCAGTTAAAGAATAGTTTATCAGCAAGCAGAGATAAAGCCTATTATTTAATAATAAATAGCCAATCACCTGTAGATGGAGAGACTCGTTTTCGGCAAATAAGAATATTTCCAAAGATAAAAGGGACTCTATTTGAAGGAAGGGTCCATGAGCAAATTTATTATAGCCTTAAACGCCAAGGAATAAAATTTGAGAATATGGATATTGAAATTAGACATATAGGGTATTCAGATTCTGAAACCATTATTAAAAAAGCTCAAAGAAATCTTTCTATAATTGAAAGCGAACTGAGCGTAAAACCTAATGATTTAATATTACATTATAATGCCGCGCGTACTCTGGCCATGATTGGCCGAAAAAAAGAAGCAATTTATCATATGAAAATTATAACCAAAAATAAAAATATCAGAAAGCGGGAAAAACAATTCTATTTGGAATGCGCATTATTGATGGGCAAGTATTACGTTGAATTAGGGTCATATGGAGAGGCTGTTTCCATCTTTTCTGAATTAAGCAAAGATTTTAAAGATAATGCTTTAGTCCATTTTTGCTTGGGGCAAGCTTATTTCCATTCCCGAAATTACGACCAGGCAATAAAGCATTTTCACGAGTCGCTCCTTTTCCCTTTAGAAGTTGGTCTATTGCCGATTAACCTAAACCAGCTACGTTACGATTTACATTATAGCCTAGGCCAATGTTTTTTAGAAAAAGGCCAGAATGAATTAGCTAAAAATAATTTTTTAAGATCTTTGCAATTTAGAAATGACTTGCCTAAAAGTTACCAAGCCTTAGGCCTATTATATCTTAAAGAGGGAAATTTTGAAGAAGCAATTAAGTATTATGAGAAGGTCATTTTGTCAGAAAGAGCTACCGATCAAGATTATACAAACGTGGGTTTGGCTTATCGAAAGCTTGGCCTATATAATCAAGCAGAGGAAGCTTTCCAAAAAGCCTTAGAGATCAATCCTCAAAGAATAGAAGCCTTAACTAATTTAGGACATCTCTATTATGCAAATAAAGATTACTATAAAGCAGAGGAATTTTTTAAAATGGCTTTAACCTATGATGCCAATTTAATTGATATAAGATTAATCTTAAGTGATATTTATTTTCGCTTTTACGAGATCGAAAATTTAATATCGCAATGTGATGCTCTTTTGAGAATTCTTAATTTACCTCGCCACATCACCATAAATAATTTCGCAGAAATAAATGCTTTATATAAGAAAATGGCCGAGATTTTTTCTGCCCTTGGGCAAGAAAGGTTCGCTCTTTTAGCCTGGAAAACAGCTTTTTTAATTTATCCCCAGGAAGAAATCTTGGAAATGATCATCAACAAAGCAATCACTTTAGGATTGAAGGAAAAAATAATAAGAGAATTGAATGAGATAATAGAGTTTTACAAGCAGAAGGAAAAGACTGAGGAAGTTTCTTTTTTGGCCAACTAAATATTTAAGTTTTCTCACAAGCGGACGATAAATAATTCGACAAAAGCCCGGGCTCAAAGTCAAAATTAATTCAAATCATGGGCAAGGATGCCCAAAATTAAAAAATCAAGGAGGAAAAAACTATGGCACTAAGAATTAATACTAATGTGGCGGCTCTAAATGCCCATCGGCAACTTACGGATACTGACGCCAGATTGTCAGTGTCTATGGAAAGATTGTCATCCGGCTATAGAATTAACAAAGCTAAAGATGACGTAGCCGGACTTTCCATCGCTAACAAGTTCAGAATGGAAGTAAGAAGCCTGAGAATGGCGCAACAGAACGTTTCCCAGGCGACAGCCATGTTACAAATGGCTGAAGGAGGTGCCCAGAAGATTGAGTCTATTATTGAACGTTTAAAAGAATTGGCGACTCTTGCTGCTTCAGATAATACGGATAGCACTGGGAGAACGAGTCTCAATGCTGAGGCAGAAAAACTTATTTCAGAAATAGATCGGATAGCCAACGACACTAAATATAGTGGCACAGCTATGTTGAATGCTGCCATTAGTTTTAATTTCCAGGTTGGTTCAGGGAATACCGCCACTGAGGATCGGATTGCCGTGAGCACCAGTGATGGCTTATTATCAAACGACTTGGGATTAAATTCTTTATCCCTAAGCAGCTTAGCTTCTGCTCAGGAAGCTTTAACTTCTATTGATAATGCTTTGACTTCGGTTAATACGATATTAGGCGAAATTGGTGCTGCCCAGAGTAGATTGGAATTTGCCGCTGCTAATTTAGCCATTACAATAGAGAATATTGCCGCTACTGAATCGACCATCAGAGATGTGGATATGGCCTTCGAAGTGGTTAACTTTACCAAGAATCAGATCTTGCTCCAGGCAGGAACAGCCATGCTTGCCCAGGCTAATATGGCTCCGCAGAGCGTTCTCGCCTTACTTGGCGGTGGCCGTTAATCTGCTTTAAAACAAATTTAAGCAAAGGGGAAGGGGAGTTTACTCCTTCCCCTCTTTTCTATTAAAGGAGGGGTGAAGTGAAGATCGGAGATGTGACCCAAAATATTGTGCACCCTCCTTCTACGCCCGATTCTCTTCAGGTCTCAGGGAAAAAATTTGAGAATCCTATAAAGAGCGATGAAAATATAGCAAAATTCCTAAAATCATTTTCTGAAGAACAACAAAAAGCCATTCAGGACTTAGCCGAACGAATCAACGAGTTCGCCAAAGGTAACCAATTTAGCCTGAAATTTATTCCGGAAAAAGATTCGGGGATGGTCATAATCAAAGTTTACGATGCCAAAGGAAAGCTGATTCGACAGATACCCTCTGAAGAACTTATAAACCTTGCAGAGAAAATTGGGAAGAAGATTGGATTTTTGTTAAATGTAAAAATGTAATATTCATATATAAATTCTCCTCACTCTTTCCCCTGGTCGAGTATTGGCGACTCTCCCCAGGGGAAAGAAGGTAAAATGAACAGATTAATTTGGAGGAAAATAAATGGCCGGAACCAGTATGGTCAGCGGCTTGGCAAGCGGCCTGGATTGGCAAAAAATCATTGAACAGTTAAGAGCAGTAGAGCATAAAAGAATTGATCTTATTGAAAGCAGAAAGAAAACATACACGGACAAACTCAGTGCCTGGCAAGCAATAAATACTAAACTCCTATCTTTAAAAACCACGGCCGGAAAACTCAATAAACCTGCGTATTTTAATCTTTATACTGTTTCCCTTTCTTCAAATACTACTACCGACGCTGAGGACATCCTCTCCGCCACGACCACGACAAGTGCTGCCCCTGGTTCTTACCAAATCAAAGTAAATTCTTTGGCCAGCGCGCAAAAGCTTTCCTCGACGAGCTTTGCCAGCCAGACGGCAGCTCTGAATCTTTCTGGAGACATAATCATTGGCGGGCGAACGGTTTCCATCTCTACCACGGATAGCTTATCCTCTATCCGCCATAAAATCAACGCGGTTAATTCGGGTGCTAATGCTTCGCAAGTGACGGCCTCGATCGTTAATTATGGAAATGAAGGCTATAGATTAATCTTGACTAGTGATGAAGAAGGATCAGCAGGAATAAGCCTCCTTAATGGCGGAGCAACGGACCTGCTTGGTTTGCTCGGGTTCGTTGATGCGGCGGAGAAAACAGCGAAAAATATAATAGCCGCGGGACACAAGAGTGATGCCTTTTCTGAGGCAGATGAGGCCATCGGAGGTGCCAATCTTCTTAATTTAACTTCTCCCCAAAGTGGGGAAGTGACCATAGTTATTAATGGAATTTCCAGGTCTGTAGCGATTGATTTAGCCACGGATTCATTGAATACCATAAGAGAAGCCATTAATAATGCTTTCAACGGAGTATTTACCTCAAATCCAGCTTCGGTAATAAGTGAAACAGCTGAAGATGGGAATACTTTTTATAGGCTTTTAATTGAAGGAAGTACAATCGCTTATACCGATACCAATAATATTTTAGAAACTCTTGGCATCTTAAAAAGAGGCGGCGTTTCCGATGAAAAGGGTGTTACGGGCGACATCCAGAACACTATCGGCGGGGTTTATATCACCTCAGCAACTTTAATAAAAGATATCGATGGTTATAACGATTATGCGGTGGGAGATACCATTGAATTAACTGGTACAGACACATCAGGCAATGCGGTTAGTTATTCTTTTGTTATCAATGATACCACTACTGTGGGAGAATTGCTGACCGCTATTGAAAATCAATATGGGTATGTTACTGCTCAAGTAACCGCCGATGGGAAAATCAGAGTGTTGGATAATGAGCTTGGGGATACAGATCTATCTGTAATTCTTACTCCCAGCAAATCCACTATTAAATTTGATAGCGATTATGATTTAGGGGCCTTAAGTACGATAAGAGCCAGGCAGATTCAGGCCGGGGCAAATGCCAGTATTACCATTGATGGAGTGGAGGTCACAGCCAGCTCCAATATGGTCGATGATGTAATTCCTGGGGTAACGTTGAATTTGAAAAAGGCGGCCAGCGATACCACCGTTACCCTCAATATTAATAGAGATTATGCTGCCGTAAAGGAGAAAATCGAGGAGTTCGTAAATGCCTATAATGAGGCTATAGAAGCCATCAATAGTCATTTAAGATACAATGAGACAACTAAGGAGCCAGGAGGAATATTATTTGGAGACAATACTTTAAAGACGATAAAATCAAGTCTTACCCAGATTATTTTGAATAGAATTGCAGGAGTATCAGATAATTTTTCTACCCTTGGTCAATTCGGTATTAGACTTAGCAACGATGGCAAACTGAGCATTGAAGAAGATACATTAAATGATTATTTAGCAAGCAATTTCGATGACCTAAAAAGGCTTTTTGTGGCCGATTGGTCAGCGACAAATAGTAATTTAACTTATATTTATCACACGATTGACACTCAGGCAGGGACATACAATATCCAAATAACAGGCATTGATCCTGTTACTGGTTACTTCGAGACTGAAGGAGATGCTCAGGGAGAGGGCGAGTATCTGCGCGGAATCTCGGGAAATGCCAAGGGGCTGGTTCTTCGTTACTCTGGCACAGCTACAGGAGATATAGGTAGTTTTACATTAACTTATGGAGTAGCGGAGTTGCTCGACCGAGCGCTTTATTACATTACAGATTCTGTTAGCGGAACAATTGCTAATAAAGAGCAGACTATTCAAGAAACAATCTCCAGTTTGGCCGATGATATATCAGAAATGGAAGATCGTCTCGATCGAAAAATGGCCGACTTGGAACGGAAATTTATTGCTATGGAGACTGCTTTAAGCACCTTGCAGAGTCAGATCAGTTGGCTATCGAGCCAAATTGAAACAATTAATAAAGGATGGGGATAATCGAGAAATATTACATATTTTAAGGAGGTTTATAAAAGAATGAATAATGCCGGCTATAGGGTATACAAGCAGACAAATATCTTGACGGCAGATGAAAAAAGGCTGATTATTCTGTGTTATGAAGAAGCAATTAATAGCCTAAGATCAGCTAAAACCAATTATCTCAAGGAAAATTATGAAGCAAAAGGCCAAGCAGTCCAAAAAGCCTTAGATATCATAAATGAATTAAGAGTGGCCCTTAATTTTGAAAAAGGAGGCATTATAGCCAAGAATCTTGATCTCATCTATGGGTTTTTAATTCGGCACATATTGGATGCAGATATAAAAAAAGATATAAAAGGATTGGAACAAGCAGCCTCTATACTTAGCGAATTAAAATCAGCTTGGGAGCAGGTTTTTTACGGGAATAAGAGTAACCAGAGTTTATATGCTTCTGAAACCCAAGGATCTTTAATTTCCTGAAAGGCGCAGAAGTGGAATTGCAAGAAAAAAAATCTTTTGCCGAATCTAATTTAAAGTATTGGGAGGAGAAAAAAGATCTTTTAACTAACTACTTAGCCCTTACTAAAACTTTATATTCAGAGTCATCTCCTTATAATCTTCCGGAAATTTTTAAACTCTTAAATCAGAGACAAAAAATAATGAGCGAGATAGAGATTCTTGATAATTTACTAACAAAGATTAAAAAGAATAGGAATCTGGTTGAAGATCCAGAAAAACGATTTCTTTCCGAAAATATTAAAAATATTCTTTCAGAAATACAATACTTAGATAATCAATTAAGCCAAAAATTCGTTTCCTGGAGAGAAGATGTGAGAAAGGAATTGATGGCTAATCAACTCACCTTGAAAACTCTCCATACTTATGCGCAGACCTTTACTTCCCCAGTTACTCCACGTTTTCTTGATTTGCGCCAATAAAAGGGAATAAATTTCCTATGCCTAATAATCAAGCAAATAAAATTCGTCTATGGATTGCTGAGGATGATGAAGCATTCCGCGAAATTTTGGGTAAAACTTTAGCTTGCGGTATAAGAGAAGTAAATTTATTTCCGGATGGCCAGGCTGTTTTACGGGCCCTGGAAAAAGCTTCTTTTGATATTTTAATAACTGACTTAGTGATGGCCGGAGTGGATGGCCTGCAGCTTCTGCACGAAGTAAAGAGGGTTAATACGGAGAGCTTAGTTATCATCATGACAGGTTACGCATCGGTTGATACGGCAATAAAGGCCATTCGCGGAGGAGCCTATGATTACATAAAGAAACCATTTAAGATAGAAGAATTAGAAATTATTATAAGTAATGCTTGGGAAAAGCTTAGATTACAGAGAGAAAATCGCCAGCTTTTATATCGCTTACAGGAGACAATGCAAGAGTTAAAAAAATTTAAAGATTCTTTATTTAAAGAATCTTCTCACTCTCCGCGCTTACCCACCGTTTTCGACTACAAATTATCAGAATTAGACCTCATCTTAAAACAGATGGTATCCACTCCAGGAGATTTTCTTACCGAAAAAAAAGAAGAAAAAGTTATCAAAGATTTGAAAAAATTTATTGAGTGGCGCAAAGAAGGCTTAATCGATCAGCAAGAGTTTAGGATCATAAAAAAGATGCTTTTAAATCTATAATTTAAACTCCTGTTTGACTTGGTCGAGGAAATTGTGTGGGAGGCGGTAAATTATGAGGTGGGCTAAATTTTCCGCCTTCTGGGTTGATATTTTTGTCTGTAGATTCTCCTTGCTTGGGCTCAAAATTCTCTTCCAAGCTGCTTAGAATTACTACATCAACTCGGCGATTAAGAGCTCTACCCTCAGGAGTAGAATTAGGAGCTATGGGTCGAAACTCAGCAAATCCCGTAGCCGATAATTTTTCTGGTTTAAAATTAAAGTTGCTTAGGAAATAGCGGACGACCGTGGTGGCCCGGGCCGTGGATAACTCCCAATTAGAAGGAAATTTAACAGTTTGAATGGGCACGCTATCAGTATGCCCTTCAATCCGGATCAGGTTGGGAATTGTCTCTAAGGATTTACCTAAGGCATTTAAAATGGGAATAAATTCGGGCCGGATAGAAGCTTCCCCAGAGTTAAAAAAAAGACTATCGGGCACCCTAATTACTAACCCCCGTTTTTCTAAGATATATTTAATTTGGTTAAAAGGTGGGCGTTTTCTTTGCTCAATGCCCATTAAATTATCTTCGATTTGCTTTTGAATTTCCGCAACTAATTTTTCAAAAGCCTTCCTTTCTCTCTCCGCCAATCTTATATCAAGATCATTTATGATACCTTTGCCTATGGGAGTTGAGGTAGGCGTAAAAGCCCCAGCATCGCGTTGACTGATTTGCACCGGAATTAATGAGCCCAAGGCCCTTTGCAGAGATTCTACTGCCGAGCCTAGTTTTTGCTCATCCACGCGGGAAATAGCATACATGGTGACAAAGAAAGCAAAGAGAAGAGTAATAAAGTCGGCATAAGAAACCAGCCAACGCTCTAAATTTTCATGTTCTTCATCATGTTTTTTTTTGCGCCGCGCCATGGTTATTTTTTCTTTTGCTCGGGAATTAAATCCGGAAGATAAGATCTAAGTTTTTCTTCTATTAATCTGGGATTTTCTCCGTTAGAAACGGAAATTACGCCTTCTAACATCATTTCACGCAAGATCATTTCATTTCTATGCCGCACCTCCAATTTAGTGGCAATAGGTAAAAAGAGCAAATTTGCTGAACCTACACCATAAACGGTAGCGACAAAAGCTACCGCAATGCCCGCGCCCAATTTGCTGGGGTCGTTGAGATTCTCCATTACATGAATAAGCCCCAAAACTGCGCCCAATATACCTATGGTGGGGGCATATCCACCAGCCGATTTAAAAATTTTAGAACTTATTTTGCCATGTTCATCTAAATATTCTAATTCAGTTTCCATGGCCTCCCGGATCAAATGAGGTTCTAACCCATCTACGGCCATAGTGAGCGCTTTCTTTAAAAAGGCATTGTCAATGTTTTTAATTTCCTTTTCCAGAGAAAGTATGCCTTCTTTGCGGGCTTTATTAGCATACTGCGTTATTTGCTTAATAATTTCTTCGGCATTTTGGGGAGGTTCTTTGAGAATTGACTTGACACCTTTAAGAGCAGCAATAACTTGTTTGAATGGATAGCTAAGAAAAACTGCCCCAAAAGTTCCCCCAATTACAATAACGAAGGCGGTAATTTGCATGATGGAGCCGAGATGCCCTCCTTCTAAGGCTTGCCCGCCTAAGACGGCCCCAATACCTAAAACGAGTCCTATAATAGATGCCTTATCCATAATTTTTGATCATTCAATAGGAAGAGATGAATTAAAAACGCGGCGGCGGAATTCGATTACCCGGCGAATAATTTCGACCACTTTTTCTTGGACAGCAATTTTTTCCCCATTAGCCATGGTAATTATAGTATCCGGGGTTTCTTCCATAAAAATTATTAAATCAGGATTGATGACTAAAGGAGTATTATTTAAGCGAGTTAAGCTGATCATGGCAAAATAATCCCTCCTGCATTTTGCTATTGATATCGGAAGATTGTTGGCGAACTTAAATTGGAGAACAGCAATAAATACTAAAAAAATAATAATTTTTTTTAATGCCCAAGCTAAAAAGTGGAGAACTTCATGACGCCTCAAGAACATTTCCTCCTTACCATCTCCTCTCCTTAGGGAAACTATATTGTAAGGTCCTCGCGAGGGAGCGCAGGGACCGTGGCGATCTCATAACGCTTTGAAATTAAAGAGATGGTCAGGCTTCGCTACCTCAAGTGCGGAGTCCCTCGCCATGACGGAAAATGCGTCGCGACCCAATCTCAGTGGGCAGAGGCAGGGAAAGGGAAGTCATTGAAAATTCCAATAATAATCTCACTCTTCAGTGAGAGATTAATAATTTTTATTGCTCCATTTAAGAAAATTAAAATTCACCCGATATTTTAACCAGACTTGGATGAAAATAAATTCTCTTCAAGAAAAGAATAAAAAGAAGAAGGAATTTTTATAAAAAATTACCATTTAGAGGAAAGAAGGAATGACTAAGGAAAAAAAAACGTTAACCGAGATTATTGAAGAAATATCCATGCAAGCAATGATTGTGGACTACGATGATATCCAAACTTTGGGGTCAATCTTAGAGAAATTAGAATTGATCCAACAAGCAGGAGAAGATGCTGCTTTTCCTCAAAATTTGCCCCAAGCCCTTAAGAGTTTGGTTGAAAAAATTATTTTACATGAAATTCACGAAGGCCATGACGGCCTCGCTTTTCTGCGGCGCGGAGTAGGTCTCCTGCAAGAACATCTTCTTGCTCCTTCTTCTCCAAATTTAATTGAAAAAATAGAGCAATATGCCAAGGATATGACCTCTTTAGGCATAGTATTGGATATTAAGTTTTCAGAGAAAAAAGAGAAGGATTCTTCTGTCGCCAAGGAACAGATAAATTTGCAGGACATAGAACTCTATAAAGACTTTATTAGCGAAGCTCTTGATTATCTAAATAATATGGAGTTGCAGATCATTGATTTAGAACAGAATCCAGAAGACCCAGAGGTAATTAATTCAATTTTTCGGCCCTTCCATACTATTAAAGGGGTTTCTGGCTTCCTGCATTTGCGCCAAATAAACGAATTTTCTCATGCCGTGGAAAGCCTTTTAGACAAAGTCCGGAATAAAAAAATCAAGATATCTCAGGAGCTTATTGATTTCATCTTAGAAGCGGTCGATTTATTAAAACGCATGATCCTGGATTTAAAGACCCAGATTGAGGCCGGGAGCTCAAAAACAACTTTTTTTGATATTCAACCCTATTTGGCGAAAATTGAGAATTTGGCTAATGAGGATAAATTATTACTATTACCCAGAAAAAAAGAAGCAGAAAGTCTCTCAGATTTTAAAGATGAAGAATCCTCTTCAATGGAAGAAAAATTAAGAGATTCCCAAATCACTTCTGTCCAAGAAAACAAAGAAGAAGGTAAAACAAATCTCAAAAAGTTAAAAGAAGACCCCCTTGAACAAAAACAGATAGGAGCCCAAGTTGCTGACTCCACCATAAAAGTGGATACCAAAAAATTAGACAATCTTATTGATACAGTGGGTGAGTTAGTAATTGCTCTATCTTTAGTTCAACAGAATCCTTTAGTTAGCGCCATCAAAGACCAAAAATTAATCCAAGATTTTTCTCAGCTCAAAAGGATTACAAATGAATTGCAAAAAATTTCTATGTCCTTGCGCATGGTTCCCATTCGGCAAACCTTCCAGAAAATGCATCGTTTGGTAAGGGACTTAGCTAAAAAATCAGGGAAATTAGTAGAACTGATCATGTCTGGGGAAGATACGGAAATTGACCGTCATATGGTAGATAGTCTATATGATCCTTTAGTGCATATGATCCGCAACGCCATTGATCACGGAATTGAACCGCCTGCAGTTCGCCAAGAAAAGGGAAAAAAAGAGATAGGCAGGATAAATTTAAGAGCCTATCAACATGGTGGCAATGTAGTTATAGAAATAGCCGACGATGGTCAGGGGCTTAATCGGGCAAAAATCCTCCAGAAAGCTAAAGAAAAAGGCCTCATTACTGATGAAAAATCCCTAACTAATTGCCAAATTGATAATCTCATTTTTGAGCCAGGATTCTCTACGGCAGAAAAAGTTACCGATGTTTCCGGACGCGGGGTAGGCCTGGATGTGGTCAAGAAGGCCATTGAAAAATTGAAAGGGAAAGTGGAAATTTTTTCTGAGGAGGGGAAAGGCTGCCTTTTTGTTATGCGTATCCCTCTAACCTTAGCCATTATGGATGGCATTATTGTGCGCAGCGGAGAGGAACGGTTTATCATTCCCACTGAATTTGTTAAAGAAGCAATAAGGCCCAGGCCGGATGAGGTTTTCACTATGCATAAAAAAGGAGAAATGGTCAAAGTGCGGGATAGAATTTTGCCTTTAGTTAGACTTCACCAATTTGTGAATGTTAATCCTGAAAAAAATAAGCCGTGGGAGTCGTTGATTATAGTGCTTGAAGGAAATGGACACCAGAACGGCCTGATGGTAGATGATCTATTGGGCAAACAAGAAGTGGTTATCAAAAATATGGGGGAGAAATTAAAAGATGTTAAAGGAGTAGCCGGGGCTACGATCATGGGGGATGGTCGGGTGGGTTTAATATTAGATGTCCAGGAGATATTTACTAACGGTAATTGTGGTTAAAATTTTTTTGAGAGGGCAACTAAAGTGAAAAGTTTAGGGCAAGATAATTTTCAGTCATTGGATGAGGAAAAGAATAAATTTTTGGAAATAAGTTTATGGCAATCTCAAAATATGGAAGCACTGGGGGTATTGGCTTGTGGAATTGCTCATGATTTTAACAATATTTTAACAGCAATGATAGGATATACCGAACTTTCTTTGGCCCAAGTACCAGCAGATTCGCATATAAAACAAAATTTATGGGAAATATTGCAAGCTGGCCGAAGAGCCAAAGAATTAGTTAATCAGATTCTTAAATTTAGAAGAGAAAATGAGCAGGAAAATAAGGTTCTGCCAATTGTTCCGTTAATTAAAGAGGCTTACCGGCTTTTGCAAGTTAGTGCGCCGCCCAATATAAAAGTTAATTTGCAAATTGAAGACGAGAGCCAGCTTATAAGAGCCAATCCTACGCAAATATATCAAATTTTAATGAATCTTTGTATGAACGCTATACAAGCTATAGGGGATAAAGAAGGAATGCTGCAAATAAAATTATCTTCTTGGCATGTAAATGAGGTTATGGCGGCCCAATGTCCAGACTTAAATCCAGGCCCTTATGTGTGTCTTAGCGTCGAAGATACTGGTGTAGGAATGACTCCAGAAGTTATGAGTAGGATATTTGATCCTTATTTTACAACCAAGAAAAATGGAGAAGGAAATGGCCTGGGTTTAGCAATAGTCCAGGGTTTGGTAAAGCGGCATAATGGGGCTATCTTCGTATATAGTGAACCGGGTAAAGGAAGTATTTTTCAAGTATTTTTGCCCACAATTGAAAGTAGAGATATTGATGGGCAAAAATAACTAAAAATCCCTCATTGATAAAAAATAATGGGATTCTTTTATTTTTTGTGTTTTTCAAGTTCTTAAAAATTCATCCGATAAAAACGCTGTAACTCGGATAAAAGCATAGTCTCCTTATTATATGACCCACGTTTTGATAAATAAAAGGGGTATAAAGCTTTTAAAAGGGGGAGAAAATGAGTCAATTAGTAACTTCAGTGAATCAAGCAATAAAAGAAATAACCAATCGCGAAGGGAAATATTTAACTTTTTCTCTCGGCGCGGAAGAGTATGGAATAGGTATTTTAAAGATTAAAGAGATTATTGGGATGCTGCCTATTACCGCGGTTCCCCGCACGCCACCTTTTGTAAAAGGAGTAATTAATTTGCGGGGAAAGGTTATTCCGGTGATTGACTTACGCGTTAAATTCGGCATGGAAGACAAAGCTTATACCGAGAAGACCTGCATCATCGTAGTTGAGATCAAAGGGAAAGATAATCCAATTCTTATGGGAATAGTAGTCGATGCTGTTTCGGAGGTTTTGAATATCAAAGCAGGGGAGATTGAAGAAACCCCTCGATTGGGGACTAATCTCGATTTAGATTATATTTCTGGAATCGCGAAGATTAATGGTGGAGTAAAAATTTTATTGGATATTGATAAAGTATTGAACCAAGAAGGAATTAATTTTTTAACTCAAAAATCCCATAGTGGATAAATAAGTTTATAAATAAAGGTGGAGTTATGTGGGCTAAATTAAAGCTTTCCACAAAGATTTTGCTATTAGGAGTCGTTATTATATGCTGTTTCTCCTTAGTCTTTGCTTGGCTGATACCAAAAGTTAGAAGCAATATGTACGAGGCTAAGTATCAGAAAACAAAACATATTGTTGAATCTGCCTGGGGTGTATTAGACCATTACGCCAAGCAAGCAAAGGCAAAAGTGCTTTCCGAGGAGGAAGCAAAAAGACAAGCTAAAGAAGTCATTAAGAATCTGCGTTATGACCAAGATGATTATTTCTGGATTAACGACTTAGAGCCAAGAATGGTTATGCACCCTTTTAAAAAGGAGATGGAGGGGCAGAGTTTATCAGATTATAAAGATCCTAACGGTAAAAAGTTATTTGTTGCTTTTGTAGAGGTTTGTAAGAAATCGGGTGAAGGTTTTGTGGATTATATGTGGCCCAAACCTGGGGCCACTAAGCCCGACCCCAAAATTTCATATGTCAAATTACTCCCCGAATGGGGATGGATTATCGGTTCTGGAATTTATATTGATGATGTGGAAAAAGAAATAAATCAAATCCTTTATGTAATAATCGGCACAGTGATAGCTGTTACAATAGGGGGGCTTTTTTTGGCTTATTTAGTGGCCCGCTTTATTTCCCGATCTATTAATCGAGTTGCTCAGGGTCTAACAGAAGGTGCAGAGCAAGTGGCCTCGGCATCAGGCCAAGTTTCCTCAGCCAGTCAAATCTTGGCTGAAGGGGCATCAGAGCAAGCAGCCGGAATTCAAGAAACTTCTTCTTCCATTGAAGAAATGTCTTCTATGACGCGCAAAAATGCGGAAAATGCCAATCAAGCCAATATATTAGTGATGGAAACATCACGGGCTGTAGAAGAGGCCAATCAATCCATGAAAGAATTAACGCAGTCTATGAGTGAAATTTCCAGCGCCTCAGAAGAGACAGGAAAGATTATTAAGACTATAGATGAAATTGCCTTTCAAACTAATTTATTGGCCTTGAATGCGGCGGTAGAAGCAGCTCGGGCTGGAGAAGCTGGTGCTGGTTTTGCAGTTGTGGCCGATGAGGTGCGCAATTTAGCCATGCGGGCAGCAGAAGCTGCTAAAAACACAGCTAATTTAATCGAGGGAACAGTTAAAAAGGTTCGTAATGGATCAGAAATTTTGGCGAAAACTAACTAAGTCTTTGCCAAAGGTGGCCAGCAGTTCAAAAAAGGTACAGGAGTTAGTTGGGGAAATTGCGGCCGCTTCCCAAGAACAGGCTCAGGGCATAGAACAAATTAATAAAGCAATTTCCGAGATGGATAAGGTAGTGCAAAAGAATGCGGCTTCTGCCGAAGAGTCTGCGGCGGCGGCAGAGGAGATGAATGCGCAAGCCGAAACAATGAAGGGGTTTGTATTTGAGCTTATGAATTTGATGAATGGGCAGAATGGAAATAGCCAAACGTCTTGGGAGTTGAAAAAAGTGACTCAGGGCGAAGGACCTCTTGGAAGTCAAGACCAGAAGGGTGGTAATGGAAAAAGAAAGGTGCGTTCTATAATCAGCTGCAAGAAAGGAGGGAGGCAAATAGAAGCAAAGAAACCAGAACAAATAATCCCCATGGAGGGAGATTTTAAAGAATTTTAAAACTTTTTTCTAAGCACTTAGATTAAACTCCTTCGATTTTGGGAAGAAGGAGACTATAAATCAAAAATAGGAGGTAAAGGTATGAAAAAAATTTTGGTGCTTATTTTATTGAGTTTTTTAGTATGGGGAACCGGGGGGATAGCGTTCGCTGGAGAATTTGGAACTAAAGAGGAAGCTGAAGCTTTAGTAAAAAAGGCGATCAGCATGATCAAGACGGAAGGAAAAGAGAAAGCTTTTGCTGAGATAAATAATCCCAAGGGGAAGTTTGTCGATCGGGACCTTTATATCTTTGTTTACGATATGAACGGCAAGTGTGTAGCCCATGGGTTTAACCCAAAGATGATAGGGAAGGACTTGCTTGAAATGAAAGATGCCGATGGAAGATATTTTGTAAAAGAAAGGATTGAAATTGCCAAAACTAAGGGCAAAGGGTGGCAAGATTATAAATTTACCAATCCATTGTCAAAGAAAATCGAGCTGAAGACAGCCTACATCGAGAAAGTTGATGACCTTATCGTCGGCTGCGGCGTATATAAGAGATGATTAAGTTTTTTCATATTTATCAAAGATGATATAAAGGCGGGGAGGGTAATTATGAAGATTGGGCAATTAGTTAAGGACATGAAGCTTTCTAAAAAGTTGCTCATATCCCCCATGGTGGTAATAGTCTTTTTAATCCTCCTGGGCTGGGTCTCTTACCGAGGTTTAATTAGCCAAAAAGAAGCTATGGAAGATGTTTTTCAAAATCGCTTTAAGAATTATCAAATAAGTGCTGCTTTGGTGAATGATCTCGCCACTATGCATAGCAATTTATATAAATTAATAAGTTGGGCTAATGCTAACTACGAAGAGAAAAAAATCCAAAGCCTCGGTAAAGAACAAATAAACATGTTGGAAAAAGCTGCGCGAGGAGTCAGCGAAGTGCAGTCAAAGAATGAACTCGCTCGGGAGGAAAAAGTTCTTTTGGGAACAATTGGAACTCAACTTGCGGAATATAAAAAAGTAGCCCTCTCCGCCATTGACCTAGCCACTTCAGATCTTAATATGGCTACTATGTACATGGGGAATGCTGATGATAAATACCAAGTATTATATAAAACCTTACAAGAACTTTTGGCTTTGGAAAACAAACTGAGCCAAGAAAGTTATATTTCTTCAATGGCAAGTTATTCCACAGCAGTAAGAATGTTTTTTATTATTATGGGAATTTCTTTAATTATTTCCATAGGCATAAGCCTGCTCACTGCACGGAAAATTACTCATCCGCTTCACCAAGCCATGAAAGTTATCCATCAGATTGCTGAGGGGGATCTGACTCGAGAACTTAAAGTAGAATCCCGGGATGAAGTCGGGGAATTAGCAAAATCTGTAGAAATGATGCGTCTCAAAATGAGCGAAGCAGTTGGCCAGTCAGTTTCCATGTCCCAGAGCCTTGCCGAAGCTGCCGCTGAGCAAGCAGCCTCCTTGGAGGAGACTTCTTCATCTTTAGAAGAGATGACTTCCATGACCAAACAGAATGCCGGAAATGCCCATCAGGCTAATAGTTTGATGGATAATACCCAAGAAGTGATTAAGAAAGCAGATGGCTCTATGAGGCAATTAATTGCTTCTATGAGAGAAATCTCGACGGCGAGTGAGGAAACGGTAAAGATCATTAAAACTATTGATGAGATAGCTTTCCAGACGAATTTATTAGCTCTAAATGCGGCGGTAGAAGCAGCTCGGGCTGGAGAAGCTGGTGCTGGTTTTGCGGTAGTAGCTGATGAAGTACGCAACTTAGCGATGCGGGCCGCGGAAGCAGCCAAGAACACATCAGAGCTGATGGCTGATATTATGCGTAAGATTAAGAATGGAGAGAAGCTGGTTAATGTAACCGCTGAAGGATTTAGAGAACTCACAGATAGTTCTTCTAAGGTGGTTGGTTTAATTCAGGAGATTGCTGCTGCTTCCCAAGAGCAAGCCCAAGGGATTGAGCAAATAAACAAGGCGGTCACTGAGATGAATAATCTAACCCAAAAGAATGCGGCGGCCGCCGAGGAGTTGGCTTCCCTTATGGCCATATTCAAGACCAACGGTTCTGGAGGAAAAAGTACAGGAGCTATTTCTGTATCCCCAAAGGCAGATTTTATGGATCACATTTCGCCAAAAAGATTATCCGAAGACAAAGTGATCTCTCCCAACCTAACCGAAGCCCAAATTTAAACTTATAAGAAAACTATAAAAAATAAATTTATCAATGAAAGAAAATAAGAATTTTAAAAAATTTATGGTTTTACAGTCCAATGGAAAGGAAACGCAATATGGAGTTGAAAGCGGAGTTAGTCAACCCTTTTCTATCAGCTACAGTTCATGTTTTAAAGACCATGGTCAACTTGACTCCTGTGGTAGGCAAACCATACATCAAGAAAGAAAGTTCAACAAGGGGGGACATTTCTGGCATAGTGGGCATAATCGGAGATACAGAAGGTTCCTTATGTTTGACTTTCAGCAAAAATTGCATTTTATATATTGTCAGCAAGTTGTTTGGAGAAGAACAGCAGGAGATCAATGAAGAGGTAAAAGATGCTGTAGGAGAACTGACCAATATGATTTCAGGTGATGCCCGAAGGCGATTAGAGGAAATAGGCTACCATTTTCAAGGAGCGGTGCCTTCCGTTGTGTCAGGGCCCAATCATGAAATCAAGCATATCACCAAAGGGCCTATTTTAGCTATTCCCTTTAGTACCTTAGCTGGAAATTTTATAGTGGAAATTTGTTTTAAAGGAGCAAAATAATTGATAGAGATTCACTGATGTCTTACTCTTTTAATTTACCTTCTTTAGAATTAAAAGATAGTGATTTTGAAAAAATTCGTAGCCTAATTTATGACCAGTGTGGGATTAATCTTACGGAGGCGAAAAAAGAATTAGTTAAAGCACGCTTGGGTAAAAGACTCAGAAGTGGTCAATTTAAATCATTTCGTGATTATTATGAATATGTATTAAATGATGCCTCCGGGAAAGAGCTAATTCTACTACTTGATTCGATCGCAACGAATTTCACTTTTTTCTTTAGAGAGCCCAGGCATTTCGAATATCTTAAATCTGTTTTTCTTCCCGAAATAATGAGTAGAAAAAAGAAGGGGGATAAGAAATTGAAATTTTGGAGTGCCGGTTGTTCTTCAGGGGAAGAACCATATTCTATTGTTATGACCTTGCTTGAGGCCATAGAGGCCGCTCTGGTATGGAATATAAATGTTTTGGCCACTGATCTATCTACACAGATGCTGAAAACAGCACAGGCAGGCATTTACCCAAAAGAAAAAGTTCGTGATCTTCCGCCTTTAATGATAAAAAAATATTTTTTAAGAGGAGACGGGGAATGGCAAAATTATGTCAAGATAAAGGATCAACTTAAGCAATATATTCAATTCCAGAGACTGAATCTGATGGAGCCTTTTTCTTTTGCTGAACCCTTTGATTGTATTTTTTGTCGGAATGTCATGATTTATTTTGATAAAAATAAACAAACGAGTTTAGTGAATAGGTTTTATGAATGTTTATATCCAAGAGGAATTTTGATAATCGGTCATTCCGAAAGTTTAACGGGTGTATCCCATAATTTTAAATATGAAAAGCCGTCTATTTATAGAAAGGAGCTTTAATAACTTTACAAAGCTCCGAGTTCATCTTTAGTAAGCAAAATAATGATTAAGAATATTATTGTAGGGATTGCTGATATGAAGATAACCAATGACCCCCAAACCAATTTGGTTACTTACGCTTTGGGTTCTTGTATCGGCGTGGCTTTGTATGATCCTTTAGTTAAAGTAGGAGGACTCCTTCATTTTATGTTGCCTGATTCCCGTATAGATCCCCTCAAAGCCAGAAAGAATCCTTGGATGTTTGCCGATACAGCTCTTCCGCTCTTTTTGGAAGAATTTTATAAATTTGGGGGGCTCAAAGAGAGAATGAAGGTCAAGATTGCCGGGGGAGCCAAGATTTTAGATGATACAGATTTTTTTAGTATTGGCAAGAAAAATTATCTGAGCTTAAGGAAAATCCTGCAATTAAATAACGTTCCCATTAATGGGGAAGATATAGGCGGGCAGGGTAATCGAACTATTACTTTAGAACTTTCCTCTGGAAAGTTATTTGTTAAGATCTCTGGAAATGGAGTGAAGGTGCTATGAGCATGGTGGAGCAAATTATCCAGGCAAGTAATAAATTGCCTCCCTTTTCTATGGTGATTCAAAAGGCCTTGCAATTGATAGAAGATCCAAAATCCTCGGCGCAGCAAGTAGTTGAAGTTATTCAATACGATCAATCTATTACTTTTAAAGTGTTAAAGGTATGCAATTCTGCTTATTTTGGTTTAAAAAGAAAGGTAAGTTCTTTAAAAGAAGCTTTAATAATGATCGGTTTTGATCAACTTTTACAGATAGTTTTAAGTCAGGAGAGTAGTAAAATTTTTTTAAAAGACTGCTCAGGATATGATCTCCACCACGGAGACCTCTGGAGACATTCTGTGTCCTGTGCCCTCTTATCTAAGATCATCTGTAACCATGTACATGAAATTAGATCAAATGCTATTTTTACGGCTGCTTTGCTCCATGACATAGGGAAGATGGTTCTACATAGCTATGTAAGAAATTATTTCGCAGAAATCAAATTATTGACCGAAGAGAAGGCACTCTCTTTTTCCGAGGCAGAAAAAGCTATATTAGGTATTGACCATGCAGAGTTAGGCGGAATGATCATGGAAAAATGGTCTTTCCCTGAAGAAATAATTTTTGCTGTTCGGTATCACCATACCCCCTTATCAACTTCTAATTATTCCCAAGTGATTGATTTAGTTTATCTAAGCGATCTAATTGCGATGATGACTGGGATAGGCGGCGGAGCAGATGCCCTTAATTATCATGGCTATGAGGAAGTCATAAAGCGCCATGCTTTTAAAGAGGATGATCTGGAACATTTTATGGTGCAATTGAGCGATCAATTAGGATTGATCGAAGAGATGTTACAAGGTCACCCTAACCTCGGCCGATAATAAATTCATTTGCTATAAAAAAATTGGATAGGAATAGGCTTTCTCAGCAAGTGCGGAAGGAAAAAGAAGGGGATAATAAATGAATAAGGGAAAGATCAGAGTTCTGGTGGTTGATGATTCGGCCATAGTCCGCAAAATTTTAACCGAAGAGCTTTCTAAAGAACCTGATATAGAAGTAATCGGTACAGCCCCTGATCCTTATGTGGCCAGAGATAAGATTGTTCTGCAAAAGCCCGATGTAATTACGTTAGATATTGAAATGCCCAGAATGGACGGGCTTACCTTTCTCAAAAAATTAATGCGCTATTATCCTTTGCCTGTAATTGTAGTCAGCTCTTTGACTCCTAAAGGAAGCAAGATGGCTTTAGAGGCCCTGGAAAACGGGGCGGTCGAAGTTCTCTCCAAACCTGGGCCAGCATACTCTGTGGGCGAAATGAGTTACCAGTTAAAAGAAAAAATTAGAGCAGTAGCCAAGGTAAATTTAAAACGAGTCCAATATACAACTCCAGCGAATACTCCCGCTCCACCTGTTATTACCAAAGCTTTAAGCGAAACCACCCAAAAGGTCATAGCCATAGGAGCATCTACTGGAGGAACAGAAGCGATTAAAGAGGTATTAATTAAATTACCTATAAATGTTCCTGGGATAGTAATTGTTCAACATATGCCGCCACAATTTACCACAGCCTTTGCCGAACGTTTAAACAATCTTTGCCAAATGGAGGTAAAGGAAGCACAAGATGGTGATGCCGTCTTAAATGGTAGAGCCCTACTCGCCCCTGGGAATTTCCATATGCTACTTAGAAGAAGCGGATCCCGATATTACGTCAATGTCAAAGATGGGCCAATGGTCCACCATCAGAGACCGGCAGTAGATGTTCTTTTCCATTCGGTAGCTCAATATGCCGGGCCAAATGCTATTGGAGTAATCCTAACTGGAATGGGGGCAGATGGAGCAGAAGGATTGCTGAAGATGAAAGAAGCAGGGGCAAAGACCATTGCTCAAGACGAGGCAACTTGTGTCGTCTTTGGTATGCCTAAAGAAGCAATTAAAAGAGGAGCGGTAGATAAAGTCGTTCCTTTAGAGAAGATTTCCCAGGAAATTATGCAGATAATCAATTCGAGTTGAGAAGCAAATCTGCTGGCCAGGCTAAGCGATATTAATGAGTGCATTAAATAAATGACATCTGCTGTTCTTAACCTCTCACCTCGGTACGAGTCGATTCCGACCTAACCTTCTCCCCACGCATGGGGAGAGGGGAGGATGAGGGGAATGATTGTAAATATTTAATCGCTCGGAGTAATACTTTTTCTTAGACTAATGAAAATTATGGGATTGAGATTTTGAAGGTTAAGGAGATTATCAGGATGGTGCCGATACGTTCCGCACACTTCTTTGTTTTTAAAAAGAGTTATCAATTTGCAGGGGAAGGTAATTCCAGTAGTTGATTTGCGGCTTAAATTTGGGATGGAAGAGGTGGAGCCTACGGAGAAGACTTGTATTGTGGCAGAGGTGAAAGGTGAAAAAGATAAGACGTTAGTGGGGATCGTGGTGGATTCCGTTTCAGAAGTTTTTGAATATTAAAGCTGGGGAGGTTGAGGAGACGCCGGCTTTTGGAGCGAAGACGGATACAGACTGTATCATGGGGATGGCCAAGATGAACGGAAATTTAAAGATCTTCTTAAATATTTATCAGATCCTCAATGAAATAAATAAAAATAATTAACAGGTCGATAAAAAGATTATAACGCCCTTCTTTAGAATTTAACGATTGAAATAAGGAGGATTTTATGGTCAAAAAAATTTTTAGATTAGATACTATTAATAAGAAGTTCATGATTCCAACCTTAATGTTAGTTGTAATTTTGCTCTTGGGGTTAGGAACGATTTTGGTTATGAACCATTATTTTTCTACAAAATCTTTAATGGAATCAAAAGCGAATTTTTTATCAACTTTCCTTAAAGAAATTAGTACCCCTTATCTCAGTAATTATGACTATCGCCCGTTAGAAGGCTTTGTTCAAGAAGCGTGTAAAGACCCCGAGATAGCTTTCGTTATTTATTACGATGATCGGAATAATCCTGTAACAACGAGCGTAAAAGAGCCAACGGATACTTCTTCTTTACTGCTTTACAGACATGAGGTAAAAAACTCTGAGGGCAGGGTTGTGGGCTCTTTTAAGATGGGTTATAAAAAAAATGTGCTTTCAGAAATTTTGCAAGGAGGAATATTTAGAATAGGTTTGAGCATCCTGATAGCTATGGGCATAATGGCCGTAGCGCTCACATTGCTTATCCGCAATATCGGCCGATCTTTAAAAGACATTTTTAAAGGTCTAAATGAGGGAATTGATCAAGTAGCATCAGCATCTGCTCAGATTTCTTCAGCCAGCCAATCTATGGCGGAGGCAACTTCAGAACAAGCAGCGGGAATTCAAGAGACTTCTTCTTCGCTTGAAGAGATGACTTCCATGACAAAGCAAAATGCGGAGAGCGCTAATCAGGCAAACAATTTGATGATGCAGACAAGTAAGGTTGTAGAGGAAGCAAACCAAGCAATTAAGGAATTAATTCAATCAATGAACGAGATTTCAAAGACTTCTGAAGAGATGGCCAAGATAATCAAGACTATCGACGAGATAGCTTTTCAGACTAACCTTTTGGCTCTTAATGCAGCCGTAGAGGCGGCACGAGCTGGAGAAGCGGGGGCTGGTTTTGCCGTGGTAGCTGATGAAGTAAGAAACTTGGCTATGCGCGCTGCGGAGGCGGCAAAGAATACAGCCAGCTTAATTGAAGAGTCGGTTAAGAAAATTAAAAATGGCTCTATCATTGTTACAAAGACCAATGAAGCATTCGAGAAGGTTTCTGTTAGTTCCAAGAAAGTGGCCGAGCTCATGGCTGAAATAACAGCAGCTTCTCAAGAACAGGCCCAAGGAATTGAGCAGATTAACAAAGCAGTAGCAGAGATGGATAAAGTAGTGCAGAGGAATGCGGCTTCGGCAGAGGAGTCAGCTTCGGCAGCGGAAGAGATGAATACACAGGCTGAAACAATGAAAGGTTTTGTAGAGGAATTAATGGCTTTAGTGGGAGGCAAAAATGGTAATGGATTGAGTAGTCTCGAAGGTGCGGCATTGAAACATATACAGGTAGAAAAAATCGGTGGCAATGGAGGTAAGGGAATAAAGGGAGTTGTTTCAAAAATCGGTGGTCTAAGAACGAAGAAAGAAAATGGCAAGTTTTTAAAAAGGGAGCCTTTGCCAAGTGAAGATATCCCCTTAGAGGAAGGCAGTTTTAAAGAGTTTTAAGAACTAATCAGACCATTAACACTAACCCCTCCTTTATAAAAGCCCCTCTTCTTAAAAATAAGGGGAGTAAAAATAAGGGGTCAAACCTTTAAAATTTAATTGACATTCATCTATTTCCCTTGCTATTTTAT
>JBNAWB010000002.1:0-18270 GCA_049699975.1 Thermodesulfobacteriota bacterium
TCCTTCCTCCCCTTAATTTAAGGGGAGGTTAGGTGGGGTTAAAGAATTTGCTAAGCGGGAGAGTGGGAATTGTAGGGCAAAGGTTCATCCCTGGCTACATTTTCGGCAAGCCTTAAAGGCTTGCTCTACAAAATTTTTAAACCGCCTGCCCTTTGCGGAAAATCGGTTAAGGGCTTTGAGCATCTTCTTCTCCCGCCGATGCTTCTTCATTCATGCCTGCCTCTGGCCTGCCTCGGGCACTTACAAAAATAAAAATTTCTCTAACAATCCCACCCTTCAGTGACGGACTACCAGTAAGGCATTTTTCTCTTGACATTTATTTCTGATTCTGTATTTTAAATTCTAAAAGGATCTTTACCTTCCGCAAAATAGCGTGCTTAGCTTCGGCCGACATAAAGGCCGAAGAGGGAATATATCTTTCCAATCTCAAGCCGGGTTGCTAAAGTAATTTTTCCACATGGCCAAAAAATAGAAATAAATTAGGGTCTTAGGACAAGGCTGAGATATATCCTATGGTAATCCCTGGAGAATCTCTCTGAGGAGAAGAGGGATGATGGCCACAGGGGTGGAAACTCTTCCGCAGCTCCTAATCATTAATGCCCAAAAGTACGGCCGAAATAAAGTTGCCATTCGCGAAAAAGATTTAGGCATCTGGCAATCCTATTCTTGGGAGGATTATCTAGAAAACACCCGCCTCTTTGCCTTGGGATTGGCCGCTCTGGGGTTTCGTCGAGGAGATAAGCTAAGTGTAATCGGAGACAACCGGCCCCAGCTCTATTTTGCCCAGATGGCCGCCTTATGTTTAGGAGGCATCCCTGTACCTCTTTATCAAGATGCCATTGAAAGAGAATTGGAATATATCATCGCTCATTCCGAGGCCAGGTTTATTGTAGCGGAAGACCAAGAACAAGTCGATAAAATGCTCGCCCTTCGCGGAAAAATTCCCAGTATGGAAATGATTATCTATGACGATCCTCGGGGGATGCGCAATTACAAACAACCTTATCTAAAGAGTTTCGTTGAAGTGCAAGCCCTTGGCAAAGAATTTGCTAAAAGCCACCCTCAATATTTTGAAGAAGAAGTGGCTAAAGGAAAACCGGATGACATCGCCTTAATAGCTTATACCTCTGGTACCACCGGGAATCCCAAAGGAGTCGTCCTCACCCACGCTAATCTTTTGACCAATGTCAGGCTGATTAAGAAAGCAGAGGATTATAGAGATACAGACCAGACTATGGCTTATTTGCCTATGGCCTGGATAGGTGATTCTATCTATTCCCTGGCTATGCTCTTCGATATTGGCTTTACCACTAACTGTCCCGAATCAGCCAGCACTGTCCTAAGAGACATGCGTGAAATTGGCCCCACGATTATTTTTTGTCCACCGCGAATCTGGGAAAATATTCTAACCAATATTCTGGTAAAGATGGAAGATGCCGCTTGGATCAAACAGAAGATGTTTAATTACTTTATAGAAATTGCCCGAAAAGTATCTACCCTCGAATTAAAAAAAGAATCCGTCCCTTTAAAACTCCGTCTTTTGTATGCCCTGGGAGAATTCTTGGTTTATGCTCCTTTGCGGGACAATTTAGGAATGAGAAAGCTCCGTTTCGCTTACACTGCTGGCGCAGCTTTGGGTCCGGAGGTCTTTCAGTTTTATCGTTCCATCGGCATCAACTTAAAACAAGTCTATGGTCTTACCGAAACAAGCGCCATGTGTACTTATCAACCTGATGATGAAGTCAAATTAGAGACCGTTGGCAAACCCCTTCCCGGGATAGAACTTAAAATTACCGAATCTGGGGAAGTGTTGATCAAGAGCCCGGGCGTTTTCCAAGGTTATTATAAGAATCCCGAAGCTACAGCCGAAGCCTTGAAAAATGGGTGGCTACATACAGGTGATGCTGGAATCATCGACAAAGACGATCATTTGATTATCATCGACCGAGCTAAAGATGTGAGTACCTTAGCTAACGGGACTATCTTTGCCCCCCAGTACATCGAAAATAAACTTAAGTTCAGTCCTTACATTAAAGAAGCCGTAACTATTGGGCAAGGAAAAGAATTTGTAACCGCGATGATCAATATCGATATGCAGAGCGTGGGCAATTGGGCGGAAAGAAGGAATGTGGGCTATACCTCTTATACCGACCTTTCGCAAAAGCCCGAAGTCTACGACTTGATCACCCAGGAAGTAAGAAAAGTTAATGCCAGTTTGGCCAAAGAAGAGAAACTCCGCAGGGCGCAAATTAGAAGATTTCTAATTTTACATAAAGAATTAGATCCAGATGATGCGGAAATTACCCGGACGCGCAAACTGCGCCGCGGATTCATTGCCCAAAAGTACGCTGACCTTATTGATGCTCTCTATGCCGGCAAAGAGCGAATCGAAGTAGAAACTAAAATTACTTATGAAGATGGCCGGACGGCTAACATTCGCGCTTTTTTAAAGATTAAAGAAGTGGAAGTATTTTAATTATTGAAAATTATTTAACACCTCTGCTTCAAAAACAGCGTTTGGGTAATCAATGCTTTAGTTTCTTACTATAATTGGTTATAAATCATAGGTATATTTTTTATGGGAAATAAAGAGAAAATTCTGCTCGAAGTCCAAGATGTGCACATGGACTTTGGCATCTTGAAGGCCCTAAACGGAGTAAGTCTGGAAATTTATCCGGGTGAGATTTTAGCGATTATCGGGCCTAACGGAGCGGGCAAGACGAGCTTAGTTAACACCATTAATGGTTTTTACCATCCTTCCCGCGGCCATATTTTTTTTGCTGGGCAAGACTTAACCAAGTTGCGTCCCCATCAAATCGCCGCCTTAGGTATTGCCCGCACTTTTCAAAATGTCGCCCTATTTAAGGGAATGACGGTTTTAGAGAACTTAATGGTAGGCAGAAATTTGAAGATGAACTCCCATTTTATCTCTCAAGGAATCTATTGGGGTTTAGCTCAGAAAGAAGAAATAAAGCACCGCGAGGTTGTGGAACGGATTATTGATTGGTTAGAAATCGAACACATTCGCAAAGTGCCCGCGGGCATGCTTCCCTATGGCCTGCAGAAAAGGGTGGAATTAGGCCGCGCCTTGGCTGCTGAGCCAAAGCTCCTTCTTCTGGATGAACCCATGGCTGGTATGAACCTGGAAGAAAAAGAAGATATTGTTCGATTTATTTTGGATGCTAATGAAGAATTAGGCACCACTATTGCGCTCATCGAACACGATATGGGGGTAGTAATGGATATATCCGATCGGGTAATAGTCTTAGATTATGGAGAAAAGATAGCTGAAGGAACCCCGCAAGAAATTCGTTATAACGAGCGGGTGATTAGGGCTTATTTAGGTTCGCCCGCCCGCAGATAAAAAGGAGGTAAGCAAAGTGCTTTTCTTTGGGGAAGTATTTATTGGAGGGCTTTTAGTAGGCGTTATGTATTCTTTAATAGCTTTAGGATTTGTGCTGATTTATAAAGCCTCCGGTGTCTTCAACTTTGCTCAAGGAGATATGACTCTTCTGTCTGCTTTGGCTTTAGTAGGTTTTCTAAATATCTTTCCCCTCTGGTTAGCCATTTTAGCTACTTTACTGATGATGATCGGTTTGGCTTTGGTCGTAGAAGCTATAGTCCTCCGCCCGCTGGTAGCTCGTCCCCCTTTAGTTCTTTTCATGGCCACCATCGGCTTGGGTTTCCTACTCCAAGGCCTTGGCCAAGGAATTTGGGGGACTGAGCCTAAAGGTTTACAGATCGGCCTCTCTGATGTCCCCTTTGAAATTAAAGGTTTATTAATTAGTCAATTTGACTTAGCCGGAGCAGTTTTATCTGGCTCCCTGGTTTTAATATTAGTTTGGTTCTTTCAAAAATCAAAGACAGGCCGGGCCTTACGGGCCGTATCTGACGACCATGAAGCAGCTCTTTCGGTGGGAATACCTTTAAGAAAAGCTTGGGCAATTACTTGGGCCATCGCGGGCATTGTGGCCCTTGTAGCTGGAATTATGTGGGGTTGCCGCTTAGGCGTGCAATTCAGTCTGTCGCTAATAGCCTTAAAAGCTTTGCCCGTCCTTATCTTAGGAGGAGTGGATAGTATTCCTGGGGCCATTATAGCCGGATTAATCGTCGGGGCTGCTGAAAATTTAGCCGAAGTTTTTCTTGGTCCATATGTGGGCGGAGGAATTCAAACTTTCTTCCCTTACCTCTTAGCCCTATTCGTTCTCTGGTTTAAGCCCTACGGCATGTATGGCAGAGAAATTATAGAGCGCGTATGAAATAACGGAGTTGATTCCATGATCTACAGGGAGTGCGGAGTTTTTAAGGCCACTTATCAAGAAGACATGGCTATCTTCCCTATTCCTTTGGATAGATGGGGAGTTATAGTCATCACCGCCGTTGCTCTGGGTGGAGTTCCTTTTTTGGCCAATGACTATTGGCTGGGCAGCATTCTAATTCCCTTCTTAGTCTTCTCTTTGGCCGCTCTTGGTTTAAATTTTTTAACTGGCTACGCTGGTCAACTCTCCTTGGGGCATGCCGCCTTCATGGCTGTGGGGGCTTATGCCTCCCTCATCCTTTATGGGCGCTACGGGGTCCCCCTAATTTTAAGTCTTTTAGGCGGGGGGTTAGTTGCTGCTGGGGTGGGTGGAATATTTGGTATTCCTTCTTTGAGAATTAAAGGGTTCTATTTGGCTGTCTCTACGCTCGCGGCGCAATTTGTTATCGAATGGATTTTAACCCACTGGAAATGGGTCTCCGGCGGAGTCTTTGGTACGGTCGATACGCCCCCCATGAAGATCTGGGGCTGGGCCATAGATACTCCGCTCAAAAAATATTATCTTGTCCTGGGCCTAGTCATTCCCCTTACCATCTTCGGCAAGAATCTAGTCCGAGGACCGCTCGGCCGCGCCTGGATGGCTATCCGGGATATGGATATAGCGGCCGAAATCATTGGCGTATCTCTTTTTCGCCACAAGCTCATGGCTTTCCTAATTAGTACTTTCTATACCGGAGTAGCTGGAGGATTGATAACTTTCGCTTACTATGGGGCGGCCAATATAGAGGCCTTCAACATCATGGTCTCTTTTCACCTTTTAGGGATGGTCATTATCGGCGGAATGGGAAGTGTCTTAGGTTCTTTTTTGGGAGCAGGATTTATTACTTTATTGCCCATTTTTATAAACCAATTTGCCCGGGGTTTGGGAATGCCGCTCAAGACCGACCTTTTAGCCTGTTTGGATCTGATTATCTTTGGTGGATTGATTATTATTTTTCTAATTATTGAACCATTCGGCCTAGCCCGTTTATGGCAAACTTTAAAAGAAAAATTACGGCTGTGGCCTTTCCCGTATTGATAATTATTACTCGGAGCGATTAAATATTTACACTCATTCCCCTCACCCTCCCCTCTCCCCATGCGTGGGGAGAGGGTTAGGTCGGAATCGACTCGTACCGAGGTGAGGGGTTAAGAACGGCAGATGTCATTTATTTAATGCTCTAATTAATAATTTGCCTTAAAAAGGAGAATGCTTATTAAATAGGAAATAGCAATTCTCCAAATTAAAACGAAGGGAGGTAATTAAAATGGGACAGGTGAGGGTTATTCTTTCCATGATCTTAGGGCTGAGTATCTTATTAGCGGGCCCCGGACTCATTATGGCTGCTGAACAATATGTACCTTGCTTAATCTACCGCACGGGTCCCTTTGCTCCTGGAGGAAGCGGAACAGGCGGTGGTTGGGAAGACTTCATGACCTTGGCGAATCTGAAAGGAGGCGTAAATGGCATAATGTACAAATTTGAGGAATGCGAAACAGCCTATGATACGGCGCGGGGAGTGGAATGTTACGAGCGGGCCAAACCTAAGCATCCAGCTTACGTTCATCCTTTTGGTACAGGAATCACTTATGCTTTACTTGATCGTTCTGCGCGCGACAAGATTCCTTTGGTCTTTATGGGCTATGGTCGGGCTGATGCTTCTGATGGCCGCGTGTTTCCTTGGGCGTTCAATTTCCCGACTAATTATTGGTCCCAGAATACCGCAAAAATAAGGTTTATTGCTCAACAGATGGGGGGTATGGATAAATTAAAGGGGCTTAAGATAGCAAACCTCTTCATCGATGTGCCTTATGGGCAAGAGACCCGTCCTCTTCTTGATAAAATGGCGAAGATGTTTGGTTTTGAAGTTCAACATTTTCCCGTTCCTTGGCCGGGTATAGATCAGAAAGCCCAATGGGTGGATATTGTCCGCCGGTTTAAAGCTGACTGGGTGATTAATCGTAATTGGGGAGTTTCTTGCACCGTACCCCTCAAAGAGGCTGCTCGTCTCGGCTTCCCGCGTGAACGCATTGTGGGCGTGTGGTGGTGCGGATCAGAAGAAGATGTCTTACCTGCTGGCCCAGCAGCCAAAGGCTATTATGCAGCCAACTTTAACGGCGTTGGGCAGAACTTCCCCATTATCCAGGAAATTATTGAAAAAGTTTATGGGGCTGGTAAAGGTAATCTTTCTATTACTCGGGTGGGCACGGTATTCTACAATCGGGGAGTAGTTACTGGTATTGTCATGGATGAAGCCTTGCGCACCGCCCATAAGAAATTCGGAGTAAAGGTAGTCACCGGAGAAGAGATGCGGTGGGCCTTGGAAAACCTCAACATCACCGAGGAACGGATTAAAGAAATAGGGGCGGAAGGACTGTTGCCTCCCATTAAGACCTCTTGGAAAGATCATGAAGGGGGAGGTTGGGTTAGATTCCAGCAATGGGATGGAAGCAAATGGGTGCCCGTAGGTGGATGGGTTGAACCTCTGCGCGACTTTGTGCGTAAAGAAGTGGAAGAGTCGGCGGCTAAATACGCCAAAGAAAAAGGGATAACCCCCCGGACGAGCGAAGCTTTGCCCTAAACTTTCCCTTTAGCCATAAAACCCATGGATCCTTTACTGAGAGTAAATAATATTGAAGTTGTTTATGAGCACGTTATCCTCGTCTTAAAAGGAGTTTCTTTAGAAGTGCCGCCAGGAGGCTTAGTAGCTCTTTTAGGCGCTAATGGGGCTGGTAAAAGCACGACTCTTAAGGCCATCTCCAACCTTCTCCGGGCCGAGCGGGGCGAAGTTACTAAAGGGTTGATTGAATTTCAGGGGGAACGGATTGACAAAAAAGATGCCGCCGAGCTTGTGCGCTTGGGTATCGTGCATGTTATGGAAGGTAGAAGAAAGTTTGAACACCTTACGGTGGAAGATGACTTACTTACAGGGGCATATAGTCGCCGCGACTTTAGGGATGTAAAAAAAGATCTGGAGATGGTCTATAGCTATTTTCCCAGGCTGGCGGAACGCCGCCATATAAAAACAGGATACATCTCTGGAGGAGAACAGCAGATGGTAGTTATTGGCCGAGCTCTAATGGCTCGGCCAAAATTAATGCTTTTAGATGAGCCGTCCATGGGCTTAGCGCCTTTATTAGTCCAAGAAATCTTCGATATCATCCAAAGGCTGAATCAGGAAGAAAAGGTGGCCCTTCTTTTGGCTGAGCAGAATGCGAATATGGCCCTGCAAGTAGCCCGCTATGGCTACATAATGGAAAACGGCCGGATAGTATTGGATGGGGAATCCTTCGTCCTTCGCGATAATGAAGATGTGAAAGAATTTTATCTTGGCCTAAGCGAATTAGGCACCCGCAAAAGTTATCGCGAGGTAAAACACTATAAAAGGCGCAAACGCTGGTTGAGTTAGCCGCTCCCGTTCCCGCTCCCCCAGGGAAGCTTTTTCAAAATCTCCTTTGGTCATGACGACCGATCAAGGGGAAGGCAATGATGCCCCATATATTCGAGATTAATTTCAGCGCTCCGCCCCCTCCCAATTACATGACGAAATTATTACTCGGAGCGATTAAATATTTACACTCATTCCCCTCACCCTCCCCTCTCCCCATGCGTGGGGAGAGGGTTAGGTCGGAATCGACTCGTACCGAGGTGAGGGGTTAAGAACAGCAGATGTCATTTATTTAATGCTCTCATTAATAACTAACTGAGGAGATGCAGGGGCAAAACATACTTGAAGCATCAAGAAGTTCTGCCCCTTTAATCGGAACATTGCCCAGTTTTCAACTATTCCACTTGCGGCAAATCTTTTAGAGCTTCTTTAATCTTCTCCTCCGGATATTCGTAATCTTCTAACTTCTTTGCCAAGAAGGAGTCATAAGCGGCGAGATCAAAATGGCCGTGGCCGCTGAAATTAAAGACGATCACTTTTTCTTCCTTTTGCTCCCGGCATTTTATTGCTTCATCAATGGTCGCCTTGATGGCATGAGCTGTCTCGGGAGCAGGAATTATCCCTTCCGTGCGCGCAAAAAGAACAGCCGCCTCGAAGACCGGATTTTGAGGATACGCCACTGCCTCGACTAGCCCTTCATCATAAAGCAAACAGAGTAAAGGAGCATCTCCATGGTAGCGCAAGCCTCCCGCATGAATTCCCGCAGGTACGAAAGTGTGCCCCAGGGTGTACATCTTCACCATAGGCGCCATGCGGGCTGTATCCCCATAATCATAGCGATAAAGCCCCTTGGTTAAAGTGGGACAGGCTGTCGGCTCGACGGCTATGAAACGGATATTTTCCCCCTGTTTTTTCTCCGGGAAAAAGGGGAAACAAAATCCCGCAAAATTACTCCCGCCTCCCACACAGCCGATTAAAATATCTGGCTCTACCCCGATCTTTTTCAACTGGGCCTTAGTTTCCATTCCTACTACGGTTTGATGGAGCACCACATGATTGAGCACGCTTCCTAAAGAATAATGCGTATCTTCACGTTTAACTGCATCTTCAACGGCTTCACTGATGGCAATTCCCAGGCTTCCCGGAGAGTTCGGATCCCGCGCCAAAATGCTGCGACCAGCTTCTGTCTGATCGCTGGGGCTGGGAATTACTTTGGCTCCCCACGTCTCCATCAGCATCCGCCGATAAGGTTTTTGCTGATAGCTCACTTTCACCATGTACACCTGACACTCTAACCCAAATAGCTGACAACCAAAAGCCAGCGCACTGCCCCACTGGCCTGCTCCAGTCTCTGTGGTCAGCCTTTTTACTCCTTCTTTTTTATTATAATAAGCCTGGGCTACAGCAGTATTGGGCTTGTGGCTGCCAGGTGGGCTGACACTTTCATTCTTATAATAAATGCGGGCCGGAGTTTTTAAAGCTTCTTCCAAACGCCGAGCGCGGCAGAGAGGAGTTGGCCGCCAAAGCTTATAAATGGAGAGGACCTCTTCGGGAATATCAATCCAGCGTTGCTGACTAACTTCCTGCTCTATTAAACCCATGGGAAAAATGGGAGCTAAGTCCTGGGGACCCAGAGGCTTAGCTGTAATGGGATGAAGAGGTGGCGGCAGGGGCTTAGGTAGGTCAGGTTGAATATTGTACCATTGCCGCGGCATTTCTTTTTCGGATAGGTAAATCTTGTTTTCGTCCATTTCTTTCTCCTTTTCTATTTAGAATTTATAAAGAAGGAAATAATTAATCAGCTTTGAGCAACCCTTTGCTGATTGCTTATTAAGTTATTAAGCAGGGCCCAAACCCTTGCCCTGCTTTAGATAATTTTTTTATCCTATTCTTTCTGCGGCAATCTGCGACGCAATCCTACTCTAACATCTTCCAATCGCCTTTAACTATCTGCACCATCACCATCGAATCTGTCCCCAAGCCATTGTGGTCTTCAGGAGTAATGTTGTAGATGCCGCTTATCCCCACGTAGCCTTTGGTTCTTTCAATCTCATCCCGCAGCTTCTCGTTATTCGTTCCTGCTTTCTGCATCGCTTTGGCCACTATATAAATCGCATCCCAAGCATAACCGGAATGAGTATTGATCGGGAATTGGCGGTCATACTTATAAACATCTTTATACAATCTAATAAATTCGAGGATGACTTTTTTTTGCGGATCGGTCTCGGGCAACTGATTGGCCACCATTAATTTTGTAGAAGGCATTATGTTTCCTTCTGCCGCCTCCCCGGCTAACTTGATATAAATGGGATCAGGCAAACCATGACACTGGAAAAGGGGAACAGAGATGGCCAATTGTTTTACGTTCTTAGCCACAATGGCTCCGGCCTTACCGATAGTCCAACAAACGATGGCTTGGGGAGAGGCGGCTTTTATCTTAACCAATTGGGTAGTCATATCGTTGTCTGTAGGCTGAAAAGACTCGGCACTAATTATTTTCAGCCCATAATCGGGGGCCAGCTTTTCTAACCAGAATTTGCCATCGCGTCCAAACCCGTCGGCCGCGGTAATGATTGCTATATTCTGCAGACCTTTCTTTTTCAAATAATCAAAAGTCTTTTGCACTGCTACGGAGGTGCGCTGGGGAGATTTAAAAGTCCAACGGAAAGGCCCAAATTTTCCGCCCATAATAACTGGATCCCCTCCCACGCACATAAAAGTAGGCACCTTCATCTGTTCAATGATCGGTTTGGCAGCCATGCCCGTATCTGTACGTGTCGGCCCAATGATCGCCACTACTTTGTCTGATTCAATAAATTTCTTAGCAATGATGGCGGCTTTGGTAGGATCACCCTCATCATCAGCGATTACCAATTGTAATGGCCGGCCGTTGATTCCCCCTTCCCCATTGATCTTTTTTACCACCATCTCCGCTACTAATTTGGTGGGCGTCCCAATGGCAGCTGAAGGACCAGTTAGGTCAAAGAAGGCTCCTAATTTTATCGGTTCAGCTCCTTGAGCTCCCCATGCACCTCCTAAGACCATTAACAACCCGGCTCCGATTAAAAATAGTTTTTTCATCTCACCCTCCTTTTTTTATTTTTATTTACTCATCCCCTTTCGCCCCTGATAGACATTGAATTATCATCATTGAGCTAAAAGGGCTAAAGCTGTTCGTTTTTTAATCCCCTCTTTGGTCAAATATTCTTTTTGTTTTCCTTTCCGTTCGGGGCAAACTCTGGTAATCAACAATCTCTACCTGACAACTTACTAAAAGTTGGTGACTTATTTTATGTTCTAATTCTGCTCTTATTTCGCCATCTTGACTTCGTTCCACCCCCGGTGCTCTTTCAACTTTGACGGTCATATAATCTCGCCCGTCTTCCTGGCGGTACAAATACACTTGAAACTCACTGCCTAACCGGGAAATTTGGGAGAGGATATGATCTATTTGCCCCGGATATATATTCACGCCCCGAAAGATGAACATATCGTCCGAACGGCCTAAAATCTTATCGTGGCGCGGAAGCAGGCTACCGCATGAACATCTCCCCGGAATAATTTTAGTTAAGTCCCGGGTGCGGTAGCGGATCAAAGGAGCAGCTTCTTTCCGCAAAGTGGTAACCACCATTTCCCCCACTTCGCCCGGAGGTAAAGGTTTTAAAGTTTGGGGATCAATAATTTCGAGAATATAATAATCAGCCCAATAATGAATGCCTTCATGAGCGGCACACTCCAAACCAGTTCCTGGACCATAAAGTTCCGTGAGCCCGGGAATATCAAAAGAATCTTCTACTCCTAAATACTCCTCCATATGGCGGCGCATAGCTGCGCTATGCCTTTCGGCCCCGAATATCAACCGGCGCAATTTAATCTTCTCCCGCAAATTTCGGCGGCGCACTTCCTCAGCCATAAGCAAGCCCATGGAGGCGGTACAACAGAAAACTGTGGTCTGCAGATCAACCATAATTTCACAATGTAAATCTAAATTCCCCGGGCCTACCGGGACAGCCATAGCCCCAAACCTTTCGCATCCTAACTGAAATCCCACCCCTGCTGTCCAGAGACCATAACCGACAGCGATTTGCACCCGGTCTTCTTTGGTCAATCCAGCCATTTCATAACAGCGCGCGAACATGTCGGCCCAGTCTTGGATGTCCTTCGCCGTGTAGCATAGAATTTTTCTTTTACCGGTCGTGCCCGAGGAAGAGTGAATTCTTACTACTTCTTTTAGCGGCACGGCCAGCAAAGGAAAGGGATATCCATCCTGCAGATCTTGAGCGGTAGTAAAAGGAAGCAGAGTCAAGTCTGCCAAGCTGCGCAGATCACCGGGAGAAAAACCGGAGGCCATCAAACGCTGCCTATAAAAAGGTGATCCTCTATAGGCATGTTCTAAAGTCCATTTTAATCCGGCTAACTGCCAGGCCGCCAATTCTTCTGCTGATTTGAAGTCGGGCATAAAAGTTTTTATCATCCTTCTTCTTTCCGCTCTCCTTTCTCCGCCAATTTAACTTCTATTCTCAACCCTATGGCTCGCCGTAGAGCCATTTGTATCTCTTCTTCTAAAATTTCTTTTTTCTTGGTCTCCTTAGGCATGACCCCATGGGCAGGGGCCACTAATAATTGGAGCTGATCGTTCATTCCTTTTTTACGCCTAACTTGGAGGATATAATCAGTTTCCACTTCTGGGAAAAGGGCTAATACTTCCCTGATTTTTTCCGGAAAAACATTAATTCCGCGCACGGTGATCATTTGGTCTGTCCTTTTAAAGACCCTGGCCATTCTGACTAACGTTCGCCCGCAAGGACAGGGGTCATAGTAAAGAGTGGTCAAGTCGCTGGTGCGGTAGCGCAAAAGGGGATAGGCAGCATTGGTCAAAGTGGTCAACACAAGTTCTCCTTCTTCTCCCTCGGGAAGATTTTCTCCTGATCCAGGATCGATAATTTCGGCCAAAAAATGATCTTCGTTAATATGCAGGCCTTGGCGCGCCGGGCATTCTCCGGCTACGCCCGGCTCTACTAATTCCAAAACTCCGTAAATATCATAAGCCCTCAGGCCTAATTCTGCTTCGATTATCTGCCGCACTTCCTCTGGCCACGGCTCAGCTCCCAATAGACCAATGCGTAAAGACAAATTAGCGCGGGAAATTCTTTTCTTTGCCATAGTTTCGGCGATATGCAAAGCAAAAGAAGGGGTCGAGGCCAAAACCGTGCTGCGAAAATCTTGCATGATGCGTAATTGAATTTCCGCCGAGGTAATAGAGGTCGGCACCACTGCCGCCCCGATCAATTCCGCACTTTGGTTGAAGCGCATCGCTCCTAAGAAAAGTCCATAATTAAAGGCCACCTGCATGATGTCATGTTCAGTAATCCCCACCCCCACCATGATCCGCGCTACCATTTCCCGCCAAATTTTCAAATCTTCTTGGGTGTAACCGATCACTATCGGATTGCCGTAAAGGCCAGAAGGAAACTGCAAGCAAACCACATCTTTTAAAGGAACGGCAAACAGGCCATAAGGATAATTGTCCATAAGGTCTTGGCGAGTAGTAAAAGGTAATTTTCTTATATCGGCCAGCGTCTTGATATCATCTGGACTTACTCCTGCTTCGTCAAATTTGCGGCGGTAGAAATCCACATGAGCATAAGCTTGGTTGACAACGATCTGCAGTCTTTCCAACTGTAAATCCTGCAGATCGCGCCGGTTCATACTTTCAATCCGCGGCTGCATAATCGGCATACTTTTCTCCCTTTCACCTCTCCCATTTCCCGCGGTAATCTTTTCCCAAAAAGGCCCGCTTGACTTCTTCATTATGGAGAAGTTCTGGGCCAGATCCGGACAAGATTACGCGGCCCACTTCTAAGACATAGGCCCGCTGGCAAATACGCAAAGCTTCTCGCGCATTCTGCTCAACTAATAAAATCGTACTTCCTTTTTCAGGTAAAGTTTGAATGGTCTTAAATATTTCCGCTACTACATAGGGCGCTAAGCCTAAGGAAGGTTCATCGAGCATCAGCAAGCTGGGTCGGGCCATCAGCGCTTTACCCAAAGCCAGCATCTGCCTTTCGCCACCCGAAAGAGTCCCGGCCGGCTGTTTCTGCCGCTGACGCAAAAGCGGAAAGAGAGCGAATACTTCTTCCATTTCTTGCTTTCGGCGCCGTTCATCCAGGCGGCGCAGATAAGCTCCCAGTTCTAAATTTTCGCCCACGCTTAGAGAAGGAAAAACCTTGTCTGTTTCCGGAACCTGGACTAAACCCAAAGCCACAATTTTTTCTGGACTCAGGCCTTTAATTTCTCGATCTTGAAAAATCCTGCTGCCGTTTGCGGCCGGATGAATTCCCGAGATAACGTTCAAGAGGGTCGTCTTGCCCGCCCCGTTGGCGCCAATCAAAGACACAATCTCGCCCGCCAATACATGCATAGTTACATGCCTTAGTACCTGCACGTTCCCGTAGAAGGCGTCAATGTTTTTTATCTTGAGCATGGTCTATTAAATATGCCCTTCCTTCTTTACCTCACCCTGATCCCAAATAAGCGGCAATTACCTGTTCATTACGCTGCACCTCGGCCGGCACGCCTTCTCCAATCTTGGTTCCATGGTTAAGAACAATGACCCAATCCGCAATGGACATCACTAAGTCCATATTATGTTCCACCAGCAAGATGGTCTGCCCCTTTTCTTTGAGCTTCAAGAGCGTAGCGGCCATTCCCTCCATCTCCCGCAGGTTTAAACCAGCCACTGGTTCATCCAGCATGAGCAGTTTAGGTTCGTTGACCAGGGCGCGGGCCATTTCGACTTTCTTCTGCTCGGCCATAGATAGGGAAGTTGCCGGCCAGTCAGCTTTGGTTAAGAGCCCCAAAAATTCTAAGGCTTCTGCAGCCTTTTTTCTAATCCAGCGTTCTTCTTCTCTCTCCTTCGGCAAATGGAACATGCCCCCTAGGAAACCGGATTTAGTGCGCGGATGCAAACCGACCATCACGTTTTCCAAAACACTTAAATTGGCAAAGAGCTGCACTTGTTGAAAGGTGCGATTTATGCCCAGTTGGGCAATCTGGTGGGGTTGGAGTTGGGAAATTGATCGGCCTAAAAAAACTATTTCCCCTTCATCCGCTGCGTATATTCCGCTAATGGCATTTAGCAAGGTAGTCTTGCCCGCCCCGTTAGGACCAATGACGGCCACTATTTTCTGCGTCTGGAAATTTAAAGATAGTCCATGCAGAGCTTCCAAGCCGCCAAAACGCAGGGTTAAATTTTTTACTTCTAAAATATTGGCTGCCATTTTTAGTCTATACTTTCTTTTTCCCGAAAGGGGCCACCAAAACTGGCAGCAGACCTCGGGGAAAGAAAACAAGTACTAACATTAGGATTAGTCCATAAATCAAGACATTATACTCTTTAACTGGGTGCAACAATTCTGGTAGAACTGTTAATAAAATCGCGCCAATAAGGGAACCCCAGAGAGACCCAATTCCGCCCACCAAGACCATGGTCACTACCTGAATGGAATAAAAAAAGCTAAAAGTCCCTGGGCTGATAAAAGTAAAATAGTGGGCATAGAGAGCTCCAGCTAAAGAAGCCAAGAAAGCACTACAGACGAAGATCTTTATTTTGTAATTCTCTGTGGGTACGCCCGCGCACTTAGCTACAATTTCATTGTGGCTAAGAGCGGCCATGGCCCGACCCACCCGGGAATGGATCAGGTTTAAGGCCAAAACGAAAATGATCAGGGAAACAGCCCAAAGGAGAAAATACATCTTTTTATCGGAGTCAAAGATCAAGCCCCCAATTTGCAAGCGGGGGATCCCCGCGAAACCTGAGGGTCCGCCGGTGATTGGTTCAAGCTGAATAGAAAGAATGTAGGTAATTACGTTAAAACCTAAAGTGGCCATAACCAAATAATGGCCCTCTAACTTAAGCGTCGGCACGCCAATAATGTAGGCCACCAAGGCCGTAATCAGGAGATTCAGCACCATAGCTGGCCAAAGGGGAAGGCCCAGGGTGACGGTGAAGACGGCGGTCAGATAAGCTCCAAACCCAAAAAAGGCCCCCTGGCCTAAAGATATTTGGCCGGCGTACCCCATCAACAGATTTAAGCCGATCACGACGATAAAATTCAAAGCGGCTACATTGAGCACCATTAAAAAATAATTATTCCGCACGGCCCAGGGGAAAATCAGGATCAGGATCGCTAATAGAAAAAGGAATCTCTTATTATTCTTTCCCATGATTTTTCTAAACCCTTTTGATTTTCACCTGGCCCAAAAGGCCGCTCGGCCTAAAAAATAGGATGATGAGTAAAATCAGAAAAGCCACCACATCTTTATATTCAGAAGAGATGAAACCGGCACTTAGTGATTCAAATACGCCCAGAAGTAGCCCACCTAATACGGCTCCAGGCATTGACCCATAGCCCCCCAGGATGGCGGCTGAAAAGCCTTTCAAACCTAACATAGCCCCCACATCGTAGGAGGTAGTAGTTATAGGGGTAAGCATTATTCCAGCCGCTGCCCCCAATGCTCCGCTAATCGTAAAAGAAAGGAGAATCATGCGGTTTACCGGAATCCCGGTCAATAAAGCTGAACGTCGGCTGGCCGCCACGGCGCGCATGGCTTTGCCTACCATAGTATTTTTTAAAAAATAATGCAGACTAAAAACCATTCCTAAAGTAAGGCCAAAGATCCATAAGCTTTGGGGCATAACAGCGGCACCCCCAAAAAGAAAAGGATCTTCCCCAGAGAAAGGCGGAAGAGTCAAAGGGTTTTTCCCCCAAATAATCATGGACAATCCTTTGATCGTGATGGATGCTCCTACGGTAATCATGACCAAAATGAGAATGTCTTTTGATTTGGCCCGGCGAATAGGCCCGTACTCCAATAAAAAGCCAACGGCGGCCACAGCAATAAGGGTCAATATAAAAGAAACGATCATGGGGAGGTGGCTAAAAGTATAAAAGGTGATCATAAACATCCCCCCCAACATCACAAATTCTCCTTGGGCAAAATTGACTATGCCGGTGGCGTTATGGATGAGGGAGAAACCAATGGCGATCAATGAATAAGTGCTGCCGGTGGTCAAACCAGAGAAAAGGAATTGTAAAAACTGCACCGCGAACGTCATAGCTACTCCGTAATTATGTTCCCCCTAAAACCAACTTTTAAAGCTTGCCCGTTTATTTGTCTGTACCTTTCCGGAGAGAGATCTTTGACCACTTCCGCGGCCAGTTCATAGTTACAGAACAATTTTTTATGCTGGAGGGCAAAACCAAGCAAAACCAAATTGGCCATCAGCGGCGAACCTATTTGCGCGGCTAAACGTGTCGCATCTATGGCTAAGCCGTATTTATTTTGCTTAGAGTTAACGATCATTGTGCCTTGGGCGGAAAGAAAATGGGCAAAAGTTTCTACTTCTCCTTCATCGAGTGCTAATATAAGGTCAGCCTGCCCACTTCTGATTAATGGGCCGCGGAAAGGACCAATCTTGAGCGTGGAAATAACTGAACCGCCTCGTTGGGCCATGCCGTGCGTCTCGGAGGCGATTACTTCCGCACCTCCTCTTAGCGCACATTCCCCTAAGATCCGCGTTAGAAATAAAACTCCTTGACCTCCCCTACCTGTGATCGCTATTTGCATCTGCCAAAATGCCTCTCCTTTCTTTGATTACTCTTTTCTTCTTATGGCTCCTGAGGGGCAAACTTGGAGACATACCCCGCAGCCGACACATAAATTTTGGTCAATTTCGGGCAAGCCCGTGGCGGCGTTTTTGACAATTGCTGGGCACTCCAAATCATGAAGACATATTGCGCAGCCTACACAGTCGGCCGAAATTTCCAGAGATTCTCCGGGGCTGGGCTTGGCTCCAGGAAGCAACAAACACGGATGCCGGGAAATAATGACGGCTACTCCTCCCTTCTCCCGCGTAAAAGAAGCTGCATTTTTTAAGGCGGCCGTCATCTCTTCCAGGTGATAAGGATCAACTATCTGCAAATGTTTTACACCACTCGCCTGGACTATATCTTCTATCTTTACGGCTGTTGCCAAACGACCGTCGGCTAATCTTTCGGCGCTAAGAGTTGGCTGATTGCCCGTCATGGCCGTAGTGGAATTATCCAGAATAACCAAGATAAATTGGGCTTTTTGATGAACGGCATCTATAAGGGCCGGAATTCCCGCATGATAAAAGGTAGAATCACCTATAGTGGCTATAATCGGAGAAATTTCGCCCTTCATTTGCTGGGCAAAGTAAAAACCCGCTGCTTGGCTAATGGCTGCTCCCATGCACAGAACTGTATCTACAGCCTGCAGATTTAAACCCAAAGTATAACAACCAATATCGCTCGGATAAATTCCTTGGGGAAAAGTCTGGCGAATGGCATAAAAAGCGGCGCGATGAGGGCATCCCGGGCAAAGAGTAGGACGCCGCATTTTCCCCGCCGCATATTTGGGTTTGGCTATGGGTTTTTTTAAAAAAGAAGAGATGACCTCAGCTAAGACGTCCGGGATTAGTTCTCCCTGAGGCGGTACAAGGCCCTTTAATCTACCCTGCAGACGATCCCGCATCCCCAATTGCATTTCTATTACTGGATA
>JBNAWB010000002.1:18370-48859 GCA_049699975.1 Thermodesulfobacteriota bacterium
GCTGGAGTTGCTGCCCAGCGTTGCGGATCTTTGGTGAAACCTGAAGGAATTTTGGCCGGGAGCAGATCACCCAAAAGAACCGCTTGCCGGGAATGACAAACCCTGGTCGTCGGCCTTAACATTACCGGAATTTCATGTTCTTCGGAGATTTGAAAAGCCTCGGCGACCATGTCTTTGGCTTCTTGAGGACAGGAAGGGTCCAAGACGGGTATCTTAGCCATCATGGCTAACCAACGACTATCCTGTTCGGTCTGGGAGCTATGAGGGCCAGGATCGTCAGCCGAGATAACAATAAAACCACCTTTAACTCCCGTATAAGCTGAACTCATCAGCGGATCGCAGGCCACATTCAAACCTACCTGCTTCATGCTGACCGCAGCGCGTCCACCGCAATAACTTATTGTCAAAGCAGTCTCGAAAGCTACTTTTTCGTTGATCGCCCATTGGGCCAAGGCCGGGCTTTGGGCTTTGGAAATCATGCTCATAAAAGAAGAAAGTATTTCCGAGGCCGGAGTACCTGGATAGGAAGCAGCAAAAATACGACCGCTCTCTAAGAGCCCCCGCGCTATCGCCTCATTCCCTAACAGAATCTGTTTCAATTTTTATCCCCTTTTTCTGCTCAAATTTTAAGATATGGGCATATATAATAATTTTTTTATGCGCCTTAATTTTTAAATCTTTGATGATTTTGCTTTGCTCTCAAATCTTCTTTGCGCTCTTGGCGTTCTCTGTGGTTTATAAAAAAAAAGCCGTGGACAATCTTGAAGCTGCCCACGGCTTTTTTAAAATCCTAATATGTCAGACGCGCCGATCTATGGGCAGACTTCACCTCCTTTATTATTCCACCACCAGCCCCAGAATTTATTATTCATCATGCCCATAAGATCGTCCTTTTTAATTAAAATACTTTTTACTATAAAAGGGATTTTCTTGTCAAGAATTTTTTAAACTGACCGTCGAACAGTTTTAATTTGCGCGACCAAATGTGACCGGGCGGAAGCGGCAGAGGCCCTCTCTCCTTCCTACCCGTTTCTCCCCTTTTCCCAATGAGGGCCTGAGGGTGACTATTCAAAACCCGCTGGCGGAATAAAGGCTTGGAACTCTTTTTCTAATATTTGGGCGAAATATATACAAGTATAGTCTCCATACTGGGGGCCTACAATCTGCACGCCTACCGGCAATCCTTCCGTCGAAAAACCTGCCGGAGCAACCGTAGAAGGAAGATAAAAATTACCGGAGTATCCGGCCCAAAACATTTGCGTGGTGGAAGGCTGTGGTTTTCCGTTAACCATTATCATGCGCTCCCAGCGCTCTCCTTTTTGATTATGGGGAAAAGCTACCGTCGTGGCTGGTGGACATAAAAGTAAGTCGTATTCTTTAAAGAACTCTGCCCAGGCCAGACGCATCTTATGCCGGGCTTCATTGTAAGCCAGCCAATCTCTATGGTACATGGCCTGCGCCCTAATCATTTGCGCTCTGTATGATTCATCCTCGCTACTCAAGAGGTTATATTCGGCTAAGTTTTTCTGAAATTGCTCGGAGGTCAATCTACCCGAGGTAGCTGCCCGTAAAAGCTGGATATAATTCCGGCGCGCTTCTTTAGAGCTGAAATTTGGCCGGGCATCTTCTACTACTTTGACTTTGTTTTTGCTGAGGAATTCGGCAACCGCTCTAATCCTTTTTTGAACTTCTTCGTCTACTTCTGCTTCTGGATCACTATAAACGACGGATACTTTATACTCCCGCAAATTTTTCTTGGAGGGCTTTGGCAAACGTACCTGCCAGCCTCTTCCATCAATCTCATCAGGACCGGACATTATCCCCAGGGCAATAGCTAAATCTTCAGCGCTCCTGGCCAAAGGACCGATGGCCGAAATATCAGTTACACTCACCACACCGGGAAGCACATGGCCGCGGGGGGAGCATATACCATATGTCGGCTTATGGCCGTAGACGCCACAATAATGGGCTGGATTACGAATAGAAGCGCCAATGTCACTCCCGGCCTCAATCCCCGTAAGACCAGCGGCTAAAGCTGCCGCCGCACCTCCGGAAGATCCTCCGGGCGTTCGGTTAACATCCCATGGGTTATTAGTCGTTCCGTAAATTTCATTAAAAGTCTGCCAGTCAGCTAAATACATGGGCACATTTGTCTTACCAAAAAGGATTACCCCTGCCTTCAAGAAGCGTTCCACGGCCAAAGAATTTTTTAGGGCAATATTATCTCGATACTGAGGTACTCCCCATGTGGTGGGCATGCCCGCCACGTCAAATGAATCTTTGACGGTCATGGGCACTCCATGAAGGGGACCCCATATTTCCTTCTTCGCCAGAGCGCGATCAGCCTGGCGAGCTCTTTTCCGGGCGCCTTCTATGTCCATGTAGACTATGGCATTAATCTTGGAGTTGTAACGTTCCACACGTTCAAGGTAAAAATTCAAAAGTTCCAAACAACCAATTTTCTTTTGCCGGATTAAAGAAGCAAGCTGTTTGGCCGAACGAAAAGCTAAAGAAACCATATTTTTCTCCTCCTTAAAGAAAATAATAAAAAAATTTACTCAAAAAAACTACCCTCTCCCTAACGGGGAGAGGAGAAAGGTGGGAGGAAAATTTAATAAGAAAATCGTGGAATCCTTCCCTTCTAAGTGATAGGTTACAAATTTGTTGGACAAATTTTTTAAAATTCCGCCCCCTCTTTTTATAACATTTATTTTCAAGCCATAAAAGAAATTTAATTTGTAATCTCGCACTAAAGGGTGGGGTTATTAAAATTGGTTCTTCTCCAATTTAGTTACTAAAATTTGCCGAAAAATTTAATGCCTATTCCCAAATGGAGCCGAAATTTATATTACTTCAGGAATATCGCTCAATCACTCCTGCGGTGTTAAGGATTAAAACTTACTCTTTACCGAAAGCCCTCTCTCCAACAAGACTGGGCCATAATGTCATCGCGAGGGAGCGTAGCGACCGTGGCGATCTCGTAATACCTGGAAATTAAAGAGATGGCCACGCTCCCCCGCCTCAAGTGCGGGGTCGCTCGCCATGACGAAAAAGAAGTTGCGACGCAGTCTCAACGGAGAGAGTCGCTAAAACTCGACCAGGCGAGAAAGTCAGAAGCGACTCGTGCCGAGATGAGGAGCCAAATAAATACCATATTCGGAATAAACTCTCGGATATAGACTTTCAACATCGAAAACATTTAATCATGAGCTAATGCAATGAAAATGACTGGGCAAAATAAACGAATAATATCAAAAGATATTTTTGATTTTATATTTAAGACAAGACAACTGAATTGGAAAAGGTCATTAAAATTAAATAGGAAATTTTAATGTTTCCCTACCCCCTATCCCCAGTGCGGCTGTGTCTTAATTAATAAATAGGCTAACCTTCGCTAAAATGACCATTTTTTTATAAAATTAATTGTCAACTTTCCCTTCAAAAAAAACACTAATGCGTTGATTGATTGATTAATCATATAAAATAAAAACGAGAAGGTAATGGATAGAACTCCTAAGAAGGATAATTAATCAATTTACTATTTGGCAATAAAATTATAGGCCTGACCGTCTAACAGTTTTAATTTTCACGGCCAGATAAGACAGGACGGGAGGAGAGAGGCGAAATTAAAATCGGCTGGGAAATGACTATTTCTCTCTTACCCACTTGCTTTCCGCAAAGAACGGCGGGGACAAGCATGCCTGCACCAGATAAACGTGAATAATAGCTTTTTTCTTTTAAAATAGACGACTATCTTCCCCGCCCGTACCTATGGAAGAATAAATGCCTCATTTTAATGAGCCTCTCTCCCTCCCGTCCGCATTAGCTTGTAATTTAGAAAGTGATCGACGGTCAATTTATGGGCCATTTGACAAAAAGTTTGACTGATTGTAAAATATAAATATGATTTTTCCAAGAGCGCTTTATCAAAAAATTACCCCATTTTTTGATTCACCCGAGGCCATTATCATTACGGGAATGAGAAGAACTGGCAAAACCACTCTTCTCCGGTATATTTATGACCAGATTCCCTCAAAGAATAAGATATTTTTGGATTTAGAAAACCCATTGAATAGAAGGTTTTTTGAAAAAGATAACTATGAAATCATTAAGTCGGAGTTTGAATTTCTCGGTGTCGATTTTAAGAGTAAATCTTGCATATTTCTCGATGAAATTCAATTTATTAAGAACCTGCCCTCTATAGTTAAATATTTTATCGACCATTATGAAGTTAAATTTTTCTTAACTGGCTCGGCTAGCTTTTATTTAAAAAATCTTTTCACTGAATCTTTAGCTGGCAGAAAGTTCATCTTTGAATTATTCCCTTTGAGTTTCTCCGAATTTCTGGTTTTCAAAGAAAGTCCCTTGAAAATACCTCCAGATGCTTCCCATATTAGCAAAGCAATCTTCGATACTCTATGGCCGCTTTATCGCGAATACATGGTTTACGGTGGTTTCCCAGAAGTAGTTTTGAAGAAGAATGTTGAGGAAAAAAAGAAATCATTAGAAGATATATTTTCTTCCTTTTTCAATCTGGAAGTCATTCAACTCGGGGATTTTCGCCGCAATGAAATAATTCGAGACCTCATGCTCTTTCTTATCCAAACTCTTGGTTCTAAACTAGATATTCAGAGAATAGCAAAGGAATTAGGAATCTCTCGGCCGACTTTAAATGAATATTTGGCTTTCTTAGAAGGGACTTATTTTATAAAAACTATCCGGCCTTTCAGTAAGGGGAGGTCAGCAGAAATCAGAAAAATGCCCAAGGTATATATATGTGATTCGGGTTTAGCTAATCATCTGAGCAAAGTTGATGATGGCCATATCTTCGAGAATTGTGTTTTCCAAAATTTGCGACTCAAAGGAGAACTTAATTATTATCAGAAAAAAAGCGGAGCGGAAATTGATTTTATCCTAAACAAGAGCATAGCTTACGAAGTAAAGATACGCCCCCAAGAAGCGGATTTAAAAAGATTAAAATTAATTGCCCAAGAGTTAAATTTGGACGATTTTTGGATTGTCTCAGGAAATTATACTTCTTTGGAAAAAGTAATGTATGGATTCATGCTTTAGGAAAATTTGACGGCACCTTTTATGAAATTTGTAGCCGATCGGACATTGGGAAAATTATGCCGTAAATTGCGCACTTTGGGGTTTGATGTAGCTTATTGCTCAGGGGGAAATACGGCTGAGGCAGCAAAAATCGCCCATAACGAAGGCCGTTGCCTCTTGACCCGCAGCCATAGGCTTCCGCAAGATGTTGGCGAATTTAATTTCGTAATTGTGGAAGAGAATGATCCGCGCCGACAAATTCAAGAATTATTCTCCAAATTATCATTAAAATTTGCCGAAGAGAATATTTTTTCCCGCTGCCTTCTTTGCAACGAACTTTTAAAACAACTGCCCAAAGAAGAAGCGGAAGGAAAAGTTCCTGATTTTATTTTTCGCCTTTATGATGCTTTTCATTCCTGTCCTCGTTGCCAAAGGATTTATTGGCCAGGAACGCACTGGGAAAAAATGAAAAAAGAAGTGGCCCAAATTTTTGGCAAAGATGGTAAAATATTATAAAATTTTAAAGAAGGGGGAAAACTATGGCCCTTTGGGATATGATTAAAAAAGGGGCAGAAGAAGGGTTAGAGGCTCTGAAAGAAGGAGTCTCGGTGTTCATGGCCGAAGCTGAAAAACAAAGCAAAATTATAAAGAAAAAAGTAGAACTGGCGGCGGTTCAAAATAATGTCCGCAAAGCTTTTACCCGCTTAGGAAGTATCGTCTACGATCTTCATGGCCGAGGTAGCCAAGATGTATGGGCGGAAGAAGAAGTAAAAAATTTAATCAATCAAATTGATGGCTATAAAGGACGGGTGCGCGAGATAGAAGAAGAAATTGAGGCGATTAAAAAAGAAGAAAAACGCCCGGCCGCTCCTCCGAGCATTAGTAGTAGTGAGTCTCCCCCTCCGCAAAATCCAGGATAATTTCCCTTCCTCATCTTTAGAGTCCTTGTGGCTAGGTAGTGAAAAGGCCAGAGGCAGGCCCGCCTCTGGCCTGCCTCTGGCCTGCCGCGGGCCTTTTCAACCAAGGTTAGCCAATTATTTAATGAAATCGCCTCTTAGAAAAAAGGGGAATTAATTTCTTTAAAAAGATTTTGTGCCAGGGCCAATCAGGATCTCAAACTGGCGCAATCGGAAGGATCTCCCTGGATCTTTTCTAAGGCGTGTCTCAAGACTGGCCGAAGGATGGATAAGTTCTCGCGCACAGCCTGCGGGCTACCGGGAAGATTGATGATCAAGGAACGCCCCCGAACTCCGGAGACGGCGCGCGAGAGCATAGCCATCGGCGTAATTTTCATCCCTTCCAAACGCATAGCCTCAGCCAAACCCGGAATTTCCTTGTCCAGTACGCGTCTGGTCGCTTCAGGAGTGACATCCCGCGGGCTTAATCCCGTCCCTCCTGTAGTTAAAATCAGATCTATCTTTTTTTGGTCCGCATACTCTTTGAGCTTCTCAACTATTACATCTTCTTCATCTGGAATGATCTCGTAAGCTTCCAGGCGGGCGGGGAAATCGCCCAGCGTGCGCTCAATCTCCGGACCGCTTAAATCAATTCTTTCGCCTTTAGATCCGCGATCACTTATGGTCAGAATTCCCAGCGAGAACAAAGATTTCATCTCCTATTTTTATTTCTCCCCCGATGAGCACCTTAGCAAAAATTCCTTCCCGGGGCATAACACAATCACCCGCTTGGTAATATACGGCGCAGCGCGTATGACATTCTTTGCCAATCTGCGTAACTTCTAAAAGCGTTTGGGGGCCGATGCGAAATTTGGTTCCGATGGGTAATTGGAGCAAGTCCAAACCTTCCGTAGTAATATTTTCCGCAAAATCCCCCGGGCCTACTTTTAGGCCCTTGGCCACCATCTTATCTATGGACTCTTTGGCCAAAAGGCTCACTTGCCGCGGCCATTTTCCGGCATGAGCATCATCTTGTAAACCAAAATCCACAAGAAGACACCCTTTCCCCACGTTGGTCTTCTTGGTTCCCTTGCCTTTGCTTATATTCACGGCTACAACTTTACCTGTTCTTTTCATTTCCCCGCTCGCTTGAGTAACAATTGTGCTGCCGCTTTGGCCAAGACATTAGATACATTCTTACTTCGGGAAAGATTCTTCAGATCTCTCTCCTGCAAATGATCCAGAAAACGGAGGGCCACGGCTAAAGGAGTCTTGGGATTATTTACCAAAGCAAGCTTTAAAGCATAGTTTTTTATCCAATTTTTATTCCGGGCAATGTATTTATATACTTCTTCCGGAAGATTCCTCTGTTGGGCATAAGTGAAAACATCGTTTTCAGTGAGTTTAGGGCTGCGCAAGACAGCCATGACCACAGCTTTATTGTGGTCGAGGATTAGAATGTTACGGGCCTCTCTATTACCCACCATGGCCAGCCGAATTTTCTGCGGTATACTCATTTTGATAATCTTCTGGTATAGATTTTGCCTCTGCTCGTCAGTCAACTGCTCTTGCCAATCATAAATTAAATCTGGAGAAAAATCAGCGGCATCTTCTTCTTTTACCTCTATGCTCTCTAATAGACGTTCTGCTTCTTCTATCTCTTGATCGGCAGAGAGGGGATTATTTTTTTCTCCCCTGATTTCTTCTCTCCACACCATACCCGTTATTAATTCAAAGGCTTATTCTGGCTTATTCTTCTTTCGGCGGCGTTTTAGCAGCGGCGATTATCTTTTCGGCCAGGTGGGCCGGAACTTCTTCGTAATGAGAAAATTCCATGGCGAATGAACCCCGGCCACTGGTCATGGAAGTAAGGTCCGGGGCGTATTTCATGACCTCGGCCAAAGGAACTTGGGCTTTGATTAATTGCCCTTTAGAACGGGGTTCTACCGCCAAAACCCTTCCTCGCCGGCTATTGAGATCCCCGATCACATCACCCATATACTCATCGGGCACAAACACTTCTATATTCATAATTGGCTCTAAGAGTACTGGATTAGTCTCCAATACCCCTTTTCTAAAGGCCATGGAGGCCGCTATCTTGAAGGCAATTTCCGATGAGTCAACTTCGTGGGATTTGCCATCATAAAATTTAACTTTCACATCTACGACGGGGTAACCGGCCAAAACCCCGCTCTGCATAGCCTCTAAAACTCCCTTTTCTACAGCCGGGACAAAGTTCCGGGGCACGTTCATCCCCACCAAGGCATTCTCAAATTCAAAACCTTTTCCCCGCGGAAGGGGAGAAAGCTCAAAATGTACTTCCGCAAATTGGCCGCGCCCCCCACTTTGTTTTTTATGGCGGTAAATAATCCCACTCTTGGTTGATTTTATAGTCTCTTTATAAGGAATTTTGGGTGTCTTCAAGGTGACTTCTACGCCAAACTTCCTCTTTAATTTCTCTACGGTAACTTCCACGTGGACCTGCCCCATTCCCGAGAGGATCAACTCTTTGGTCTGTTCATCGCGCTGCACCCTAATCGTCGGGTCTTCTTCGCATAGACGCAGAAGAGCCGTGGTTATCTTCTCTTCATCACCTTTCGATTTGGGGGCTACGGCAAAAGACACGGGCGGCACCGGCATGGTGATTCCTCGATAAATTATGGGCTTTTTTTCATCGCAGATCGTATCCCAGGTAGTGGTTTCGCGCAGTTTGGCCACGGCGGCAATATCCCCCGGCCCCACGCTCTCAATCGGCTTCTGGTTCTTTCCTTCCAGCTGCAAAATCTGGCCAAAACGCTCTTTAACCTCTTTATTAGCATTGTACAAAGTAGAATCGGCTTGGAGAGTTCCGGACCAAGTGCGGAATATGGTTAGCTTACCCGCATAAGGATCGGCCAAGGTTTTAAAGACAAAAGCTGAGAAGGGTTCATCTTCGGTCGGTTGCCGAATTTCTTCTTCTTTGGTGGCTGGATTGAGGCCTTTAGCCGGCCCCCGCTCTAAGGGGGAAGGAAGATAATTAATTATCGCCTCTAATAAAGGCTGGACGCCTATATTTTTAAGACCCGAACCACAAAGCACGGGAAAGATGGTTTTGCTAAGTACTCCTTTTCTCAATCCTTGGGCTAATTCCGCAGAAGAAAGTTCTTGGCCTTCTAAATACTTTTCTAATAAAGCATCATCAGCCTCAGCTATAACTTCCACCAATTTTTCCCTGGCCTTTTTAGCTTCCTCTACCAAATTAGCCGGAATCTCTCCCTTCTTCATCTTACCGCTTAAGTTGTTCTCAAAAAGTGCCGCTTCCATACTTAAAAGATCTATTACTCCCGCAAAGGATTCTTCGGCCCCGATGGGCATCTGAATAGGAATGGCTTTGGGAGTTAGAATTTTTTGAATATCCGCCAAAGCTTGGAAGAAGTTTGCTCTTTCACGGTCCATCTTGGAGATGAAAAAAAGGCGGGGCAGCTCGAATTGCCCAGCGTATTCCCAGACCTTCTCTGTTTGGACTTCCACTCCGGAAACCGCATCCACCACGATTATTGCTCCATCAACTGCTTGCAAGCTATTTTTGGTATCCATAATGAAATTGGCATCCCCCGGAGTATCCACCAGGTTAATTTTATGTTTATCCCACTCCACATGATGAAAGGAAGAACTGATACTAAGGTTGCGTTTAATTTCTTCTGGTTCAAAATCCATGACCGAGGTGCCATCGTCTACGCGCCCTAAACGATCTGTCTGTCCTCCATCAAAGAGCATTGCTTCCGCTAAAGTTGTTTTTCCGGCTTTGCCGTGAGCTATAAGGGCCACGTTGCGCAAGCGGCCAGTTTCATATTTCCTCATATCTACTCCTTATTTTTATTGAATTTCCGCGATAAATTATATTATGATTTATTTTTAAGGTAAAAAACAAGAATAAAATTTTGGGCATGCAGCAGCTAATCGATAAATTCTTAAAATTCCTGGTCATCGAAAAGAACGTCTCTCCTCATACTTCGAAAGCCTATGCGGCTGATCTGAAGGAATTTCATGAGTTCTTGCTTGCTTCTGGTTTTCCGCCAACGGGCGCTGGGCAAATGGATGTGCAAAAAATCGATCATTTAATGATCCGCGCCTTCCTCAGCCATTTATACCAGAAACGTAAAAAAAAATCTTCTTTAGCCCGGAAGTTAGCAGCTTTACGCAGTTTTTTCCGGTTCTTGGTCGATGAAAGAATCTTAGCCACTAATCCGGCCGAAATTATTTCTACCCCTCGGCAAGAGAAAGCACTACCAACTTTTCTACCGGTAGATGAGATATTTTCTCTTTTGGAAGCAGTACCCCCAAACAGCGTCTGGAGCGCTCGCGACCGAGCTATCTTAGAAGTTCTTTACTCCTCTGGTCTGCGGGTGAGTGAGTTAGTGGGGCTAAACGACGGGGATGTAGATTTCTCTCTGGAAATTCTGAAGGTGGTAGGTAAGGGAAGAAAAGAAAGGATTGTGCCTATTGGGGAGAAAGCCCTCCAAGCATTAAAAATTTATTTGCCCCAGAGGGATCAAGTGTTAGCTTCTTTGCCCCAAAAAATTAATCCTGTCCCATTATTCATTAACAAATGGGGAGGACGCTTGACGGCCCGGAGTGTGGCTCGTCTATTGCAAAAATACATAAAAAAATGTGGTTTGCTGCGTAAGATTAGTCCCCATGCGTTGCGGCACTCTTTTGCTACTCATCTCCTCGATGCCGGGGCGGACTTGCGCGCCATCCAAGAAATGTTAGGCCATGTGAGTCTTTCCACAACCCAGAGATACACCCATGTCAGCTTAGATCGGCTCATGGAAGTATACGACCGGGCTCATCCGCGGGCGAAGTGAAAAATGAGGTGAGGTATAGATGTCAGCTATGGAAAATAGGAATTTGCCAAAAGAAAAAATGATCGGTACTACCGTTATCGTCGTCCGGCGCAAAGGGAAAGTGGCCATGGCCGGGGACGGCCAAGTGACTATTGGTAACACGGTCATGAAACACGGAGCCAAAAAGGTCCGACGGTTATATAAAGATCAAGTCATCGCCGGCTTTGCCGGAGCCACGGCTGATGCCTTTACTCTTTTTGAAAGGTTCGAAAATAAATTAGAACAATACCGCGGCAACTTGGCGCGCGCGGCCGTGGAATTGGCCAAAGACTGGCGCACCGACCGCCTCCTTCGTCGCTTAGAAGCTCTATTAGTGGTGGCTGACCAGAACACTACCCTCATCTTATCTGGTAATGGAGATATAATAGAACCTGATGAGGAAGTAGCGGCTATCGGCAGTGGGGGAAGTTATGCCCTGGCCGCGGCCAAGGCTTTGCTTAAATACTCTGATCTGGAAGCCAAAGAAATTGCCTTAGAGGCCATGCGCATTGCCTCTGAAATTTGTATTTATACAAATAATCAAATAGTAATCGAAGAATTGGAAACTTCTTCCAGCGTCAAATAAAGAAATTTAAAGGCTGAATAACCATGAGAAATGCTAAAGAAGAAAATGAATGGCGGCCCTTAACGCCGCGGGAAATTGTTGCGGAACTTGATAAATACATTATTGGCCAGCAGAATGCCAAACGGGCTGTAGCCATTGCTTTGCGCAATCGGTGGCGCAGGCAGCAAGTAAGCCAGGATTTGCGCGACGAGATTGCCCCCAAGAACATAATTATGATTGGCCCCACCGGCGTGGGCAAAACGGAAATTGCCCGCCGGTTAGCCAAATTGGCTCAGGCCCCCTTTTTGAAGGTAGAGGCCTCTAAATTTACCGAAGTCGGCTATGTAGGGCGAGACGTGGAATCCATGGTTCGAGATTTAACTGACCTGGCCGTAAACATGGTGCGGGCCGAAGAGACCAAAAAAATCCAGGCCAAAGCCCGGGAAGCAGCCGAAGAGCGGATGTTGGATTTGCTCTTGCCCCCCGTAAGAAAAAGGTCTGCCGCCAAGGCCACGGAAATAATTTTGGCCTCCGAAGAGAGCGATAATCTCGTGGCCACTGCCGGCGAAAAACGGGAGTCTTTTTTAACCAGAGAAAAACTTAGACAGATGCTCCGGGCCGGTTTACTCAATGAACGCACCGTAGAATTAGAATTGACCCAACGCAATTTACCCATCATTGAGGTTTTTTCCAGTGCCGGTATGGAAGAAATGGATATAAATCTCCGCGAAATGTTTAGCAGTCTCCTCCCTAAAAAGACCAAGAAAAAAAGAGTTAAGGTCCCCGAAGGGCTGGAGTTGCTCGCGGAAGAGGAAGCTCAGAAACTCATCGATATGGATAAGGTAACGAGCTTAGCCATTCAAAGGGTTGAACAAGCAGGGATCATCTTTCTCGATGAAATAGATAAAATTGCCGGGCGCGAAACTACACATGGACCTGATGTTTCTCGGGAAGGGGTCCAGCGGGATCTTTTGCCCATCGTCGAAGGTACTACCGTAACCACTCGCTATGGATTAGTCAAGACTGACCATATTCTTTTTATCGCGGCGGGAGCTTTCCACGTCTCTAAGCCCGCCGATCTAATTCCTGAGCTGCAAGGTCGCTTCCCCATTCGAGTGGAATTAGATCCCTTGCACCGGGAAGATTTTATCCGCATCCTCACTGAACCCCAAAACGCGTTGATTAAGCAATATAAAGCTTTATTGGCCACAGAAGATATCAATTTAGAGTTCACTCCCGAAGCAATCGAAGAGATTGCGGAAATTGCTACTTTGGTCAACCAGCGCACAGAAAATATTGGTGCCCGCCGTTTACATACGATCATGGAAAAACTCTTAGAAGACATCTCTTTTTCAGCTCCTGACCAAAGAGGAAGGAATATCCTCATCGATGCCCAATACGTGCGGGATAAGCTAAGCACGATTATCAAAGATGAAGATTTAAGCCGCTACATATTGTAAAGGATAATGGTAGAGGAGGAAAAAAATGCAGAGTTTAATTGAAAAAGCAGACATCCTCTTAGAAGCTTTACCCTACATCCAGCGTTTTTTCAATAAAACCATGGTCATCAAATACGGCGGGCATGCCATGGAAAACGAAGAGTTAAAAGTGAGTTTTATCCGCGATGTAATTCTGCTCAATTTTATTGGTTTACGCCCGGTAATCGTGCATGGCGGCGGTCCCCAAATTGACGGCATGTTAGACAAAATAGGGATAAAATCTAAATTCGTGGAAGGCATGAGAGTGACCGACGAAGAAACGATGAGCATAGTAGAAATGGTCTTGGTGGGTAAAATAAATAAAGAGTTAGTTTCTTTGATAAATCAACATGGCGGGCAGGCCGTGGGCCTTTCCGGGATGGATGGGAATATTATCCGGGCGCGCAAACTCTGGATTTCTCGGAAAGGCAAAGACGCTTCCGAAAAAGAGCTTTTAGATATTGGTTTAGTAGGAGAGGTTGAATCAGTTAATCCTGAGCTAATTGAAAGTATCAGAAATAATAAATGGATACCGGTAATTGCGCCGGTGGGCGTAGGCCCTGATGGAGAAATGTACAATATCAATGCCGACCTGGTGGCAGGAAAAATAGCTGCGGCTTTGAAAGCAGAAAAATTTATCCTCCTTACGGATGTGGAAGGTGTTTTGGACAGCCAGAAGAAGCTTATCTCCACCATGAATGCCGAAATGGCCGATCATTATCTGCGCGAAGGGATAATCACGGGCGGGATGATCCCTAAAGTAAACTGTTGTCTCCAAGCCTTACGGGAAGGCGTGAAAAAAACCCATATTATTGATGGCCGCGTGAAGCACGCCATCTTATTAGAAATTTTCACTGATGAAGGAATAGGGACGCAGATTTATTAAATATATTAACCACAGAGACCCCGAGATCACTAAGGCCTAATATGAAGTTAAGCCCTTTTTAAAAAAATAAAATAGAAAAAAGAAAGGGAAAGAGATGAACAACGAAGAGTTAATCAAGGTTTCCCAAGAAGTGCTCATGCAAAATTACGGGCGGCAACCGCTAGTGCTGGTTAAAGGGGAAGGTAGCCGCGTATGGGATGCCGATGGGAAAGAATATATTGATTTTGTGGCCGGCATCGGAGTTTGTAATTTAGGCCACTGCTATCCCAAGGTCGTCCAAGCTATCCAAGAGCAGGCGCAAAGATTACTGCACGTCTCTAATCTTTACCACATTGCTCCCCAAATTGAATTAGCCCGCCTTTTAGTCCATCACTCCTTTGCTGATCGGGTTTTTTTCTGTAATAGCGGAACGGAAGCAAATGAAGCCGCCATCAAATTAGCTCGCAAATATAGTTACGATCATTTTGGTTCAGGTAGATACGAAATAATTTGTGCCCAGAAATCTTTCCATGGCCGGACCATGGGTTCCCTTTCGGCTACCGGGCAGGAAAAATTTCATAAAGGCTTTGAGCCCCTTCTGCCCGGTTTCAAATACGTTCCCTTTAATGATTTAAAAGCCATGGCCGCAGCAGTGAGCAAGGCCACTTGCGCGATAATGGTTGAACCCATCCAAGCCGAAGGAGGGGTAAACATACCCGCCGATGATTATCTCTTAGGGTTACGCCGTTTGTGCGATGAGCAAAAACTGCTCTTGATTTATGACGAAATCCAAGTAGGCATGGGGCGGACCGGAAAACTTTTTGCCTATGAACATTACGGGGCTGCTCCGGATATTATGACCATGGCCAAAGGCTTAGCCGGGGGAGTACCCATCGGGGCTACTTTAGCGCGGGAAGAGGTGGCTAAAAGCTTTACGCCGGGCACCCACGCGGCCACCTTTGGCGGAAATCCTTTGGCCACCGCTGCCGGTGTGGCGGCTCTGCGCGCGACTTTGGAAGATGGTATCTTAGATAACTGTCGAAAAACCTCCCAATATTTCCGGCAACGACTGCAAGAGTTACAGAAAAAATATTCCTTTATCGTAGAGGTGCGCGGCAAAGGGCTAATGATCGGTATGGAACTCAATCGGGAAGGGAAGGATGTAGTCACTGAGTGTTTGCGGAGAGGATTACTTATCAACTGCACCAACGAAACAGTCCTGCGCTTTGTCCCGCCTTTGATCATCAAGGAAGAAGAAATTGATCGCCTTATCCGGGCTTTGGATGAGATTTTTAATTCCTGGTCTTAAGAGAGGAAAATTATGAAAAGAGATTTTTTGCGCCTCACCGATCTGGCGGCGAAGGAAATAGATTTATTACTGAAGAAAAGCCTGCAAATTAAAAGAAGATGGCAAAAAGGAATAGCCTATACCCCTCTGGTGGGCAAATCTTTGGGCTTAATTTTTGATAAACCATCCACCCGCACGCGCGTTTCCTTCGAGGTAGCCATGACCCACCTGGGTGGCCATGCCCTTTATCTCGATCCGGGCACAACCCAATTAAGAAGGGGAGAGTCCATAGCTGATTCGGCACGGGTACTTTCCCGCTACTTTGACGGCCTGGTGCTCAGGACTTTTGCCCAAAGAACTATCGAAGAATGGGCCCAGTGGGCATCGATTCCCGTTATAAATGGCTTAACTGACCTCCTCCATCCCTGCCAGGTCTTTTGCGACCTTTTGACTATCTTGGAGAAGAAGGGTACTTATCAAGGTTTGAAGATCGCCTATATTGGCGACGGGAATAATATGGCCAATACCTGGATAGAAGCCGCTTCTCTAATCGACATTAAATTATCTTTAGCTTGTCCCCCGGGTTACCAACCAGATGCGGCCATCTTAAGCGAAGCAAAAAAGAAAGGAGCGGCCATAGAAATTTCCACCGATCCTTTTTCGGCCGCAGAAAAAGCCGATGTGCTTTACACGGATGTGTGGGCTTCTATGGGGCAAGAAAAGGAAAGGAAAAAACGACGCAAGCATTTTCAAGGATTTCAGATAAATGACTCTCTTCTGCGCCAAGCTAAGAAAGAAGCTTTGGTTATGCACTGTCTGCCTGCGCACCCGGGTGAAGAGATAACTGCGGAGGTGTTCAATGGGCCGCAATCTATTGTTTTTGATCAAGCCGAAAATCGGCTCCATGGGCAAAAAATTATTTTGACATATTTGTTAAAAGGAAAAATATAAAAAGAACAATTTTGCCTCAAGGAGAAGATAAAAATGAAAGGTAAAATCAAGAAGGTAGTTTTAGCTTATTCGGGAGGATTAGATACCTCGGTAATCCTCCATTGGCTCAAAGAAACATATGACTGTGAAGTAATCGCTTTCGTAGCTGATCTGGGCCAGGGTGAAGAGTTAGCCGGACTAAAAGAGAAAGGTTTGCGCAGTGGCGCCAGTAAAGTTTATATAGAAGATCTCCAAGAAGAGTTTGTGCGCGATTTCATTTTCCCTATGTTACGGGCGAACGCCGTTTATGAAAGTGGCTATCTGATGGGCACCTCCATAGCCCGTCCGCTAATCGCCAAAAAGCAGATGGAGATTGCCGCTGCCGAAGGGGCAGATGCTGTGGCCCACGGCGCCACTGGAAAAGGTAATGATCAAGTACGTTTTGAAATTACCTATCTGGCTTTTAACCCGCGCATTCAAATTATTGCCCCCTGGAAAATTTGGGATTTCAAATCGCGAACTGATTTAATTAATTATGCCCAAAAGCATGGCATCCCGGTACCGGTCACCGTGGCCAAACCTTACAGTAGCGATCGTAATCTCTTTCATATCAGCTTCGAAGGCGGTATCTTGGAAGATCCGTGGCGCGAGCCTCCGGAAGACATGTTTATTCTTACTCGCTCACCCCAAGCAGCACCTGACCAACCGACTTATGTGGATATAGATTTCGAGGAAGGGAACCCGGTGGCCGTCAACGGAGAGCGGCTGTCGCCCGCAGCCCTCCTTACCAAACTCAACCAAATGGGAGGAGAAAACGGCATTGGACGAGTTGATATTGTTGAAAACAGATATGTAGGTATGAAATCTCGGGGAGTTTACGAGACACCGGGCGGGACTATTTTGCATGTAGCCCATCAGGCTGTGGAGTCGATCACTCTCGATCGCGAGGTAATGCACCTCCTGGCCTCTCTTGTCCCGCGCTACGCCGAGATGATCTATTATGGCTACTGGTTTTCCCCAGAGAGAGAAGTTTTACAAAAAATGATTGATGAAGCCCAGCGTTCCGTGACGGGTACGGCGCGCCTTAAATTATATAAAGGAAACTGCTTAACCGTGGGCCGCAAATCTCCTGTTTCTCTTTATGCGAGTGAATTTGCTACCTTCGAAGAAGACCAGGTATATAACCAGAAAGATGCCGAAGGGTTTATTCGCCTCAATGCTTTGCGCTTGCGTATCCGGGCCCTTCGGCAAGAGAAAGGGAGGAAATAATCCGCCGGATCGTTATTCATTGCCTAATCTGGGGTTTCCTCTTGGGAATCGCCGCTTGCGGGAAAAAGGGTCCGCCGCTGGCCCCGGAGATTACTTTTCCGCAGCCCGTCTCCGACCTGCAAGCTTTCACATCCCGAGGAAGCTTGTATTTAAAATGGACCATCCCCCAAAGAAATATCAACGGTACCAGATTAACAAACCTCTTGGGGTTCCGTATCTTCAGGCAAACTAACTCTTTAGGAGCGGCCTCCGCTACCTGTGCCCCTAAATTTGATTTAGTGGCGGAAATTGATTTAGATTTTCCCCGCTCCACCCGGGTTCAGGATGGCCTCGTTATTTGGAAGGATGAAACAATCAAACCCAATTATGAATATATCTATCTGGTCATTGCTTACAATATTTTTAAAGGAGCGAGCCCGGAATCAAATCAAGTTCGGGTATCCTGGGGAAATCTTCTGCCTCCTCCCTATCAAATCGGTCTCCGGCAAGATCACCGCGCTTTGGAAATTTTTTGGGAAATGCCCACTGATCTCTGGACAGATAAGGAACAAGCGGAATTCCAAGGAATGAATATCTATCGGCGCAAAGAGGGGGAATCTTATAGCTTCTCTCCTCTAAATCCCCAACCACTCAAGGAAAATAAATACTGGGATGGACAAGTGGAATTGGGCCAAAAATACTTCTACGAAGTTCGCCCCGTAAGGAACTTCCGGGGTACTCTTTTGGAAGGGATGGGTTCACCCGAGGTGAGCGGGATAGCCAAAACTGTACTTCCTCCGGCTGCGCCAACAGGATTAATCGGCGTATTCCAAAAGGAGGGCATAGCTTTGCGCTGGGATGCCCACCCTGAACCCGACATTGCCGGTTATGACCTTTATCGGCGGGCAGAGGATGAAAAGGAATTCCGAAAAATTAACCCCGCGCCGCTTACAGAAAGGTATTACTTAGATACAATCGTGGATCACCAGAAAACTTATTATTACCGCTTGAAAGCTATTGATTCCTCTCCTGATCGAAGAGAAAGTGAATTTTCCCGCGAGGTGGAAGTTATTCCTCCGCCTTGAGCAAGTGGGTTCGGGATATGTTCCCCACGTTTCGTTTTCATGCCCCAGTTTTTTCTCAGCCGCCAAGATATGCTCCCCATTTTAAACTTTCTTTTGACCTTTCTCCGAGATTTATGTTATAAAAAACTATATTGCTAAAGAGGGATTTTTATGCATGACTTTCAGTATCGGGGAAATGATCTTTATTGTGAGGACTTTCCCATTGCCGAAATAGCCAAAGAAGTGGGCACCCCTTTTTACCTTTATAGCTTAAATACCTTAGAGAGGCATTTTCAGGCTTTTGATCAATCTTTTTCCCAAGTCGATCACTTAGTTTGCTATTCGGCGAAAGCTAATTCTAACATTGCTATATTGCGCATCTTTGTCCGCCGCGGGGCGGGAATAGATGTTGTCTCTGGAGGGGAAATCTTCCGCGCCCTAAAAGCAGGTACGCCCCCCGAGCGTATAGTATATTCTGGAGTGGGCAAACGCGCAGAGGAAATTGAATATGCCTTGGAATTACCCATCCTCATGTTCAATGTAGAATCAACACAGGAATTAGTAGCCATTGACCGTCTGGCCGGCCAAATGGGGACACAAGCCCGCGTCTCGTTGCGGGTAAACCCGGATGTCGATCCCCGCACTCATCCTTATATTGCCACGGGATTGAAAAAAAATAAATTTGGGATCAACATTCAGAAATCAGTGGACGAGTACATTTTAGCCAATACTTTGCCCCATATTAAAGTGGTGGGGGTAAGCTGTCATATTGGCTCCCAATTGACCGAAGTTGAGCCTTTTGTGGAATCTGGGCGGCGGATCAAAGAATTGATTTTGCGGTTGCGCCGAGAAGGCATTAATATTCGCTATATAGACTTGGGAGGCGGGTTAGGAATTACTTACCATCAGGAAGAACCCCCTCATCCCCGCGATTATGCTCAGGCTTTATTGAATGAGTTAGGTGATATAGATTGCACTCTAATCTTAGAACCTGGGCGTGTAATCGTGGGCAATGCCGGCATCTTAGTGACCAGGGTTTTATATACCAAAGATACTGGAGAGAAAAATTTTATTATTGTGGATGCGGCCATGAATGATTTGATTCGGCCCAGCCTCTATGGCTCCTACCAACGCATTCAACCCGTCTTGAAAAAAGACCGGGTGGAAATTGTTGCTGACGTAGTAGGGCCCATTTGCGAATCGGCAGACTTTTTGGCCCGAGATCGCAAAATTGGTAAAGTGGAACCCGGGGAATTGCTGGCGGTTATGAGTGCCGGAGCCTACGGATTTTCCATGTCCTCAAACTACAATTCTCGCCCCCGCGCTGCGGAAGTGTTAGTGAATAAAGATCGCTTTTACATTATTAGACAACGGGAAGATTATGAAGATTTAATTAAAGGCGAGTTCATTCCCGATTTTCTGGAATAATACTCCCCAGGGGAACATCATAATTTAAGCCAAAGGATTTAAAATGGAGCGTATTCGCTTTTGTAAAATGCACGGCTGTGGGAATGATTTCATCATCATTGATAATCGCCAGAAGATTCTGGATGGCGACCAAATCCGCGATTTGGTCATTAAAGTGTGCCGGCGGAAAATATCCGTAGGAGCAGATGGGTTAATCCTAATTGAACCATCAGCCCGCGCGCATTTTCGTTGGCGATTTTTCAATGCTGATGGTAGTGAAGCAGAAATGTGCGGCAATGCTGGCCGCTGCGCGGCCCGTTTTGCCGTTATCAGCGGAATTGCCCCCGCTTCCCTAACTTTTGAAACCAAAGCCGGAATTATCGCAGCCGAGGTTATGGGTCGGCGCGTAAAGCTGCAGATGACCAAGCCTTTCGGCTTAGAATTAGATATAGAAGTCCCTGTGGATGGAGAAAAACATCTCTTGGATTTCCTCAACACTGGTGTGCCGCATGCGGTAAAATTTGTTTCTTCTGCTGCTTCTATTCCAGTCAAAGATCTGGGACGGAAAATTAGGTTCCATCCCCGTTTTCAACCTGCCGGAACTAATGTGAATTTTGTCCAACCCCTCGATGGGCATCAACTGCAGGTGCGCACTTATGAACGGGGGGTCGAAGATGAAACTTTGGCCTGCGGCACAGGCGCCATCGCTTCGGCCCTCATTGCTGCCTATCGTGGTTTGGTAACTCCTCCCGTAGCTGTTAAAACAAGTGGCGGAGAAATCTTAAATATTTATTTTCAAAAAGAAGGTAAAGATTTTAAAGAGGTATTTCTCGAGGGCGATACGACTTTAGTTTATGAAGGTATTTTAGGAGAAGAGGCTTTCCAATAATTGCCTTAATTGGTAGAGGGAGGGGGAAATTGATGGGGGGAGAAAAAATAAAAGCGATCGTCTTGGGAGCAGCAGGCCGAATGGGGACGCGGGTTCTTTCGGCGTTGCGTGAAAACCCCAATTTTATGCTTGCTGGAGCCGTGGAAAGAAAAGACCATCCGCAAATCGGCCAGGATATTGGGGAAGTAGCCGGCTTGGGCAGGTGGCATGTGGCCCTCTCTGGCTCTCTGGAAGAAGCAATAGGCCAGGGCGATGTAATCATAGACTTCACTAATGCCGAAGCTTCGCTAAATAATTTGAAAGTGGCCGCCGCCGCGGGTAAGGCCGCCGTAGTTGGCTCAACCGGCTTTAATCCAGCCCAAATGGCTGATGTTAAACAAATTACGCAGAAGATTCCTTGTGTGCTTTCGCCCAATATGAGTGTGGGCGTAAATGTAATGTTTCGCCTCCTCGCTGACTTAGCCAAAGTATTAGGTGATGAATATGATGTGGAAGTTATTGAGGCTCATCACCGCCTCAAGAAAGATGCCCCCAGTGGCACAGCCGTTAAAATGGGGCAAATTCTGGCCCAAGCTCTTAATCGCAACTTTGAAGAGGTGGGGGTTTATGCCCGCAAAGGAATTATTGGCGAAAGGACGAAAGCCGAGATCGGTATCCAAACTATCCGCGCGGGAGATATTGTGGGTGAGCACACGGTGATCTTCGGGGGCTTAGGGGAAAGAATTGAAATTATCCATCGAGCCCATAGTCGCGATAATTTTGCTCGGGGAGCTTTGCGGGCCGCCCAGTGGGTGGTCAAACAGAAACCCGGGCTATATGATATGCAAGATGTGTTGGGATTGAAATAAAGATCTGCCGGCGCTTTTCCCCTTTGCCCAGCGGGGAGAGGCAATTCATTTCCTCTTGATTTTGGGGAAGCCTTTTCATTGCCCCTCTCTCCGTGATGGAAATCTTTATATTGAACCTCTCGCCTCTTGGCGAAAGCATCTTTAATATCCTCCATCGAGGGAAGACTCTCTCTACTTCACCTCTCCCCTCTGGTGGAGAGCATTTTTATTTCATTTCTCCCCTTTTGGGGAGAGACTTTTTATTTCGCTTTTCCCCTGTTGGGGAGAGCCTCTCTACTTCGCTTCTCCCCTGGGGGGGAAAGCCTCTTTATTTCACCTTTCCTCTTTTGGGGAAAGCATCTTTGCTTAACCTCTCCCCTTTTGGGGAGAGCATCTTTGCTTCGCCTCTCCTCTTTTAAGGAGAGTCTCTTTATTTCACCTCTCCCCTGTTGAGGAGAGCATCTTTATTTCACCTCTCCCCTGGTGGGGAGAGGCAGGGTGAGGGGGTTAAATGAAAAAACAGTTTAAAAGCCCGGGATATATGCCCGAAAACAGATGCATTAAAAATTGTTATTAGAAAGGAAGGAGCAAGAATGAAACAACCTTGGAAAACAGATAAGTGGTTTGTTAGCCCATGGAATTATGAAGCCGAAGTAACGGCGGGATTCAAATTTCCCCCGGCCAAAGAAATTAAAATTCACGATATAACTTTAAGGGATGGGGAACAACAAGCTGGTATTGCTTATACCAGAGCGGACAAATTAAGAATCGCCAAAGCTTTGGCTGAGGCCGGTGTACACCGCATTGAAGCAGGCATGCCTGCTGTTTCCAAAGAAGATGAAGCGGCGATTAAAGAAATCGTGCAGGCCAATCTGGGGCCGCAAATCTTTGCCTTCTCCCGCTGCATGGTGGCGGATGTTAAATTGGCCAAGGAATGTGGCGTCCACGGGATTGTAGTGGAAATCCCCTCCAGCGAACATATTATTAAACATGCTTATGGGTGGGAACTGCAAAAGGCTATTGACCTCTCCATTGAAGCAACCCTCTTAGCCAAGGAGTTGGGCTTATATACGGTTTGGTTTCCTATCGACGCCTCCCGCGCCGACATGAGTTGGTTTTTAGATTTGATCGAAGAGATTGCTACAAAGGGACATATGGATGCTTTAGCCGTGGTGGATACCTTTGGCGGCATCTCGCCGCATGCCGTGCCCTATTTAATTAAAAAAATTCGCGAGCGGGTAAAAAAGCCCTTAGAACCCCATTTCCATGATGACTTTGGCCTGGGCGTAGCCAATACCCTAATTGCCCTATCCTGTGGCTGTTCAGTCGCCCATACCACGGTCACGGGCATCGGCGAGCGCGCAGGAAATGCGGCCATGGAAGAATTAGTCCTGGCTTTATTGACTATGTATGGCTTAGATATTGGGATTAAAACCGAGAAGTTTTATTCCCTCTCTAAATTAGTGCGCGAGCTTTCGGGAACAACTATTCCGGCTAATAGGCCAATTGTGGGCGAAACGCTCTTGAACGTGGAATCAGGGATCGTAGCCAGTTGGGTGCGCCGGTGTCGGGAACAGCATCCTTTAGAACTGGGACCTTTTGTTCCTGCTTTAGTCGGCCAAAAACCAATTGAAATTGTCATGGGTAAGAAAAGTGGGGTAGATTCGGTAGCGGAGTGGTTAGAAAAAATGGGCGCCGACGCTTCTCCAGAACAAAAAGAAGCTATCGTCTTAAAAGTCAAAGAAGCTTCGCTCAAGAAAAAAGGACTGCTTACCGAAAAAGAGTTCCAGGACATCGTGAAACAAGTGGTGCACGGGTAAAAGATTATCTGGCTATCAGGATGGGGGAGTTAAATTTCTTTTATCTTTTACTTCTACCATCCTGATAGCTTTTTGCGGGCATAGATCAATACAGGTAGAACATCCCTGACAAAGATCAGGATTTATCTCCGCCGCCTCCTCCGTCAAAATAATCGCATTACAATGCCCAATGTCCACACATAAGCCACACTTGGAACACTTTTGCGGATCAACCTGCGCATATCCAGCCCAAACTGTTAATTCATTAGCTGGTTTTATCTCCGGAATGAGTAAATCGCGTATTTCGCGTACATTCCGAAATCCCATCTGCGCCATATAATCATGCAGAGCCTGCAGCCATTTTTCGAGGAAGGCAAAACCATGCAGCATAGTCTCCGTGCATACGCCGATACTATCGGCCCCGCACATCATCATCTGTACAGCATCAGCCATAGAGGCCACCCCGCCAGTGCCAATTATGTGGGGCTCAGGGCCTACTAATTTGCGAATCTCAAAAACGTCGCGTAAGGCCAGCGGTTTAATCCATGGCCCAGAAAGGCAAGCCATGGTATTGGCATTCTGCAGGTTATAGATTGGCTTCTTGTAATTCCAAATATCAATGGTCGGGATGCCTAAGCGATTGGCCACGCTACAGACTGCCGCTGCGCCAGCGGCAAAAGCGACTTTGGAGACCTCCGCGATTCTCCCTCCCTCAGGAGTTATTTTGGCGATCAAAGGAAGCTGGGTTACTTTTTTGGTATTTTCAATAACCCAGCGCACAGCCTCTTCATCTTGCCCCATACTGGCCCCGGAGGAAGGCCGCGCTTCTTTTTTCGATCGCTCAGATATATCTACATTAAATGACATATTAGGGCAGCAAAAATTTAATTCCAAAATCTGCGCCCCCGCTGCTTCGAACTTACGCGCCGCCTCTAACCAGCCCTCAATATCTGCCCCGGCTACATAAGAATAATTAGCAATAATTACCAATTCTTTGACTTTCTTCCGGGCCTCCTCAACCAAACGCAGCCCTTGCTCCATGCTCAGGCGATATTCAGCCGTAAACACATGCAATTTTTCTTTGTTGAGCCAGCGGTAACGGGGTTGATAATTTAGGTAAGGAATGGGGTTGAAGGTTTGCTTGATGGCCGCTGCTCCCCATCCGCATTGTTCAGCCAATTCTAATTGATCGATCCTTTTCGCTGTCGGCCCCGAAGCTACAATAAATGGATTGCGCAGCTCCACATCCCCTATCTTCACAGGTAGATGAAAAAGATTTTCTTTCATTTAAAATTATCCTCCTCTCCTAAAGCGCAAGGCATAAGGCGCAAAACAAAATAGCAAAATAAAAGCCATCTATTGGAACCCCATTGCTCATCAAGCCTCACTCCTTTCGAGTAGTCTAGGTTATTTTCCTCTCTGGGCTCTTGGTGCCCTCTGGGGCTTAATTAATTGTTATTTTTCTTCCCTCTTCCATGGAAACATATCCGGCATAGATAACCTCAACTACTTGTTTAGCCAAATCTAAACCGGTTAAAGGCTGGCGATCATAAGCAATGGCCTCCATGAAATTCTGGATCTCATGCGGATAGCCCAAAAGCCATTCTTCATTAGGATTGGGGAAAGAAAGGCCAGCTTTGGTTTCTTGTTTTTCATTAAAATACACATTCTTTACGGGTCCAGGATCTACGGTATAAAATTGGCAAACGCGCACCGGACATAGATCAAATTTTACGCGGGCATTGGAAAGGCGAACATCCATGTTCGATTCCATTCCTCCCAAAAGGTCATCGGCCGCGAAAAAAACTCCTTTAGTACCATCAGTGAAGGTAACCGTAATTTGCGCCCAGGTTTCAACATCTCCCCAACCGGTCACTAAAGGACTTCCCGAGACCTTAGTAAAAGCAGAAGTCTTGGTCAGGTCTGTGCCATCAGCCAGGACTTCTTTTACTAAAATAGGTTGGCCATACTTCTGCTCACCTTCAAAATGCTTCAAGAAAAGACCGGCCGCCAACGGATGAGCACCTAAGCGGGCCAAAGCTCCTCCGCCTGCGTGTTGCCACCATTTGGAAAATTCGGAGTGGGAACCGCTATGCGCTTCTTCCCCTCTTATCTCCAGAATGCTGCCCACGGTTAAACATTTTTCGATGAGCTCCAACCCCTTTTTAAAAGCTGGAGCATGTACCCAATTTTCCGCATAACAGAATTTAACGTTAGCTCGGCGCAGAACTTCATCAACTATCCGTAAATCTTCTTTTACTTTGGCATACATCTTCTTCTTGGAGGTAGCTCCCACTTCTCGAGCACCTTCCCCTTGGCCAAAGTAGCCCGTCAACGGTTTTTCACAGATAATATGCTTCTTAGCTTGGGCAGCTTCTAAGACCATAGGCAAATGTAGGGCATTGGGCACAACCAAATCAATAACCGCAATGGAAGGATCGTCCAAAAGATAACGATAATCTTGAAAATATTTGGCAATGCCAAAGCGCCGTGCGTAATCCTCAGCTTTGGCTTTATCTACATCCACAATAGCTGCAACTTCCACCGGCACTCCTTGCACTTGCCGGTAGGACCTTAGATGAATAGCTCCGGCAAATCCTGCTCCCACCACCCCAACTTTTATAGGATGAGGCATGGTTCTCCCTCCTTTTTGCTCATTAATTTTCTTGTGGATTTTTCTTTACGCTAATAAGCCTTTAAAATTTTGTCAAGGAATTTCTCTCTGACCGTCGCCCAATTTTTTGCAAATAGCTAAATATGGCGCCTGCCTCTGACCTGCATTTAGGGGGAATAAGGAGAACAAAATTAAAAGGAGAAATTATAGTCCGCGGTAAAACTCCAGAGTATTTCTTTCTGACCGTCGATCACTTTTTAGATTTCAGGGCAATTCGGGGCGGGAGGGAGAGAGGCTCATTAAAATGAGGCACTTATTTTTTCATAGGGATGGGCGGGGAAGATAAGGAGCTATTTTAAAATAAAGAAGCGATTATTTAAGCTTATCTGGAGCAGACAAGCTTGTCCCCGCCATTCTTTGCGGAAAGAAGGTGAGTAAGAGGAAGATAGTCATTTTCCAGCCGATTCTAATTGCGCCTCTCCCCCTCCCGCCCCGTCACATTTGGGAACGAAAATTAAAACTGTTCGCCGGTCAGTATTTCTTTCCATTGACTCCCTTTTAGCTCCATGATAATTTATTTTACCCTGATATAATATTGATTGATAACGCTATTGCATAAATCGAGATTAAATTTTTATAGGAAAGAAAAAGGAGTTTCGATAATGGCTGAATTTCAGTTAATGGGCACACGTTCCTTAGAAATGAAAATTTTAGCCAGCCGTGAGGAGATGGGCAAGATAGCGGCCCAGGAAGTGGCGGCCGCCATGAATCGTTTCTTCAAGCAAAAGGGAGAAGTTAATGTTGTTTTCGCTGCCGCTCCTTCCCAAAATGAATTCTTAGCTCATCTAATAAAGAGAAAAATTGACTGGACCAAGGTAAATTGTTTTCACCTCGATGAATATGTGGACCTACCCCGCCACCATCCCAACACTTTCGAAGTATATCTAAAGGAACATATCTTCAATTACGTGCGGCCGCGCCGAATTTATTTCTTTAAAGCCTTGAAAGGTGAGCCTGAAAAAATAGCGCAACAATATGCCCGCTATCTGCTCAATCACGGGGTTGATATTGCCTGTTTGGGGATAGGAGAAAATGGCCATATTGCTTTTTGCGAACCGGGGTCAGATTTTCACGATCCCCAGCTAATTAGAATTATTACTTTGGATGATCGCTCAGTGCGCCAGCAATATAAAGATTACAAAGACCACCCCAATCCCCAAGCGCGCTACTCCTCTTTAGAGGCAGTGCCGCGCCGGGCCTTTACCATGACCATCCCTGCAATTCTGCAGGCCAAAGAAATATACACCATTGTGCCCGGTCCGCAAAAGGCTCAAGCGGTTAAGAAAATGTGGGAAGGACCTATTTCCCCTGCCTGCCCGGCCTCTGCCTTGCGCTTGCATCCTATGGTAAAAATCTATTTAGACAAAGATTCAGCCAGCGCCCTTAGGACATGATCCACTATTTAATAAATTGGTTCTTCTCCAATTTAGTTGGCTAATAAAAACTTTTGTTATTATTAATTTACTATGCATAAACCTCTCCATCATATTAGCCTCCTCACCTTCACCTTTCCCCGTGGAGACTGTGTCCCAATGGTGAGCAAGGGCCAGAGGCAGGCATGAATGAAGAAGCATCGGCGGGAGAAGAAGATGTTCAAAACTTACCAGCGATTTTCCGCAAAGGGCGGGCGGATCGTTAAACTAAGCAAAATGTTTGAGCTTTTAAATCCGCCCGTACCTATGGAAGATTCACTGCCTCATGATTCTGAATGAATGCCTGCCTCTGGCCTACCTGTAATCCTTTCCTCAAAACTTAGTCACTTATTAATTATGACACAGTCTCGTGGAGGAGAGGAAGCAGTGCGGGGGGAAATATTGCCCAAGTATTATAAAGTTCATTCCTTTTTCCCTTAGTCATTACGTTTTCCGTTGAATTTTAAAAATTATTAATGAGCGCATTAAATAAATGACATAACTGTTCTTAGCCCCTCACCTCGGTACGAGTCGATTCCGACCTAACCCTCTCCCCACGCTTGGGGAGAGGGGAGGGTGAGAGAAATAAGTGTAAATATATAATTGCTCCGAGTAATAAATTGAAGAAATTTCTTCAAATTTTACATACTCCTTTTTCTAAGACCAGCCGGCCATCAAAGTAAACGCTGGCATCTTTGAAGATAGCGTCATGATGATTGGGGGCCATAATCTTTCCGCCGATAGCAAAGTTGCTACCTATCCCACAATGGCAATTACCTAACCGGCCCAGGTCTTCTAAATTGGTCGCCGCCAAACGAGCGCATGGATTAAGGCCAATGCCGAACTCAGCCAAGTTAAAAGCTCTTTCATCCTCCAGCGCATAAAGAGTATCCCGAAACTTTTTCGCGGCCATTCCTCCTTGAAAATCTATCACTTTGCCTTCCTTGATGATTAAAGTCACCGGGTCGTAAAGGGTTACTCCCACACTCATGATGGAAACATCAATGACCGCAATTCCCTCGGCCGTTCCTTCAAGGGGAGAAATATTGATTTCACTATCCGGGAAAGCCGCAAATTGACCAGGCTTCTTGAAAAGTCCGGTTTCGTATTGTACAGGCCGTCCTTTTACTTCCCCCCTAATATCTGTGCCGGCCGGAGTCGTAATTCTTATTTCCTTACTTTCAGCCAAAACAGCTCCTAATTTCCTCCCCAATTTATCACATTCTTCAAAATCTGCTTCAATAGCCCCTACACATAGTGCATCCTCAGTGATCTCGCACATAGTCGAACCCCGCTTCCCTGCTTTGATGGCTTCTACGCGCGCCTTGGTATGGGTTTGGGACCAGGTGGAAGGCTGGAGGAAAACATCTGCTTCTCGAAAAGCAGCCACCACTGGTTCAGGAAGCTGCGCCCCGTGAGTTTTCACCGGGGGAATCATTATAATGATGGGTGTGGCCCCTACAGCATAAGCTGCGCCGGCCAAAGCCTCGGCAATGCGCAATTTGTTAGTGTCTGTAGAGATCAGCACAGTCTCTCCAGCCTTAACGCCGCCGCATTCCATACATTTCATCGCTCCGCGCATCATCTGAATTGGACTGGATGGCCCAGGTGTATAATGCCAATAAGCTATATTCCACTCACCTCTGCTAATCATTAACTATCAACCTCCTTTCTCTATATATTAAGCCACTCTATATTTCTCCAGGGCTTTCCTATTTAGGGTGATGCCTAACCCGGGTCTAAAGGGTATTTTCATTTTTGTCCCTTCCATTAAAAATTCCTCTTCCCCAAGTTCGTTTCGGAGAGGATTAGGAGTCCGGTCATATTCCATCAGGGACTCTTCTGGATTCAATGAGGTAGGGAAATAAGGCATGGCGGCCTGTAATTGTAGATTCGCCGCCAACCCTATGGCCGTTCCCCAAACATGGGGAATACACCTTAAATTCCAGGCCGTGGTCATAGCGATTATTTTCATCATTTCGGAGTAACCACCCACGGCACATAAATCCGGTTGGATAATGTCTACAGCTCGTCGGGAAATTAAATCGCGAAATCCATAACGAGCAAATTCACTCTCGCCAGCAGCTAACATGATGTTCACTTTAGCTTTGAATTCTAAGTGCCCCTGAATATCCTCAGGTGGAATAGGTTCTTCAAACCAGAAGATATCTAACTCTTCAATTCTTTTTCCTAACCAAATGGCTTCGGAGGCGTTATAGGCGCAGTTAGCATCGAGCATTAGGCGCGGTTCAGGACCGATCGCTTTCCGCAACGCTCGAATTTTCTGGAGATCATCCTGTAGACCAAACCCGATCTTGAGTTTCATGGCCTTATAGCCTTGCTGAAGATAGCCCAGAGCTTCCTCAATGAGAGCTTGGGTTTGGTCTGGTACATTTTTGCGATAAAGGCCTGTGGGATATGTTTCCACTTGGTCGCGGTAACGCCCGCCTAAAAGGTCAGCCACTGGGGCGTTCCAAAATTTCCCTTTAATATCCCAGAGAGCTATATCCACAGCGCTTAAAGCCATCAGAGCAACACCTTTTTGGCCTTCCATTCTGGTGAGGGTATAAAGCATATCCCAAAGACGATTTGTATCGATAGGATTTTCCCCAATTAATTTAGGCTTAAGGGAATTTTCAATCATCCCTTTCGTTGCCATGGGAGAAAATCCGAAAGCCTCGCCTACACCAACAATTCCATCATTGGTCTCAACTTCCACAATTGTTGCCACCCGCTTGGTCACTTGGCTCTGGGCCCAGGTAAAATATTCCTCTGGCTGCAATCTGCTTTCCAAAACATAGGCTTTTACATCTCTTATTTTCATAAATCCTCCCTCCTTTTAATGGGATAAATAATTTTAATAATTTCACCAGCAAATTGCATTATTAATTTCTTAATTATTTTTTTCGGTCTCTCCCTTCGAGGTTTTGTCAAAATGCACTTTTGGTCAATACCAGCGACTCGGCACTTGATATGGAAGGCGAAACTACATAATGTTTTCCCCTGTCGGCAGAGGCATTACGAGCCTCATATTTTTTTCTTGACATGATTCTTTATATTCATATAATTTAGTCGTGTTTGGAAAAGGGAAGAAAACCGAAAGCAAATATAAGGTAATTATTTCAAAATTTATTCAGCAATTTAACCTAATCTGAAAGGAGGTGACTGAAACCCAAAAATAAGAATTGTTTATAATTGTGCCATTTTATAACATCAAAAGGAGGGTAAAA
>JBNAWB010000003.1:0-46078 GCA_049699975.1 Thermodesulfobacteriota bacterium
ACTAATCAAGATGTGACCCCCACTATGGTGAATATCGAAAACGGTTGGCAGTTACCCGGGAATCTTTGGAGATTGTTAAAGATTTGGCAGAAAAAATAAATGGTGATTGATGGGCAGAAGATTTTTAAAAAATTTGAGTAAAAGATACCGGTTTCTGATGTCCTCAAAAGGCTCAATTGAGAAATGGCCAATTTGATAAAGAATGAGTATTTCTCTTTTAGTTAAAGAGGCGAAGCAGAGCGATCGCCCATATTTGGAGAATATAACGGAGATAAGAAGGATAATTAGAGAAATTAAAGGATATTCCTTGCTAAATATCATAAATTATTTTAAAATTTATGAAAACTCTGCAGGCCTTTTATGGAGCAGGAAGGATTTTATCTATTTAAAAAAGACCATCTCAGTCACCTCCTGCAAAATCAGCAATATAAGGAAGCGCAAGAGGAAATTGAGAAGCGCTTACGCCTAAATCCTGATCAGCCTACCCTCAAAATTACCTTGGCGGATATATACCTAAAATTAGGGCGCTTGAGCTCAGCTAAAATTATTCTCGAGGAAATTTTAACTGCCGATCCGCAAAACGAGCGAGCTTTATCCCTTTTAGGAGATGTTTTTCTTAAAGAACAAAAGGCCCAAGAAGCCTTAAACTGTTATCGCCAAGCTTTCTTGCGCACTCCGCGGGAATATTATCTACTCCAGGCCGCCCGGGCTTTGAAGAAGATGAATCGTTTGGAAGAAGCTCTCTTAGAGCTAGACAAAGTTTTAATCACCAAACCGCAGCATTTAACCTTCCTTAAAGAAAAGGCCCTTATCCTTACCCGCCTGAAACGTTACGATCAGGCCTTAGTCATTTATGAAAAAATAAAAGAGCTTACCCCAGCGGATAATTTTGTGCAGAAGGAGATCCTTCGTTTACGCAGTCTGCAGAAGCCAAAGTCCCAAGTACTCAAGGATCTGCAGATGGTCGTGGGGATGGAATCCAAAAAAGATGATGCCCAGATGCATGGTCTTTTAGCCCAAAAGTTGAAAGATGCCGGGATGATTCGGGAAGCCATCGCCGAATATAAAATTGCCACCGCCTTAGATCCCCATAACCCCTATTTCTTAAAACAACAGGGTTTTTGCCATTACCGCCAAAAGGAATACGACTTGGCCAGCAAGTGTTTGGAAGAAGCCCTCCGCCAAGATCCGGCGGATATTATCGTGCGCAAGACTTTGGGTAAAATATTCACGATCACGGGGCAGTTAGAAAAATTTTTAACCTTGTTGGAAGAGATCTTCCAGCAGCATCCCGAGCAAATTACCCTCTGGGGAACTATTAAAAGCTTACGCAAAAAATTAGGCAAAGATAAAAAATGAGCTGGATGCCCGAGGGCAGAACAGAATAATAACCTTATTAAAAAGATAGCCGATCCATTCCCTTTTTGCTATCATATAAACCAGGTAAAGCTTAGGGCTAAAAAGGGAGAGGAATATTTATGGTAGTTGGCGATCTTATCGAAGTTCCAGAAATTAAGACAGTCATCCAGTTAAAGGATATAGAGAAGCTGGAACTTCGGCAAATGATCCTGGATTCCTTTATTGTTACTGCGGAAGTGCGCCAAAATTTAGAAAAGATTTTTAACTCCCTCATAAAACCCACCGGAAGCGGCGCTTTTCTCAAAGGGCATTTTGGTTCAGGGAAATCGCATTTCTTGAGTATCCTGAGCCTTCTTCTGCGCTACCCGACCGCCTGGCAAGTCATCTTAGAGCAAGACCCTTCTTTGAAAAATTTCCAAGAATTGTTAGTTCCTAAAAAATTATTAGTAGCGGAAATCTCCTTGGTTCAGCATCGGGCTACGGAGTTTCTCGAAGATATTTTTCAGCAAGAAATTTTTCGAGAACTTGCTCGCCACGTAACTCCATCTGAGGTGGGCCAAGCTTCCCGCAAAGAAACTTTCGCCGAGATCCAGAAACAAATTTTGGGTAGTGGATTTACCGGATTAGTTTTATTGGTGGATGAGCTTTCTGAATTTCTTCGTTCGAAGACAGATGCTCATGCTTTTCAGGAGGATATTCGCTTTCTGCAGTTTTTAGGCGAGGAGGCCCCTTCTTTCCCTTTGTGGATCGTAGCTTCCTTGCAGGAGTGGATCGAAGAGACGGGGGATATAAATCAAGATACTTTTAATAAGATTAAAGACCGTTATCCAATTCGCCTCAACTTGGGGCGGGCCCATATTGAAGAATTGATTTCTCACCGCTTAATCCGCCAAAAAAAGGGGGCAGGCGAAGAGATTAAGAAAATTTTCCAATCTTTACGGGGATATTTCCCATCTTTCCCTGTAGACGAAGCAAGATTTATTAAGCTTTATCCAGTGCATCCGGCCACTATTGCTCTTCTGGACCGTTTGAAGATTCTCTTCTCCGAACACCGCGGCGTGGTGGATTTTATCCATTCCCGACTAAAGGGTGATCAAGAACGAGGAATTCCTTCCCTCCTCGATAAACCAGCAACTACGTTGCTGGGTCCAGCCACGATTTTTGATCATTTTCTGCACCGCCTGCGGGAAATGGCTGAAACCCAGCCTTATATCGAAAAGGAATACGAATACTTTAGCGAAGAAATTCCGCGGATATTTAAAGATCCAGACCAACAAAAAGTAGCTCTGGAAGCGGTAAAAATTCTTATCTTAGCTGCCATCTCGCCCGTCAAAGTTAAATATAGCGTTAAGCATTTAACTGAAATGGTCCTTTTTCGAGTCACTGAGTTAGATACTGAGTTTAATTATCAGTATTTCCACGATCTCCTGGAACGTTTAGCTAAAGAGACGTCTTTTTTGGTGGTTGAACGAGGACCAGAACCAAAGCAAGATCATTTTGCCCTGGATTTGCGTTTGGATCTCCCTTCCCTTTTGCGCCGCAAAATTCGGCAAGTAGCTACTGAGATTTTTCCCAACGATCGGCGCCTTTTCACTCGCCTTTTGCCTTGGGCCGAGTCAACTTTAATTCCTCTGGCCGGCTGGGCCGAAAAGGGCCAGCAAAATGTTTTTGTCTCTTGGGAGTATTCCACCCGTAATGGCTTAATCTTACTGCGCCAGATTGATGAACTCCCTTGGGGCGAACTGGAAAAGTTAGCGGCAGATTGGCAGCGGAGCGAAAATGACTTTTACCTTATTGTGGGTACAACCCTTAATGTGCCCCAACAACTAGCCCATTTACGTCAAGACCTTCTCCCTAAGGTGCAGGAGAAATTTCCTGGAATTTTTCTCTTCTGGATACCTGCCGCCCTCCCGGAAACAGAGGAAAAAGGGTTGAAAGAAATATTGGCTACTTTATTACTGGCTGATAAGTATCAAGAGGAATCATCTCCGGGTCAAATTAAAGCCTTAGAATTTTTGCAAAGTCAACTGCAAAGCAACCGCCGCCGCCTGGGCGAGATCTTTACCGAAGCTTATTTTCATGGTCTCCTTTTAGATGATGAGCACCAAATTGAGTTAGCTAATTACGGATACCTCACCCAAGAAAAATTCTTGGAAGAATTTATCCGTCCTCTTCTTTCCCGCCGGTTCCCTAAACATAATCGGGTGCTTGCTTATTTGGAAGCTCTGCCTCCTTTTGCTATTCCTAATCTCATCAGAGAATTCTTCGCCACCGGCCTGGTGGAAATAAACGACCGGACTAAGTTTGGCCTGCGCACGATCTTAGAAGATTTGCTTAAGCCTATGGGCTTAATAAAGAAAAAAGGGAACCAATATTTTCTCCATGTGGACCCCCGCACTAATGAATTAGCGGCCTCCTTTTTTTCTCTCTTAGATAAAGGAATACAGTCCCTGGAAGATCTTTATTGGGTTCTGCGCAAAGGAGAATACGGTCTATTAAGAACCCAATTTGATATTATGGTGTTAGCTTTAATTTTTTCCGGAAATTTAATTCCCTATCAAGGGTCGCGAAAAAAAAGCTTAGAAGATATAGCCCGCCAGGGATTAGCGGGGATTACTTCTTTGGGAAAAGGGGAGATTTTAAGCGCTGAATTAAGAGAAGTAATCCCTGTTCATCCGCTTATTCCGGAAAACTTTCGCCGGGGCACTTTCACTCTGCCCTATCAGGAAGCTCTGTGGAATGAATTAAAAGGGCGCAAAGAATTTGAGGTGGATACGCTGCGCAATTTACAACAAAAAATTCTTTGGGCGTCATCATTCCAGGCTTTCAAGAATATTCCTTGGGATTCTTTTCGGCAGGATGCGGAAGATATTTTGGCCCAATGGGCGGAAGTAAAAGTTAGCTTACCAGCTAAGGAGGGCTTGGAAAAATTTCTGGCTGCCTTGGCGCGCGAACCTTTCTTGGCCGCCAAACTAAGCCGCTTGGAAAAAATTAAAAAATTTTTTGATTATCAAGAAAGAATCCTGTTTGTCTATCAATATATTAACGATGCGCGCTTGGTTATCCCTGCCGAACCTAAATACGCATATCTAAGTTCCGAAAAAGAAGCTCTGCAGGACTTCTTTATTAAAGAAATAATTTCTATTGATCTGGAAAAGATAAAAGAACTTCTGCAGCGCTTCCATAACTTTCGGGAAAACTATATCCAGGCTTATGCTGAGGCCCACCGGCGCAATTGTTCCGGAGAGCAATTTGCTCCCTATGAGAGAGTGCGCCAATCGCGGCGCTATCAAATATTGAGTAAACTGGCGCAGATAGAAATAGTATCGGTACTTCACCAGCGGCAGGCTATAGATCAGTCTCTATTCAATATTCTTAAACGGCAATGCCCGGCCCTCTCCTTAGAAGCTCTGCAGAGAAATCCTACCTGTGCCTGCGGTTTTACCCTGGGGGAAAGTATTGCCCTTCCTTCTCTAAGAGAAATTGAAGAAGCCATCGACCAGGGCATCAAAGAGACTATGGAAACCTTGGCCTCTCCTCCTTACCAAGAAAAAATTCTTCCTTATCTGCACGGTCTGGAAGCAATAGGTGAAGGAGATAAATCGCAGGCCATCCGGCAATTTTTGGCTTTATCCTCCAGCCAAAGAAATTTCTTAGAAGAAATAGAACGGGTCCTCACTAACCAGGTAATTGAAGGGATTAATGAAGCTTTTCGCGGAAAAGTTGTTATCGTGGAACGTAATTTAGACCAGCTTTATAAAGCTCTTCTCCATCGGAAATATACCATTACTCAAGTACGCAAAATTTTCCAAGAATGGTTACGCACCGAAGAATTGGCCGAATCCACTTTTATCCATTTTACGGGCCAGGGTTATCTGGAAGATAGATCTTTGAACAAGCAAACGTTTTTATCATTGCTGGAAGATGAATTTCCCCATCTTCTTTCTTTGCTTCCTCAATGGGGGCCGCAGACTTTCCAGAAAGTGATACTTCTCAGTTTATGGAGGGAAGAAAACAAAATTTGCCCTCAGGAAGTTTTTCCTCTTTTTCCCTTCCTGCAAAAGGAAGGGACGGAAAAAGGCGAGCTGCTGCTGCAAGAATTTTCTCGGGCTGCTCAATCGCTGCGGCAGAAGGCCCCAAACTTATTTTTCTCCCTGGCCAAAGAAGTGGAAACCCAGGAGGGATTTTTAGAAGAGATATGGCATATTTTGCGGAATAAACCTATTAACGAAATCTTTCAACAAGAAAATATCTTCCCCGCTGTATTAAAAGAAGCCTTTGCTAAATTAATCGCTATCCTCCCTGAAAAAAAAGAAGAAGCCTTTTTGGGGGGAGAAATAATAGGAGAAAACATAAATCCCGAGCCGCTGGCGCAAATGCGGGTCGAAATGGTGGAAATACTTAAAAATTACCAATTATTCGCTCAAAAATGGCAAGTGCTCAAACGTCGAGATGCCCATCCCCCTCAAGGCTTTACTAATTGGCAATCATTTTATATTGATCATTTGAGTCCTTTTGCCTACTTCCTCAAAATTCTTCCGGAGAAAGTCCAGCGGATGGAGATTAACCTTTCCGCGAATGAGCGAAAAAAATTACGCCAAGGCGAAGAGATAATTGCCTCCTTTAGCCAAAACTTTGCTGACTTCTATCAGAAATCACTACCCCTGTGGGAAACCGGGCAAGAAAAAAGGCCTCTTTTCATCGAAGATCTGCCCGCCCTCAATCCTTGGAAAAGAAGAACCCTGGAAGGTAAGAGAAAGGTTTACATTCTCCTCGACGGACTGCGTTGGGATTTATGGGTTTATCTAAAAGAAAATTTCTTTAAAGGCTTGAGTGATCAAGTTCGAATTATCAGTGAAGGAGTAATCTGGACCCACTTGCCATCCTCGACGCCTAGACAAATGGAATTTTTTACAGAAGCGCGCCGCCGCACATCTGCCAGCACCGCCCAGGCAGAAGATTTTTGGCATTTGGAAGGCATAGATGAAAGAGTGCACACCGAAAAGGGCGGGTTAGAATACCTTTTCCGGAATATCCTGCAATATCTCCAATTGGCTTTAACTCCCCGCTTGCAAGAACTACCCGCTCAGACTTATCTCCTCTTTTTCTCTGATCATGGTTTCATAGAGAATCCGCATTTTTCGGCCGATGATAAATACCGCTCTTCTCGCTACCTTCATGGTGAAGCTTCCCCCTTTGAAGTCATCGTCCCTTGGGCAGCGGCCATAAAAATTTGAATTTAAAGAAGGAGCTCGTACTTTTCCTCGGTGAGCAGGCGGCCCCAAATTTGGTGGGTAATACTTTCTTTTAGCTGAAAGCCAACGGACTGATATAGATGGGCGGCCGCTTTGAGTTCACTGAAAGTCCAGAGATAAATTAAACGGTAAGGGACATGGCGGCTAAAATCCAAAGCTTGCTGGAGTAGAGTTTTACCTAATCCTTGACCTCGATAATCAGGGTGAACCAAAAACCAGCGCAATTGAGCAACATCCTCTCCTTGGCCCACGATACCAATTGAACCGATTATATTTTCTCCTTTTTCGGCCAACCAGAGGCCGTCTCGGGCGGGGTTGAAGGAATTTTGAAACTGGGCGCAGGAAGTTGCTACATATGCTTCTAAGGACTTGTCCAGACCATATTCTTGGGCATAAAGAAGCCCATGCAGTTTGGTAATGGTTTTTAAATCATCCGGCTGCCAGCGGGAGCGAATTATTATATCAGCTAATAATTCCTTTGCGGTCATAAGCCTTCCGGCGCGCACCTTAATTTGTAAGATTTATATCAAATTTGATATTGGCTCAACCAACTTGTCGGAGTCAGTTGCAATTATTCAATAAATAAGATAAATTTGTAAATAATAAAGTTTAAGGAGAACATTAAATAACCTAATTATTTTCTATACCAAGCGGCCATGGCGAGGCCGGAGGGCATGGCTATCTGAAGAAGCCGGGGCTAGCTAAGCGTTCCTAGCGCGGAGATTTCTTTTGTTATGTGCAACTGGCCATGACTTGTAGCTTAGGGTCCAAACATACTTGCCTATCGTTAATAATTATATCAGGCTATCTCAAGCGAAAAAAGCGACAGGGGGAGCTAAGATGAAGAAGCCCAGTGAAAAAGAAGAAGAATTTTTTGCGCGGCAAGAATTTGAACGACGGAAAAAAATGGAGGAAGAAAAATATAAAAAGATGGCTGCCGAAGAAAGGAAAAGGCTTAAAGAGCTGCACTTTATGAAGTGTCCAAAGTGTGGGATGGATTTAGTAGAAATAGATTATAAAAATATTAAAGCAGATAAATGTTCCCATTGCGACGGGATTTGGTTGGATGCAGGGGAATTGGAAGCTCTTTTTAATCTTGAAAAATCAATCTTCGATAAGATTTTAGGAGTGTTTAAATAATAAATCTTCCTCATGATCTCCAAGTAATCCATCACTGAAAAGCGGGCGATTACATGATTAAGCCATTAAATTTCCTCCTCACCCCACCCGCTCCCCGTTGGGGAGAGAGGAAGGGTGAGGGGTTCATTAAAAAATTCTTATAACCATCCCGCCCTTCAGTGATGGAATATAATTCCAGCAAGTATTTAATAGACAATAAGGACAAAGACTGCTATCTTTAAAAATATATAAAAAGGAAAGAAGGCCAACGATGAAGAAAAAAAATTTTCTAAGATGGGGACTGCCAATTCTGATTATCCTGATTGGTTTAGGCGTATTTGGGTACCTTAAATTATTTGCTTGGAATCCAGAGAGACAAAAAATTGCCCAAATCAATGCGCGCAGCATCAGCGTGGCTCAATTCAACCGTGAGCTGGCGAAAATCCCTGCTCCTTATCAGGATATCTTTCGGGAAGAACCAAAGCAATTTTTAGATCAACTTATCCTGAAAGAAATTCTTCTCCAAGAGGCTGAAAGAAGGGGAGTTAAGAGCGATGCCAATGCCCGTCCTGAAGATAGGGAAATGTCTATCATCCAAAATCTGCTTAAAAAAGAAGTTTTGGATAAAGTGAAAGTTAGCTCCGCAGAAATAGCTGAAATTTACAACCAGCATAAAGAGCAATTTGGCCAGAAACCCCTGGCCGAAATATCTCCTTTAATTGAAGAACTAATCCGCGAAGCCAAAGGCAAAGAACAAGTGGAAGAATATATTGCCTCTTTAAAAGATAAGGCGAAGATTGAAATTAGCGATAAATATCTAAAAGCTATCACCGCTCCACCTCCGCCTACAGATACTGCCGAAGATTTTAAAAAAGCTCTCCAAAGCGGAAAGCCCCTCTTAGTTGACTTTGGAGCTAATTCTTGTCTGCCCTGTCGCCAGATCCGGCCCATTCTCAAAGAAATTAAGGAAGAATATGCTGGTAAAGCCAATATCCTCATTATAGATGTATATAAATTTAAGGAATTAGCCCGCGAACATAAAGTGCAACTAATTCCCACTTTGATCTTCTTTGACAAAGATGGCAAAGAAGTCTTCCGCCACTTAGGCGCCTGGGATAAAGATTCTATTGAGAACAAATTGAAGGAAATCGGAGCCGCTTAATAAGCTTTTAATCGCCAACGTAAAGGCGAATTTATTCCTCAAAACTCATCCGAAATGAATTTTTGGATTTCTTCCAGGCTGAAGACGGGGCCATCTTTACAGACATAGAGGGGGCCGATATTGCATCGGCCACATTTCCCTAAGCCACACTTCATCTTCATCTCCAAGGTCGTCCAAACCTGCGCCGGAGCAAAGCCTAATTTATCCAAAGCTCGCAAAGTATAGCGGATCATGATGGGTGGGCCACAGGTAATGGCTACGGCATTTTGGGGGGAAGGTTTAAGTTCTTCTAAGACCATGGGCACCAAACCTACTTTACCCTTCCAATCCTTATCCCCCACATCAACGGTAGTTACCAATTGCAAAGATGGGTCCTTACTCCAAGCCTCCAAATCATACTTAAAACAAAGATCTTGCGGAGTGCGGGCCCCGTATAAGATAGTAATCTCTCGGTAATCTGACCTGGTATCCACCACATTATTTATTAATGAACGTAAGGGGGCTAAGCCAATTCCGCCCCCAATAAAGAGAAGATTTTTCTTTTTAAATTTCTCCAGAGGGAAAAAGTTTCCATAAGGGCCGCGAAAGCCAATAATATCCCCCTCGTTTAAATGGTGGAGGGCCTGGGTTACCCGGCCTACTTTTTTCACACTGAATTCCAAATGGCCGCGGCGGGTAGGACTGGAAGAGATACAAAAGGTCGCCTCCCCCTCACCAAAGACTGAATACTCGCCGAATTGTCCGGCCAGATAATGAAAATTTTCTCTCAACTGCTCATCAAAAAATTGAATATGAAAAGTCTTCGTATCTTCCGTCTCCGGAATTATTTTTATGATTTCCATAAGGTGCGGTTGATAAATATTCTTTTCTTCCACCATGCTCCCTTTCTCTTCAGTGGATGGCTTTGAGTATTTCCCGCAAATCTAAATTTACTGGACAGAAATTAACGCATCGGCCACAACCTACGCAAGCAATCTCCTTAAAATTTTGGAAAAAGAAATTAAATTTATGGCTTACTCTTTGCCGATAACGACGCCATTTCTCAGCTCGGGGATTATGCACCGCCATCTTCGTAAAATTAGCAAAAGCACAACTATCATAGCAACGGAAACGCACCCCTTTCTCCACCGTTCTTAGATCGCAAATATCAAAACAATGGCATGTAGGACAAAGATAAGTGCAGATGCCGCAATTTAAACACTTAGCCGAAACTTTCTGCCAGAATTCTTCCTGGGGGAAGAAAGAATTTATGCTTGCTTTGACCACTTCCAAATTAAAGAGATCATTTCTCTCAGGCATCTTTCGTTCAGCAGCCGCCCAGTCATTTGCCTCTGCTTCACTAAAAAAACCTTGGGCCAACAAAACTTTACCGCGCTCTGTAATTACCTTAGCTACAAATCCCTCTGGTGTGGCTCTTAAAAAAATATCATTATCCGTAGAATCCTGAGGATTAACCTGCATCTCTCGGCAGAAAGAACCGGGACAAAGTTGGGGGCAGGCTAATCCGATTAAGATAGTTCGTTCTAAGTTTTTTAGGTAGAGTATATCGGCGTATTCTCCACCAAAAACGGGTTTGAGGAGTTGCAGACCGCGGGAATCGCAGGGGCGCAGGCCGACCAGGAAACGCTTTTTCCCCTCCGGAGCTAAAGAATTCATCTTCATAGATCCCGGCGCACATTTCCAGCTTAAAAGAGCCTGACGATTGGGAAAAAATAAGTTTTTGGCGGGAAGACGCGTATTCAAAAAATGAGCTGGCCATTCCTGACCTTCCAGTGGCACGTAGACCCATAGATTATTTTCTTTCGTGGGAATATAGACTTCTCCTTGGTTTTTTAAAGTTTGCAACCATTCCTTAAATTTTTCTTGATTAATTTTGAAAAACATTGGCAACCTTTACTTAATAAATTCATTGGGGTCTTCTTGGCGATAAGTGCGGAAAGGAAGTGGTTTTTCCAAGTCTACCCCTGGTTCAAAGGCAAACAGTTCTTTAAGATCTGCCGCCATTTTTTCATTGAGTTTCATTAAAGGAATTTCTACTGGACAAACGCGCTCGCATTCTCCACAAGAGGTACAAGTACCAGCTACATGCATTAAACGCATTAGGTGAAATACAAAATTGTCGCCAGGAGTGGGCACTGGCGAAATCCACTCGGGCATGTTCTCTTCCACCAGGCAGCGCGGGCAAAAACAAGCTGGGCAAATATTCCGGCAAGCATAACAGCGCAGGCACCGGGCAAACTGAGCTGACCAATAAGCCCACTTTTCTGCAGCACTCTTCCGCCCTATATCATCTTCTATACCAAGCTTAGGCGGCACGGGGGGCAGATAATCTCCTTGGAGCAGAACATCGTAGAGCAAGGGTTGGGGATAAAAACAAGCCAGACACTTATCTAAAAGAGCTTTTTCTTTGGAGAGCTTATGCACTTGCTGCCGAAAGCGGACTAAAACCCCATCTTTCTCTGAGCGGGTTATTTCTTCTAATTCTTCAAGGGCACAGCCCATCAATAAAGCTATCTTTTTTACATCTATCTGCCCGGGGCAAGGGATACCAATGATAAACAAATCTTCCTTCTTTACTTGTCCTTCTTTGATCAAGGAAATCAATGAGCGACTATCGCATCCTTTCACTAAAATGCCTACTTTCCCCTTGATCTCTTTCAAATAGAAAGTCAAATTGTAGTGGAGGAAGTCATCCAGATTAAGTGCTGATAAATCTTCTATCCCGCGGGCGATCAAGGGGGCAGACTTGAATTTTACCGTCCCCTTTTGGTATCCCAAAAAGGATGTTAGCTGTCCCCTGCGGAATAGTTCTGTTAGCAAGCTGATTAGATCGCTTAGGTTCTCTATAACTTGATCGGCCATGCCCATCTTCCTCTTTCATTAAATTTCACTCGGGTGCAAATTCTGGAAGGCGAAAGAGCTCGTTAGGCCCGAGTTCTTTAACATCGGCTACTACTTCCCGTACTACTTTCGCAAATTTATCTCCTTCAGCGGCCGAAACCCAAGAAAACTGCACTCGGCGCGGGTCAATGCCCACATATTCCAAAAGGCGAGAAAGGATGATAAACTTGCGGCGGGCATGATAATTGCCGGCCGTATAATGACAATCTCCAGGATGGCATCCAGAGACCAAAACCCCATCCATGCCGCTGCGCAAGGCCTTGAGGATAAAAAGGGGATCGACTCTTCCGGAGCAGGGCACGCGTAAAATGCGCACATTAGCCGGATAATTTAGGCGCGAGGAGCCGGTCAGATCAGCTCCCGCATAGCTACACCAGCGGCAGAGGAAGGCCAAAACTTTCGGTTCCCAAGTTTTTCCTTTCTTAACTTCCTTTTCTTCCATAATTCTTTATCCTTCTTTCTTTAAAAGGAGCTGGCCAAGGCATTTATCTCCGCCACAATTTGTTGATCAGTAAAGCCTTTGAGAGTTAGGGCCCCTGGCCGACAGGAGGAAACACAGAGGCCGCAGCCGTGGCAGACACCCTCAATTACGCACATTTGTTTTACCACTTGGCCATCCGGTTTAGTTACCTCTTCTTCTTTAATAGCCCCAAATGGACAAATTTCTTGACATACTTTGCATAGCGAACAGAGAGCTGGGTTCAACTGCGCCGTTATCGGGTCAGCAATTAACTCTTCGGTAGCAAATAGAGCACAAACCTTAACTGAGGCGCCGCTAGCCGAAGCCACGGAATCGGGGATATCCTTAGGCGCTTGACAAGCTCCAGTGAGATAGATGCCCGAAGTCACATTTTCTACAGGAGCTAATTTGGGATGGAGCTCGGTAAAAAAATGATTTTGGTCATAGGGGATGCCCAACATCTGCGCCAATTTAACAGCATCCCGGCGGGCGACCAGGGCGGTAGCCAAAACCACCATATCCGCCTCGATCTCTACCTGACCATGAGCAAGCGTATCTACGCCGCGCACAATTAGTTTCCCTTCTTTTTCTAAGATCCGGGAAACCCTACCCCGCAAATAAATGGCCCCATATTGCTCAATCGCCCGGCGCACAAACTCTTCATAATTTTTCCCTGCTGCTCTGATATCGATATAAAAAACATACACTTGGGCATCTGGATAATGTTCTTTAGTCAGGATGGCATGCTTGGCTGTATACATACAGCACATCTTCGAACAATACGGACGCCCTAAGCTTTCGTCCCGCGATCCCACACATTGGATAAAAACTACGGTCTTAGGTTCGCGTCCATCCGAAGGTCTTTTTAAATGTCCCTCCGTGGGACCAGCGGCATTGATCATTCTTTCAAACTGTAAACCGCTGATTACATCCTTGTAGCGACCTCCCCCGTATTCGCTGTATTCTGTTGGTTCTGATAAGTCAAAGCCAGTAGCCACGACAATAGCGCCCACTTTTTCAGTGATGATCTGATCTTCTTGCGCGTAGTCGATAGCCTCCCCTGGGCACACTCGTTGACATACCTTACATTTTCCTTGGGTGAAATAGCGGCAATGCGCTCGATCAATAACCGGCACATTAGGGACCGCCTGGGGGAAAGGAATATATATAGCTCCCCTTTTGCCCAACCCTAAATCAAACTCGCTTTCGACCCGGACGGGACATTTTTGCAAACATTCTCCGCAGCCTGTGCATTTAGACATATCCACGGACCGCGCCTTCTGCCGGATCTTGACCTCAAAATTACCTACGTATCCTTGGACGCTCTCCACTTCCGCATAAGTAAGAATGCGGATTAAGGGGTGACTGCGCACATCCACCATTTTTGGAGTCAAGATACAGGCGGCACAGTCCAGAGTTGGAAAAGTTTTATCAAACTGCGCCATCCGCCCGCCGATGGAAGGGGATCTTTCTACCAAAATGACTGGATGGCCGACCATAGCTATATCCAAAGCCGCTTGGATACCCGAAATTCCTCCGCCAATCACCAAAGCTTGGCGGGCGATAGGCAAACGCTTGGGATACAATGGTTCATTCATGCGCACCTTGGCGATGGCCATTTTAATCAACTCGATAGCCTTTTGCGTCGCCTCTACTCGATCTTTATGTACCCAAGAGCATTGTTCTCTGATATTGGCCATCTCCATTAAATATGGATTTAAACCTTCTTCTTTTACCGTATTTTGAAAAGTTCGCTCATGAAGGAGAGGAGAACAAGCGGCCACGACCACTCTATCTAACTTATAAAGGCGAATATAGTCTTTGATAATATTTTGCCCGGGTGCAGAGCACATGTACTTATAATCCCGGGAAATAATCACGCCTTTTTCTTTAGCTAATTCTTCAGCCACATATTTTACATCCACTGTCCCGGCAATGTTGGTCCCACAATGACAAACGAAAACGCCAATGCGTGCCATATCTATCTTCCTTAAATTTTTTAATTTTACCCCTCGAAAATGTTTCTCTCTTCCAATAAAGGAATGGGACTGACACTCATTTTATCTAAACCCAATTCTTTCTGCCCCAGTCCTAAGCATAGGCCTAGGAGCTGAGTAAAATAAAGTATGGGAAGAGAAAAGGTACGGCCATAAATTTTTTCTATCTCCCCTTGCCGAGAATCCAGATTGAACTGACAAAGGGGACAGTCAACAACTACTGCTTCTGCTCCTTGATCTTTAGCCCAACTTAGAAGTTCATAAGTCAGTTTAAGAACGATCTCTTTTTTGGAGATGGAAAAAGAACCGCCGCAGCACTCGGTCTTCAACGGCCACGGCAAGGATTTTCCGCCCAGAGTATTTACGAGGCGATCGAGGTATTGGGGATCTACAGGATCATCGAAAGCCACAATTTTTTGAGGGCGGGCCGAAAGACAGCCGTAGTAACAAACTACGGGCAGACCTTTTAAATCTTTGACTATCTGGGCCCCAATTTTTTCCAGGCCGTATTCATTCACCACCACATCGGAGATATGGCGCACCTTTATCTTGGCCTGGTAGTCTTCTCTTAAAACCTCCACCACTTTCTGGCGCAGTTCTTCTTTCTCCTGTAATTTATAAACCGCGGTGCGCAGGCGATTATAGCATGCCGCACAAGGAGCCATGATATCTAAGCCCATTTTTTGGGCCTGCCAAATATCTTTGGCCGGCATGAGGATGGGCAAAAAAGTATCGACCACATGAGCTGAGGAGGCGCCGCAACACGTCCAGTCCTTTATTTCCTCCAGCTCAATGGCCAAACGGTTAAATACGGCAGCAATTGATTGGCCATAATCGATGGCCGTGGAGTGGAGCGAACAGCCTGGATAATACGCGAATTTCATCCTTCCTCCTTGCCGCCCCGATAATTCTTCAGCAGCTCTTGAAATTCCCGAAGGGTTTTTATAGGTGGAGTAGTTAATTTTAGCTTTCCCTTACGCAATAATTTTTGCCCTAACCAGAAATCGCGAAAGGGGCGCAAAGTCTGCAAATTATATCGGCCCATGAATTGCAAATCGTTGATCCTTCCGTAACGCGCTACCGTATTTAAGAAGAGTTTATGGAAAAGAGCAATTTCTTTTTCAGTTCTGACCTGTCCCTGGCGGTAAGCCAGGATGCGCAGCGCATCCATAACGCCGGCCACGTCTATATTCTTCGGGCAGCGGGAGGTACAAGTTTGACAAGAGGCGCAAAGCCAGATGGTATGTGAATTAAGGGCTTCTTCCCGCCGCCCCAGTTGGACTAAGCGAATTATTTCGTGGGGTGGTATATCCATAGCAAAGGCCAAGGGACAGCCGGCCGTACATTTTCCGCACTGATAACAGCCCGCAATGTTCTGTTCAATCATGGCACTTACTTCCTTGGCCCACTTAAGAGCTTCTTCGTGGAGTATAATTTTCATGGGCAACCCTTAGGCGTGATATTTTATATTAAATTTAATTTATCCCTATTCTTTTGCCTATGATCTCACTCATATTTTCGCAATTGGCTTTTTATTCTTTAGGCAAAATCACTTTAAAAGTACTCCCTGCACCCAACTTACTATCTACCTCGATCTTTCCGCCATAGCGCTCCACTATATGTTTGACTAAAGAAAGACCCAACCCTGTGCCTTCCTGGCCCATTTCTTTCGCATTTTTGGCTCGATAGAACTCATCAAAAATGCGCGGTAAAGCCTCGGGGGGAATGCCAATGCCGTTATCGCTAACCATAATTTGCAGCTCATGATCGCTGAGGGTAAGCTGGAGTTGAACTTTTCCCTGAGGGGGTGTATATTTTACGGCGTTCTCCAGTAAATTGCTGATTAGCCGTTCAAAATCTTCTTCATTTCCTTTAATAGTTACCAACGTCTCCGGCAGATCAATCCCCATAGTAATTTTCTTCTCTTCCGCTTCGGGAGTTACCGTTTCTACAATGCGCTTGATAACCCCGTTTAAAATTACTTCTGTCTTTTTCAATTCGGGAAGGGCTCCCTTCAAAGCTCCCAAGGCCAAAAGATCACGAATAAGACTTTGCAGACTTACCAGTCTTTTTTCGGCGCGGGCAATTAGTTCTTTCTGTTTTTCATAAATTTCCCCAGCGTACCCTTCTAAAAGCACCCGTAAAATGGATTGGATGGCGGCCACCGGCGCTTTTAATTCATGGGCTACGGTGAATACAAATTCGGATTTAGCTTGTTCTAACTCCTCCAGACGTTGGTAAGTGCGGGCATTTTCTATCGCTACCGCGCCTTGACTCGCTAAAGCGGAAAGAAATTCGATTTCCTCTTCCGTAAAGCGATGGATTTCACCTGTATACAACCTGAGCACCCCGATAGGTTGTTCTCTGACTTTTAGCGGCACACAGAGGACAGAGCGAATACCTTCTTTCTTGGCCTCCTCGGGATACTGGAATCCCGGGTCTTTAGTTACATCTAAGACTGAGACGGGTTTACCGCGTAAGGCCCCGCGATCTATCAAACTTTTATCTAAATCCACGGCCCCTTTGCTTAAATATTCCTGGCTTAATCCATAAGCAGCTCCAATCCAAAGTTGCCGCTTTTCTTGATCGAGGAGACGAATAGAACAAGCTTTGGCATTCATAGCTTTCGTCGCTTGTTGAACTATGGTATTCAGAACTTCTGTAAAATTGAGGGTGGAAGTAACTGCCTGGGCAATATCATAGAGGGTCTTTGTTTTATAATAAGCGCTCTCTAGCCTTTCCTTTAAGCGGGCCAGTTCCCGCGTTCGCGACCATAAGCGCTTAGTAATAGATGTAGCTAAATAGATAGAAACATAGATGGCACTGGCGAAAAAGAGAAATGTCCCCCAAACATAAAAAGGTTGTTGGTAGTGAGCAAGAAGAAACCCGGGGAGGGCCACGTGAGGAATAATTTCGTAAAATTCTAACAGAGCTAACGTGCCCACCAAGAGCACCCCCACGGTGGCATGTATATAACAGGTGCGGGGAGGCACAAGGATGCTGGCGATGATGGCATGGAAAATAAAATAAAATATTACCGGGCTTTCGATCCCGCCCGAATAATGCACTAAGGAGATCAAAGCCAACCAGTCCACAAAAAACTGCCAACTTGCAAAAGCGCTGAACTGATTTATTCTGGCCTTGGGGTTACTCTTTAAAGCTTTATGCCTTTGGTAAAAGAAAAGATTATAGGCGGCTATTAAAAAACCTATAAAGATAAGTTTGGCTTGCTCGATGGGCAACTGCAGAAGATTAGCGACCGTAAGCGTAGTTACTATGACTCCCCCAGAGGCAAACCAACGGAGGCGAATGAGCCAAGAGACTCGTTCAATTAATTCTTCTTCCACCGGCAGGCGAAAGGAGATTTGATCCACCGGCGTATTCTCCAATATTTTCCCCTAATATTAGACCCAAATGAAGAACAATCCTGGCGTATTATTTAATATTAGACTAAAAAGTACTTGTCAACTATTTTTTGTAGTGGTTCTTAAAATTTTCTTGAGGAGTGTTAGAAAGAGAATTAGTAAGAAAAACTTTAGGCTGGAAATAGGACCCAGCTTAAGTAAAGAAGCCGGGTCCGCTTTAATTAGCCCAAGGCAAGCTATATGGTTGTGCCGCCATCGATAGCCAGTACCTGTCCCGTAACATAACTGGAGGCATCCGAGGCGAAATAAATAATTGCCCCGACCATCTCTTCTGGCTCCGCTATTCGGCCCAGGGGAGCTTTACTCACGGCCATCTTCAAAATATCAGGGTTACTCCACAAGGCTTCACTAAAGCGCGTCTTGGTTAATCCGGGGGCGATCGCATTAACCCGAATGTTATACTGGGCCCATTGCTGGGCCATTACTTTGGTGGCCATGATTACCCCGGCCTTGCTTATCGAATAGACGGGCAATAGGTCAGGACTTATGCCGGCAATAGAAGAGACATTGATAATTTTCCCTCCGCCTTTCTCTTTCATCACCCGGGCCACCGCTTGGCTCAGGAAAAATAGTCCCTTAAGGTTCAAATTCATAATCGCATCCCAAGCCCGCTCATCCACATCCAGAGCCGAAGCCATGGTCGGATTGGTGGCGGCATTATTTACTAAAATATCTATACGCCCAAATTCTTCGACCACTCTCTTTACTAAATTCTGAATTTCCTCCATCCGGCCCACATGGGCAGCCACGGGCAGACATTTTTTACCCAATTTTCTAATCTCCTCCGCCGTCTTCTCCAGATCGGGGAGCTTCCGACTGGCTACTGCTACATCTGCCCCTGCTTGAGCCAAGCCAATCGCCGCGGCCTTGCCAATACCGCGACTGGCTCCCGTAACTAAAGCTATTTTACCCGACAATGAAAAATTCATTTTTTAGACCTCCTGCAAACTACTTTTTTAAGGGGTAATCATACCAGCCTTTACCTGCTTTCTCCCCATAATGACCTTTGATATATCTTTCCACCACGCTCGGAGCGGGTAAGTCTGCCCAATCTCCAGTTTCCCGAAAACGCTCCATGGACCTAATATAATTAAGATCAATGCCCGTTAAATCCATTAGCCGGAAAGGCCCCATTGGATGTCCAGCCCCATACACGCAAGCTTTATCTATATCTTCCGCACTGGCAATCCCCATCTCTAACATCCATAAAGCCTCCCGCGTAATCGCCCGGAAAATCCGGTTGAGGAGAAAACCTTCAACCTCTTTTTTGAGCAAAACAGGTATCTTCTCTAATTTCTCCGCCAAGTCCATGGTCACCTTTGCTGTTTCCTCGGCCACATGGGGACCTTTAACTACTTCCACCAGTTTCATCACCAAAGCCGGATTAAAGAAATGCATATTTACTACTTTCTCTGGCCGCTTAGTGGCATCAGCTATCCGGGAACTCACCAAATAAGAACTATTTGTAGCCAAGATAGCATGAGGGGGAGTGAGTTTATCTAATTCGGCAAATACTTTTCTCTTTACCTCCAAAATCTCCACCACCGCCTCGATCACAAAATCGGCATCTTTGGCCGCCTCTTTTAAATCCAAAGTAAAAGAAATATTCTGCCGCGCCTTCTCCGCGGCTTCTTTAGTCATCTTTCCTTTTTCGACTCGCCCGGGAAGATAGGTATCGGCAAATTTCTCCGCCTTCTGCAAGATCTCGGGTACGACATCTGTACAGACCGTTTGGTAACCATGGATCGCGCAGAGAAGAGAAATCTGATGCCCCATATTTCCCGCGCCTACCACACAAATCTTTTTAATATCATCTACCGTCATTTTTCCCCTCCTTTCTGCAATTTGGTCGCTTTATTTTTCCTCTCTTTCAATAATCGTAGCTACCCCCTGGCCGCCGCCTACGCAAGCATTAGCCAATCCGTAACGTCCGCCTTTGAGTTTCAAAATCCGGGCTAAAGTACCTACTAAACGAATACCTGTAGCTCCCAATGGATGACCAATGGCCAGCCCGCCTCCCATAACGTTAACGCGGTCTGGGTCGATTCCTAACTCTTTAATACAATAGAGAGGAACGATGGCGAAGGCCTCATTTATCTCCCAGTAATCAATATCCTTAACTTCCAGGCCGGCAGCGCGTAACGCCTTCTTACTAGCGGGCACAGGACCCATACCCATGACTGTGGGATCAACTCCGGCAAAACCAATAGAGCGAATTGTGGCCATGGGCGCAATCCCCTTCTTCTGGGCCACATCTTTGGCCATAAGGATCATGGAAGTGGCGGCGGCATTTAAAGGGGAGGAATTTCCGGCCGTAATGAACCCATCAGGCTTGTAGGCTGGCTTTAATTCTTTCATCTGGTCTAAGTTTGTATCACCCCGAATAGCCTGATCCCGGTCTACAACCATCATCTTCCCATCCCCCTGCTCGGCCTCTATGGGTAAAATCTCCTCCTTGAAGAAACCTTCCTGCAGAGCTTTATAAGCCAGCTGATGAGAGCGAACTCCCCAACGATCCATATCTTCCTTTGTCAAACCACTCATGGCAAAAAGCTTCTCCGCTGTTAAACCCATATTCATAGTGGTCATCATATCCCAATGCTTATAAGCAGCATCGGTAAAGAGCCGAGGATTTGGGGATATTGGTCCATCAGGACGAGCTAAAGCTCCCATGGGCACTCTGGTCATATGTTCCATACCGCCCACCATTACTATATCCGCAAATCCCATGGCAATCTCCATAAAACCTATATGGACGCCAGCCATAGCTGACCCGCATTGCTGATCCACAAATTTGGCGGAGATGGTATAAGGCAAATTGGCTAAAAATATGGGGAAGCGCCCTCCGTAAGTCCACTGCTCCGAAACTCCTAAAGCTGAGCCGACAATAAAATCATCTATCTCCTCAGGATTAATTCCCGTGCGCTTGATCAACTCCGGGAGTAGCTTAGCTAAAAGGTCATCGGATCGCACTTTATGAAACCAATCCCGCGGCGGGTCATTGGGCCGCGAACGGGACTGGGCAGTTCTTAAATAACCAGCAATCACAACTTCACGCATACCAAAACCTCCTTTTAATTTTAAAGTGGCCCAGGAGCTGCGCCTGGTTTTTTGACAATCGGCGAAAACTTACTTTGGTTCTTCGGGATTGACTTTCCGGTCCTCAATGCCGGCAATCTTCTTTACTAATTTTTTTCGATACTCTATATCATATTGAGAAGTAATCGCTATATTCTCCATAATAGGAGATCCACCTCCATGATAGGCGCCAAATAAATGAATTCCTCCAGTTGCCGAACATAGTAGATCGCCCACATACATCCATAATTTAGCCGCGTCTTGCGGGTGAACTTCTGGATTACGGGTTATATATTTAAAAAGCAGATCTTTAGTCTCGGGATTCATAAAATCTCCCTCGTAAGGGAAAGTGGCCGGAATCCCGCCCGAGACGTCACAGAGAATTTCTGCCTCCCGGAAAACTGCTTCGCCGGTCAAACACCGCCCTACATTGGCATAAATAGAGTGGGGGATATAGTTCCCTGGTCCATAAGGCCGGAAGCCAATCCCCGGGATATAAACTTCAGGTTTCCCTAATTCGGAAGCAGTAAATCCCGCGGCGTAGCCCAATTCGGCTACGCGGATTATTTCGGCCAACTTATCCCGCACGTGGGAGGCCCGAGCAATACCGTTATACTCTGCGGCCAAGGCCACTGTTCCTAACATCAAGTCGCCCAAGGCCGGTTTGCACCCTGAATAACTGTGGCGATGGAAAAGGGCGAAAAGGAGAGCTAAGATACCGCCATGAATTGTCTCTCCACATAGGAAGACTCTCTCCCAAGGAATAAAGGCGTTGTCGAATATAGTATAGGAATCAGTGGCTCCAGGGGTAAACCCCCGCTTGAAGAACTGCCTTTCCCGCAAGTTATGTACCGTTACCACTTGTTTAACTCCCTCCCAATCACCGGGAACAGCAAAGGCCACTGCCCAATCCTTTTCCTCGGGGAGTAGGGCGCGGGTAGGTACCACTAAAATTTCATCAGCCACAGAAGCTTCCGAGTTATGAACCTTTGATCCGCGCACGACGATGCCATCACTTCTCTTTTCTACTACATGTACATAAACATCAGGATCTTTTTGTTGACTCGGGCGTTTCATGCGATCCCCTTTGACATCAGTCTGGGCGCAGCACCCTACTAAATCTTCTTTTTGAAAACGCGTCAGCCATTTAATGAAATTTTTATGATATTCCGTAGCCCCATTATTCTGTTTATCCGCCTCGTAAGTCACGGCATAAAGGGCGTTAGCTGCGTCTATGCCCATACAACGCTGGATACAGCCTCCGGCTACTTGGCAAAGCAGGCGCGTCATATCCTGTTTTTTATGCAGATCTTCTTTGCTGTGATGAATATGGCAAAAGCGGTTAATTTTTTCTCCCGTCAAGTGGGAAGTGGCCGTACATAAATCGGCATACTGCGGATCGGCGGCGTAATCGAAAGTAAGTCCTATAGTATTAATCGTCGGCATCTGCAGTTCATCGTCGCGATCGATTTTTTGGCCGTTTACATAAATATTTCTCCTCATTTTCCGCAACCCGGCTATGTATTGTTCTTTAGTTCTCATCTTTCTCCTCCTTTCGGGTTTAATTTTCTTTCTTTTCCGTATTTGGGGGCTCTTTTCCTATTCTGCTCACCTCCTCCTCCATCAAAGCCAGAATTTTCTTGTATTCTTGCCGAGAAAGTTTACGGTAAAGATGATAAAAAAAAGCACTCATTATTTCGCGGCCTTTAATCATCCTTTGGGAAAATTCCTCCGGGGTGAGTTTCTCCAACACGGCCTCCATATAGTATTTATGAGAAAGTACCACAATGTCGCGAAACATGTCGCGGTAAACCTGCAGCGCCTGGGGATCAAAACCGTCTCTGACCCCAATTCCTATATTATCCATTTCCACGACCAATTTACCCAAAGTAATGTCGTCCTGAGAATAAATTTTTTGTCCATTCCTTTCTTCGGGAGTTATGATTCCCCATTCCTCCATCTTGGGCAACCACCTTTTCCCCAGGCCAGTTTCCTTCCGGAAAGCTTCTTCTCCTATTATTTCTTGCGGCAGGAACTGATCAATAGGCCGAAAATATTCCCGGCGCACAGCTAAAAAAGTATTCCGCTCCGGAGATTTCTTGAGGTTCTTTAATATATTTTTGATCACATTCAAAGGCAGAAAATAATTATCTTGCAGTTCCTTAATTAAGAGCAGACGTTCCACATAACTTTCATCGTAATCGGCTACATTTCTGCCTTTTTTGACAGGTTTAGGGAGCAGACCTTCTCTGATGTAAAAATGAATTGTTTCTTTCCTGACTTTGGTCCTTTTGACCAGGTCCCTGATCTTCAAGAATTTTCTCCGTCCTCTTTTTAAGGAAACTTTTTCCCACTATTAACGAATAAAAGGCTTCTTGTCAAGGACAAATTATTTAATAATATTTTTCTTGACTTTGCTATGTAGCATTTAGTATTACTTATAAAAATTATTTATGGCCCAAAGCCAACTAATATTATATTTACTTTTCTGGGCCTGGAGAGGGTATATTGGGTCTTTCCTGGTGGAGATAAAATATTATAAAGTTAGTCGCCATTTTATTTAAAGGAGCCTAAAAAAATGGAAACGAAACCCTGGCATCGTCATTATGATTATAATGTTCCTCTGAGTTTACGTTATCCCCGGATCAGCGTAGCTGAGCTTTTGCAAATTCCGGCTAACTCTTTTCCCGACAAAGCTGCTTTGAATTTTTATGGTACAGAACTGACTTTCTGGGAAGTGCGGGGGCAAGTGCTCCGCTTAGCCAATGCCTTGGGAGCTCTGGGCATGAAAAAAGGAGAACGGGTCGGTCTCCATCTACCCACTTCTCCCCAATATATCATCGCTTATTATGCCGTCTTGATGTTGGGAGGCATTGTGGTTAATCTTAATCCTATGTACACTGCGGAAGAACTGAAGATGATCGCCGCCAATACGGAATTTACTACTTTAATCACCTTCGATATAGTTTTGCCCACCGTGCGTAATTTTTGCCAGCAGGTTTCCATTCCCCGCGTAATTGTGACCAAAATTACGGATTATATTAAAGGGTTTGGCAAAAGCACGGCGGCTAGTTTAGAATTAGAAAAAAATTGGTGGCACTTTTCGGATTTGATAGAAAACTCCCCCAGTAGCAAAAAACCCAAAGTGCCAATTCAACCCGAGGAGCCGGCGCTCATTCAGTTCACCGGCGGCACCACCGGAATCCCCAAAGGAGCCATTCTTACTCATGCCAACGTGGTAGCAGCCACTTTACAATGTTCCCAATGGGGGAACCCGACCATGCAATATACTCCTCCCGAAAGACGATCTGTTCTGGCCATTCTCCCTTTTTTCCATATTTACGGAAATATTGTCGTTTTAAATTGGGCTATATTTAATTGTGCGACTCAGTTTTTAGTCCCCCGCTTTCAGATTGATGAGCTGATAAGTCTCTTGGCCAACTTCAAAGAAATTACTTTTTTCCCCACCGTACCTACTATGATCAACGCTATTATCAATCACCCCAAAGCACCTGAGCTGGATCTGGCGCGCAAATTGGGTCTTTTAAATTCCGGGGCTGCGCCCATGCCTGTAGAACTAATTGAACAAGTCAAAGACATGGGTATATTTTTTACGGAAGGGTATGGCCTTAGTGAGTCAACCTCTTTGGGAATTGCCAATCCCATTCTGGGCCTAAAAAAAGTAGGGAGTATCGGCATTCCCTTTATTGACAATGATGTGCGCTTAGTAGATGTGCAAGATGGCAAAGAAGATGTCCCTCCAGGTACCCCCGGGGAGATCATCATGAAGGGGCCTTTGATTATGAAAGGGTATTGGAATAACCCCCAAGAAACAGCGGATCAGTTAAGAGACGGTTGGCTGTATACAGGGGATGTGGCCATCCAGGATGAGGATGGCTATTTCTTTATCGTGGATCGAAAAAAAGACATGATCATTGCCGGTGGATTTAATATCTACCCCCGCGAAATTGATGAAGTCCTCTTCCAGCATCCTAAAGTTCAAGAGGCAGTGGCCGTGGGTATTCCTGACCCCTATCGCGGCGAAACTGTTAAAGCCTACATTGTCTTAAAACCAGGAGAAAAGGCTACGGCTGACGAAATTATTGCTTTTTGCCGGGAAAGATTAGCCGCTTATAAAGTGCCTAAGATAATAGAATTTCGTGAGTCTCTTCCTAAATCAGCCGTCGGCAAAGTTTTACGCAAAATTCTGCGCGCCGAAGAAGAAGCTAAGAGGAAGAAAGAATAAAGGAGGGAACTTTATGGGGAAGCGAATTTTAAGGACCAAACTCTGCGACCTCTTGGGCATAGAATATCCCATCGTGTGCGCGGGCATGGGTCCGACCTTAATCGGAGAAACTACGGGCGCTCCGGTAGAACTCGTCGTGGCCGTTTCGGAAGCAGGAGGGATGGGTGTGTTAGGGGGAGCTGGATACACCATCGAGGGATTGCGGGCGGCTATTCGGGAAATTAAGTCCCGAACAGATAAACCATTTGGCGTAGATCTTCTTTTGCCCCAGAAACTCGATGTGGGCGGTGGGCTGGGACAAAAGGGAATAGAGGAACTACCTTTATCAGTTATTCTGAAAACCCTCCCTAAGTCTTATCAAGAATGGCTAAAAAAAGTTAGAGAAGAACTGGAGTTGCCAGAAGTGGAAATAATGGTGCGCATGAATACCACTACCATGCGCCCGCAAGAAGCAATTCAAGTTTGTATTGAAGAAAAAGTGCCGCTCTTTTGCGCTGGGTTAGGGAACCCTGGTTTCATGATTCCCCAAGCCCACGCCGTCGGAATGAAAGTATTAGGCATCACTGGCAATACCAAAAATGCGCGACGCATGGCTCAGGCAGGAGTTGATCTGCTCGTTGCTCAGGGATATGAAGGCGGGGGACATACGGGAAGGATTGGAACTATGGCGCTGCTTCCCCAGGCTATCGACGCTGCTTATCCAGTTCCAGTACTGGCTGCGGGAGGAATAGGGGATGGACGTGGTTTAGCCGCCGCTTTGGCTATGGGATGTGTAGGCGTTTGGGTGGGGACCCGCTTCTTAGCCACTAAAGAAGGAGGTGCCTTAGAAATTAATAAACAAAAAATTCTGCAATCTACTGATGAGGATACCAGGGTGAGTAAAGCTTATACAGGTAAAACTCTACGGGCCAGTTATAATCGCTTCCATGACCTTTGGGATGGATCGGGATTAGAACCTCTGCCTTTTCCCACCCAAGTCTTGATCTCTTCGGCCCTTTTGGCCAGCTTTATTAAAAGTGAAAAATATGAGTATGTAGGCGGATTAGCAGGGCAAATATCTGGACTAATTAAAGAAATCAAACCAGCTCGTCAAGTCTTAGAGGAGATGGTGGAAGAAGCCGTCGATATTTTAACCCGCCGGTTGCCAGCGAATGTAATTGCTAAATAAATATTTTGCGGAAGCAGGAAATTCCACGGAGCTTTTTTCAATTTTAAATTTGGTTCTTTTCTCCAATTTAGGTGCAAAAATTTGTGGAAAAATGCAATGCCCAATTCAAAAGAGAGCTGAAATTTATATTACTTCAAGAATATCGCCCCCTCAACCCCTACCCTAGGAGGTTTAAACTTATTCCCCGGCGCAATTCCTCTCGCCAACAAGACTGAGTCATAATTCCATCGCGAGGGAGCGTAGCGACCGTGGCGATCTCGTAACGCCTTGAAATTAACGAGATGGCCACGCTCCCCCGCCGCAAGTGCGGGGTCGCTCGCCATGATTAGAAAGAGGGTGCGACACAGTCTCAACGGAGAGAGACGCTAAAACTCGACCAGGCGAGAAAGTCGGAATCGACTCGTACCGAGGTGAGGGGCCAAAGGAATCTCAGGCAATAGACTCTTAAATATTTGATAACATATAGAATTTCAACATTGAACACATTTAATCCTGAGCTAAGCCAATGAAGAAGGTTGGGCAAAATAAAATAAATGTCAGAAGATTTTTTATTTTTATATTAATATAGGGCAACTAAATTGGAGAGGATCCTTAAATTTTAACCTAAGTTAGGATTAGTGAATCCTCGCGGGACTAAGGCCGGGCTCTGGCAGAGTCAAGCGGGGCTCATTAAAATAAGGCGTGGTTCTTTCATAGCTAAAGCCGGGGAAGATTAAACTTTTTTAAATTTCGTCCAGCTTGCCCCCGCCTTCCCCTTTTTTAACCATTTAGCGAAAATTGATCGACGCTCAGAAATTCTCCTCTTTTTTTATGTACCGGGCGGCATTATAATAATTGACTATGGCTATCCGCATTTTTCCCATCCCCCTTTTTTTAAATGAAGATGAAGCAATTTTGCCGCAGAAAGTAGCTGATATTTTAGGCATCCCACTTCACCATATTCAGCGTTGGCGGATTTTAAAAAAATCCCTCGACGCCCGGCAAAAGAAAAAAATCCATTTTGTTTACGCTCTGGAAATTTCCATGTCTTCGGCCGAAGAGAGCCGAGTTTTGAGCCAGCCTCCAAATAAATTAAAAGTGGAAAAGGTTGCTGTCCCCGTTCCTTCTCCAAGCCCAAAGGTCACCCGTCCCCTTAAAGAGCGGCCAATAATTATCGGGTCTGGACCGGCAGGTCTTTTCTGTGCTTGGCAACTGGTAACTGCTGGCCTAACTCCTTTAATTATAGAACGAGGGAAAATGGTGGAAGAACGGATTCGGGATGTAGCCAAATTCTGGGCTGAGGGCATTCTTAATCCGGAAAGCAATGTCCAATTTGGAGAAGGAGGAGCAGGAACTTTTTCTGATGGCAAATTGTTTACCCGCCTCCATACCCCCTTGATTTCCCAAATTTTAGAAATTTTTGTGCGCTTTGGCGCTCCAGCAGAGATTACCTATTGGCAAAAACCCCATATCGGCACTGACCGGCTGCGTAAAGTTATCGCCGCTATGCGCGAATGGCTCAAAGCTCAGGGAGTAGAATTTCAATTTCAAACTAAACTTACGGGCTTAAAGATTTCCCGGGGCCAAATTACCGGGGTGATTGTTAACAATGAACGCGAATTGCCGACTTCCATACTTATTTTAGCAATAGGCCATAGTGCCCGAGATACCTTCCAGATGCTTTACCGGGCCGGAGTGGCTATGGAACCTAAGCCCTACGCTATGGGTGTGCGGATAGAACATCCTCAAAATTTAATTAATAAAATTCAATATGGTCCGGCTGCCGGCCACCCAGCTCTGCCTCCCGCGGAATATGCCTTGTCCTTCCGAACTGCCCAAGGCCGGCCCGTTTACTCCTTTTGCATGTGCCCTGGAGGCGCAGTAATCGCGGCCAGTTCCGAAGAATATAAATTAGTAACCAATGGCATGAGTATGTACCGGCGCAACTCCCCTTATGCCAATAGCGCTCTGGTAGTAGGAGTTAATCCGGTAGACTTCCCCTCTCCTCATCCCTTAGCCGGAATAGAATGGCAACGCCAGTGGGAAGGAAAAGCTTACCAGTTAGGAGGCGGCAGGTACCGCGCTCCAGCTCAATCGGTATTGGACTTTTTGCAGGGACGCGAGGCTACTTCCATCAGGCCGACGAGCTTTAAGCCAGGAATCACTCCTGCTCCTTTGGAGGATTGCTTGCCAAAATTTGTGGTCAATAGCCTGCGGGAAGCGCTTCCTTATTTTCATAAAAAAATGCCTGGCTTTTCTTCAGCGGAAGCTATGTTAATAGGTGTGGAAACCCGTACTTCTTCGCCGGTGAGAATAACCCGCGGCCCAGATTTTCAATCGCTTACCTTGGCTGGTCTTTACCCTATTGGGGAAGGTTCAGGGTATGCCGGCGGAATTATCAGTTCGGCCCTGGATGGCCTTAAAGCAGCAAAGGCTATAGTAGAAAAATTAGCAGGCGGCTAACGAGAAAAGGAGGTGCCATGAATGTAGAGCAACGCGTAGAAAGTAAAAGTAAAATTTTTGTCAATGAGCTGCAGCGCGGGCAAAGCATTGAAAGTTATTTTCACGTGCGCGAGAAAAATTTAAACCGCACGAAATCAGGGATGCCCTATTTATCTTTGCGCTTAGCAGATAGAACGGGGGAGATTGAAGGGCGCATTTGGGATAATGCTCCGGAGTTCGCTTCTATCTTTGATGTCCAAGACTTTATCAAAGTTCGGGCCGAAGTAGAAGAATTTCAGGGAACCTTACAGCTAAGGATTGTCAAATTACGCAGATGCTTGGCCGAAGAGATTAGGCTTGATGATTTTCTACCGCAAACTTCGGCCGACGTAGAAAAAATGTTTGCGGAATTAAAAGGATTAGCCCATTTGGTTAAACAACCGTTCCTCTCTCAACTTCTGGACTCTTTTCTGGAAGACCCCGATTTTGGGCAAAAGTTTAAAAAAGCACCGGCGGCCAAGAGCGTGCATCATGTTTATTTAGGAGGATTATTGGAACATACCTTAGCTGTAACCCAGCTTATCCTTCTCGTGGCTCCCCGTTATCCAGGGGTGAATCAAGACTTGCTCTTAACTGGAGGGATTTTACATGATATAGGTAAAATTGAGGAACTATCCATCAACCGTGTTTTCGATTATACTGATGCTGGTCGGTTACTTGGGCACATTGTCTTGACCGTAGAGATGGTAAATCAAAAAATAAAAGGCATCGCCGATTTCCCAGAAGATTTAGCGCTCTTGTTGGAACATATGCTCATAAGCCACCATGGAGATTTTGCCTTCGGCTCACCCAAACTGCCTATGACCTTGGAAGCTTTAATTTTGCACCATCTTGATGACCTGGATGCTAAAGTTAATGCTTTTTGGACCTGGATCGAAAAAGAAAAGGAACAGCCAGCGCGGTGGACTACTTATCATAAGCTCTTTGGCAGATATATATTAAAACCGGAGAATGCGGAACTGGACTTAGCTCAGGAGGGTTAAATAGTTAATGGTTAAGCATCAACCTCTTCATTCTTGGAAAGTAAGCCCCGCGGAGGCCAAGAATATCCAATTAGAGCTCCGCCAGAAACTCCGGCTTTGCCCACCCCCTAATCCGTTGACCACTATTGCCGCGGGCGATATAGCTTATGGCCGCCAGGAGGCAAAGACTTATGCTGGTTTTCTTCTTTTTACTTATCCTGACTTAAATATATTAGAGAAAGTTTTTGCGGCTGGAGAAGTTTCCTTTCCTTATATTCCTGCGCTACTTACTTTTCGGGAAGCGCCGCTTCTCCTGCAGGCTTTTGACCAATTATCCAGGAAGCCGGACTTGATTATCTTGGACGGCCAGGGCATAGCCCATCCCCGATCAATGGGCCTTGCTGCTCACTTGGGAATCATCCTCGATTTGCCCACCATCGGTTGTGCCAAGAGTTGCTTAGTGGGCACTTATGAAAATCTTCCTGCTTTTGCCGGGGCAAATGTGCCGCTCCTGTATAAAGACCAAGTGGTAGGTATGGCAGTGCGCACGCGTGCCCATGTGCGGCCAGTATTTGTTTCTCCTGGTCATAAAATGGATTTGGAAAACGCGGTAAAGATAACTCTTTCCCTGTGCCGCGGCTATCGAATACCCGAACCCTTGCGCCAAGCCCATATTTTCGTCAATCAATTGCGTAGCTGACCTTCGATCACTCTATTAAATTCCAGCGTAATGCAGGCGGGAGGGAGGCATAATTAAAATGACGCACCTGTTTCCTTTTGGTGAGAAATATTGAAACTGTTAGACGGTCAGGCTGCGTAGCGAAGAAAAATAAGAGGAGGGAAATTTCTTTGCAGAAAAGAATCTTAGGAAAGACAGGATGGCCTCTTTCCATCATCGGGTTTGGGGCGATTAAACTGCCGCGCTTGAATAAAGAGGAATGCCGCTTCCTCCTCCACCGCGCTTTAGATATGGGCATTAATTTTATAGATACGGCTGATTGCTACGGAGACAGTGAAGAGAAGATCGGCCAGGTCCTGCAAGCCAGAAGAAAAGAGTTCTATTTGGCCACTAAGGTAGATGAAAGAGATGCCCATGGTGTGCGGGCTAAATTAGAAAGATCATTGCGCAGGCTGCGTACTGACTGGATTGACTTACTCCTTTTTCACGATGTGCGTGGGGGAGAATATGAAAAAATATTTACGGCCGGTGGGTTAGAAGAACTGCAGAAGGCTCAGCAGGAAGGGAAAATAAGGGCTATTGGTATTAGTATTCATGGCTCAATATCCATGATGCGTCAGGCTATAGAGAATGGTGCCTTCTCCGCCCTCATGGTAGCTTACAGTGCTCTTGATGAAGATCGCTTGAGTGCCGATCTACTTCCTTTGGCGGCCGCTAAAGGGGTGGGTTTGATTGCCATGAAGCCATTAGCGGGGGGAAAGTTGGGCTATTTTCCTTCCTCAGGCTGGGATAGAAATTTATTTAAAGGAGAATCGCCGGCCCAGATCGCTCTCCGCTATGTTATTTCTAACCCTTACCTAACTTGTGCCATTCCCGGAATGATGTCCCTTCCTGAGCTAAAAGAGAATTGCCGAGTTGGTCAAGAACCCCGGGATTTATCTTTGGCTGAACTAAAAAAATTTATGGAGATAGCCGCAGTGGCCGGCCAAGGATTTTGTCGGAATTGCGGCTATTGCCTGCCTTGCCCGGAAGGAATTCCTATTCCCGATATTTTTCGTTTTGAGAATTATTACCGCCACTATGGTCTTAAGGAATGGGCCAAACTTCAATATAAGTCTCTACCCGTTAATGCCCAAGCTTGCTCTCATTGTCAACTTTGCCTGGAGCGTTGTCCTTTTGGCGTCGCTATTCCTCCTCAATTAAAGCTGGCGCACCAGATGCTTAATGACTAAGTTGGAACTGCCCCCCGATCTTCGTCGGTAAGGGGCTCAATACCTATACTTGCTAACCAAGCCATAACATTTTTCTTTTCTTTTTCATTTTTAAACTTCAGCCATTCTTTTTCAATCTCTGGGGCCTCTTGCAAGATTTCCCTAAATTTGCGCCAAATTCCCTTCCCGTGCATGGACAAGATGATCTTTTCTTTTATTTTTGGGTCATTAATTTTTTCGGCGAATTCTAATATATCGTTAAATCCTTCTTTCCTCTTTTTTATGGGAATTTCTACATAGCGGGGGTTTCCTCCCAGAATATCCTTAGCCAAGTCAACTAATTTCAATTGCCCCTTAGGCAGAGACTTTAAAAGTTCCTCGTCCTCCAGAGCATCTATTACTTCTCGGGGAAGCATGATGGTTTCCCCGTTTTCTATATCTAAATAATAATTCTGATCAAGTCGATCTTGATCATCCATGCAGATGGCGATATACTCCAAGTCTACTTTTAATTTCCGCAAAATCGGCCTCCGCATAAAAACTGATGTTTAAGAAAATTTTGCCCCTTTTTCACCAGGGGTAGTAAGGTGGTGACCAAAAATATGGCCGTTCCCCATACCAAGGATATAAGGGCGCATAATCAACCCTTTTTGGCCAAAGTTTAATTTCTTGGGCTATGATGATGGGGTAAGTATAAAAAAATTCTCCTATAGGTAATACTTCTTTCCCTTCTATCTCTCCTATCACGGTAATCTCGCGGCCGCTTTGATAAATATCAGGATCTAAAAACCCTTTATATTTTACCATAAAGCGACCAGCAGTTTGATCCAGATTTTTAGGTCTTTTCCCCAGATCTAATTCTGCTTGCCTTACTAATAATATTGTTTCTTCAGGTTTATTCTTCGTCTCTATAATTACTCCTCCTAATAAAACTTTGCGACCCTTATAGATGGTGGGGTCCTTTTTTATATTTGCCAAGGTTAGGGTAGAATCAATTTGTTGGCGTAATTCCGAGGAAAAGGGGAAACAAGAGCTTAGGAAAAAGAATGAAACTAAAAAGCACACCCATAGCCTAAGCATTAAAAAGTTCCTCCGAGGCCAATGCCGAAATGAAAAAACACACCACTTTTAGATTCTTCTGGCCAAAGATGAGCTTCTTTTATTTTTAGGACAGGATAGTGATATTCTTTTTCGCCGATCGAAAGAGTTTTTCGCCCACTTATTAAGCCAAGTACTGTAATTTTTCTCCCCGGAGAAAAAATAGCCGGGTCATGAAAATCGGCGAAAAATGCTAAAAATCGCCCAGCAGACTCATCAGTTTCCTTCGGTTTCTTTCGCCAATCTAAGGGGAGTTGCAATACTTCTATCCAAGTTACTCCTTCTTTAATTTCCGCCTTTATAATTCTCCCGCCCAAGATCATTATTTTTCCCGTATATCTTTCAGGGTCATTAATCAATGCAGCAAGGGTGAGTTCATAATCAACTTCTTTCATTTTTTCTTTGTTGAATATTGGCGCACAAGCAAAAAGTAAACATAGCAAAATTGGCCAGAGAAAATAATTCAATTTCATAACTTTTATTATACTGCAAATTTTATGAATTTTTCCCATTTTTAATCATTCCTGCTTGCGTGCGCCTGTTTTCCCTCGTGAGAAATATTTAAAACTGTTAGATGGCCAGGGCATTTATTTGATCGTCGATTACTTTTGAAATTCGTACCTAATTCGAACGGGAGGGGGAGAGGCTCATTAAAATGAGGCACCGGTTCTTTCATGGGAATAGGCAGGGAATAAAAGTGTCTATTTTAAAATAGGGAGTATTATTCCGGTTTTTATTTTCAAGACAAATTTATCCCCGCCGTGGATGGCGGAGAAAAGATGGGTAAGAAAGGAAATAAGCAATTCCCAGCCGATTTTAATTTCGCCGCTCCCCCTCTCTCCCGCCTAGCTCATGCCAGTGAGAAATATTTAAAACTGATCGATGTTCATGGCATTTATTACTTGACAGAGTGGGCAAGATTTTGCTTAAAATCAAACCAAAATTATTAAGGAGGAGGGATGACCATGAACCCTGAAGAATACGTCAAATATGATGCCCTCGGCTTAGCGGAGTTAGTGAAACGTAAAGAAGTAACCTCCAGAGAATTAGTAGAAGCGGCCATTTCTCAGGTGGAGCGTTTAAATCCTTCTCTGAACGCGGTTATTACACCCATGTTCGATCTGGCGCTTGATCAGGCAAGTGGAAAATTGCCCACCGGCCCTTTCTCTGGTGTTCCTTTTCTATTAAAAGACTTAGGAGCTTTCTGCGCCGGAGTGCGTTTAACTATGGGTTCGGCTTTTTTGCAAAACTTTATTCCTGACCATGATACTGAACTCGTCCTCCGCCTTAAACGAGCAGGGCTAATTATTATTGGGAAAACCAACACTCCTGAATTTGGGCTTTTGCCCACCACCGAGCCCCACCTTTTTGGCCCTTGCCGCAATCCGTGGGATAGAACAAAGACTACCGGAGGATCCAGTGGAGGTTCGGCAGCAGCGGTAGCAGCAGGAATAGTGCCCATGGCTCATGCTAATGATGGCGGAGGTTCCATTCGCATCCCCGCTTCTTGTTGCGGAGTTTTTGGCCTTAAACCTACCCGCGCTCGTAACCCCCTGGGCCCAGATTTGGGAGATATGTATAGCGGCTTAATCGTCGAACATGCTGTTACTCGTTCGGTTCGTGATTGCGCCGCTCTTCTGGATGCCACTGCCGGCCCTGATTTAGGCGATCCATATTGGGCTCCGCCTCCTGCTCGGCCTTTTCTTGAAGAAGTAGGAAGCCCCCCAGGGAGATTAAAGATCGCTTTCGCCACCAAACCTTTTACAGATGTTAAAATTCATGAAGATTGCCTGAAGGCTGTAAAAGACGCTGCGGCTCTATGCCAGAACCTCGGGCATGAAGTTGAAGAGGCCTCACCTCAAGTCAATGGGACCCTTTTAACCCAAGCTTTTATGACGTTATTTTCTGGCGGATTAGCTTGGAGCATTGATGGTTTAAATTTAGCTTTGGGCCAAAAACCTTCCCCTGAATTTTTTGAACCCCTTACTTGGGCTTGCTATGAAATGGGCCAAAAATATTCGGCCTCTGCTTATTTAATTTCTTTGACCCTCTTACAAAGAATTTCGCGGGAAATCGCCAGATTCTTTGAAAAATTCGATCTATGGCTTACTCCCACTTTGGCCATGCCTCCTGTAGAATTAGGTTTTTTTGCTTCACCGCCGGAAGATCCTTTACGGGGGTTCCGCAGGGCAGCCGAATTTATTCCTTTTACTCCTTTGGCTAATGCCACCGGCCAGCCTGCTATGTCCGTGCCCCTTTACTGGAATGAGGAGGGTTTGCCCATAGGCGTACATTTTCTTGGGCGTTTCGGCGATGAAGCCACGCTTTTTCGTTTAGCCGCCCAATTAGAGGCAGCTCGGCCATGGTGCAATCGCCGGCCCAAGATTTAATAATTTGGCGAGCAGATCCCCTCTTCATTGAGACTGTTTTGCAATGGAGAGAAATGGCTCCAGAGGCAGGCTTGCCTCCGGCATTCATTCAGAATCATGAGGCAGTGATTCTTCCATGGAAAAAGGCGGCAGCAGTAGGGCAAGGGCTTGACCCTTGCCGTATTTGGCAAGCCATAAAGGCTTGCCCTACAAATTGATAAGAATATTTAAGCCGCCTGCCCTTTGCGGAAAAGCGCTGGTAAATTTTAAAAATCTTCTTCTCCCGCCGATGCTTCTTCATTCATGCCTGCCTCTGGCCTGCCTCCGGATTGTCAACAAAAGATAGCTGTTTATTAATCTTTTTATCCCCAGACGGTGATCATTCTTTTTTCCGGAGAAGCATTTTTATATTCACCGAGCCATTCAAAGACTTGAAGAATTACCCCGAGAGGGTTTCTGGGGCCAACTAAGACCTCTCGTCTAACTCCAGGGATTTCTGAATAATTAAAAGTTTTTAGGCCTTGCGCATTAAAATGCTGGATGAAGTCATCTAAATTTTCTACCTCCATCCCCAGATGCTGCATAGTTTCTCCAAATTTTTCGATGTGCTTGGCCACGAAGCCATCTGGACTGGTGGGTTCTAAGAAGGAAAAAGTGCTCTCCCCCACTTGCATAATGGCCACTTTGTACTTCCCTTCTTCATTTACTTTTTCCACGATAAACTTAGCGCCAAAAAGTTCGATCATTCTTTTCTTAGTTTCCTCTAAATTGCGCACGGCAATAGCTATATGATCAACTTTTTTAAACATGCTCTTCCTCCTCTATAATAATTTTAAGGTTCTCTCCAAGCCTATATGAGTTATCGATATTTTTCCAGCAAAATTTGTCGGTTCTTATATTCATTTTAATGAAAAGAGGATGATTTCTTAATGAGCCCATTTTATTTTACCCCCACCCTGCCCTGGGGGGTAAACTTTGATACTCCACAAGGGAAACCTTCTCCGCGGTGAGACTTAATAGCCATCCCTTTTTTATCATGGCGAGCAAGCCCGCACCTGAGGCGGGGAAGCATGGTCAGCTCTTTATTTTCCATTCATTACGAGATCGCCACGGTCGTTAGGCTCCCTCGCGATGACCTTACGCCCCAACTTCGCTGGCTTAATAAACCCACCCTTCAATGAGCCATTACCAGTTCATCTTTTAAAGAGCTCTGAAAAGGTGCTTAAAGAATTTTAGGAGTCATTTCTTCCATTCATGAAACTAAGAGGAATGCAGTTGTTTTTAAAGATTTTGTACTCTTGCTTTTGCCGCAAGGACGGGCAAATAAATTTTTAGAACTTACTTTTAAAGCGGGGAAATTATTCTTTTTTACCTCCCCCATGAAGAATATTTCCCTTAATTTCAGCCTTAAATTAATCCTAATAATTTTAAGTATTTAAGCTACTAACCTTATGGTTGCCGGTTCTAAATTTGCTTGACAAATTGTCATGAATATAAATCATAAAAAAATTAAATTGACATTTTTTCATAAAAAATTTATCCAAAGCTGACATTTTGTCAAAAAATGAGCAGGGAAGCCGTCATTAATTTTTAAAGTTTTCTTAAAATTAATAACAATTTCAATATTTTGAATTATTTTAAAGGAATGGTCGCTCCCAAATTAAAGTGGCAAGATTCTTGCATATTAATAATAAAAAAAGAAGGGGTTCGATCTCCACCGGCTACAAAAGAGCGAACTCCCCTGCTCAAATGTGACTGGCAACCCAAAAAACCCTCCTCCATTAGATCGAGCCCCTTCTTTTTTACCCTTTAGCGGAACTTTTTAAGGAGGCATGGTGGAAAAAGAAACGATTCTGGTAGTTGACAACGAAGATGCCATTAGGGAAACGCTAAAGAAAATTCTGGAACGCGAAGGGTATAGAATTTTGACGGCCAAGAATGGGCAAGAAGCCTTGGATATACTGCGGGAAAAAAGAGTGCAGCTAATTATCTCGGATATCGTTATGCCTAAGATAGATGGGCATAAATTATTGCGGCTGGCCAAATCAATTAGACCAGAAATCGAAGTAATCCTCATGACCGGCCACGGCCAAACAGAACAGGGATTGGAAGCAATCAAAGAAGGAGCCTTTGATTTTATCCAAAAGCCATTTACCAAATTAGCCTTATTCAAGACTGTAAAACAGGCCTTGGAAAAACAGGCCATGGGGGCAGAAATTCGCTATTTGAAAGAGCGGATAAGAGAGCTAATATCGGAAATTTTAGAAGTCGTGGGCGAACCACCAAAAGCGGCTAAAGCCCTGGAATACAACCAAGGCATAGGGGCGGCCACCTCTCCCCATTAAATTTTCTGGCTAATGAGGAAGCCATTCCTAAACTCTGGTCATTAAGATTGGGTTTTTAAATCCTTTAAAATTAATAAAATCGAAAAATGTAGTTTTTATAGCTATGAAAAATTTGCCTGTTTAAATATAATAATAAAAAACAGAATTGGCAAAATTTAGAATGGAGGTTATTTTATTATGGCTGAAGAAAAGAAGACCATTACCAGCATGATGGAGGAAACCAGGAAATTTCTTCCCCCAAAGGAATTTAGCGAAAAAGCTCATATCAAGAGCTTAGAAGAATACCAAAAGCTTTATAAAAGATCTTTGGAAGATCCAGAAGGCTTTTGGGGAGAGCTGGCGGAAAATTTAGAATGGTACAAGAAATGGGAAAAAGTATTAGATTATAGTTTTAAAGATAATATATATATTAAATGGTTTATTGGGGGTAAGCTAAATGCTACGGTCAATTGCTTAGACCGTCATCTCAAAACTCATCGGCGGAACAAGGCTGCTCTAATCTGGGAAGGAGAACCTGGAGAAAGCCGGACCTATACCTATCAGCAATTACATACCGAAGTATGCAAGTTTGCTAATGTCTTAAAGAAAAAAGGGGTAAAAAAAGGCGATCGGGTCACTATCTATATGCCCATGATTCCTGAATTGCCCATTGCCATGTTGGCCTGCGCCCGTATTGGAGCTATCCATAGCATCGTTTTTGGGGGATTCAGTGCAGATTCTTTAAAAGATCGCATTCAAGATGCCCAAGCCTCGGTTTTAATAACTACTGATGCCAGTTATCGCGGCGGGCGGGTCATTGGCCTAAAAAATAATGCTGATGCCGCCTTGGAACAATGCCCTTCAGTAAAATCTGTCATCGTTTATAATCGCACAAATACAAAAGTAGACATGAAGCCAGGGCGGGATTTCTGGTGGCATGAAGAAATGGCTGCCCCAGATATTAAAGGCGAATGTCCACCGGAAATAATGGATGCCGAAGATCCTTTATTCATCCTCTATACCAGCGGTTCAACTGGAAAGCCCAAAGGAGTTTTGCATACTACGGCCGGTTATTTACTTTATGTGCTTACCACTTTTAAATGGATCTTCGATTATAAAGATGAGGATATTTTCTGGTGCACGGCGGATATTGGTTGGGTTACTGGACATAGCTACATTGTTTATGGGCCCCTGGCAGCTGGAGCAACCAGCCTGATGTTTGAAGGGGTACCCAACTACCCGCAACCAGACCGTTTCTGGCAGATCGTGGAAAAGTATAGAGTTAATATTTTCTATACCGCACCTACAGCGCTGCGGGCCATGATGAGAGATGGAGACAAATGGCCTCTGGCCCGAGATCTTTCATCTTTACGTTTGTTAGGAACTGTAGGTGAACCGATTAATCCCGAAGCATGGATGTGGTACTATAAAATCATCGGTAAAGAGCGCTGTCCAATTGTAGATACTTGGTGGCAAACGGAGACTGGAGGTGCTTTAATTACTCCTTTGCCGGGAGCTATGCCCATTAAACCTGGATCAGCAACCAAACCTTTCCCGGGTGTGGAAGCAGCAGTCATTAGAGAAGATGGCTCTCCGGCAGAGGTTAACGAAGGTGGATATTTGGTCATAAAAAGACCTTGGCCAGGAATAATGCGCACTGTATATGGTCAGCATGAAAGATTTAAGGAGACTTATTTTGTCCAGTTTCCGGGAATGTATTTTACGGGTGATGGCGCGCGCGTTGATGAGGATGGCGATTTTTGGTTAATGGGCCGGGTTGATGATGTCATCAATGTTTCTGGCCACCGCATTGGAACCGCCGAAGTTGAAAGTGCTTTAGTGAGTCATCCCGCGGTGGCGGAAGCGGCCGTCGTGGGCATGCCCCATGAAATTAAAGGCCAAGGAATCTATGCCTTTGTCACTTTAAAAGCAGGAGAAGTTAAGTCTGAAGAGCTAAAAAAAGCTCTGATCGCTCACGTCCGGAAAGAGATAGGCCCAATTGCCACCCCCGACAAAATTCAATTCACTGATGCCTTGCCGAAAACAAGAAGCGGAAAAATTATGCGCCGAATTTTGAAGAAGATAGCTGCGGGCGAAGTGCGGGACTTAGGCGACACAACTACCTTAGCCGATCCTTCCGTTGTGCAAACCTTAATCGCCGAAAGATCATAAAGTAATTCACTCCCCCGTTAATATCCTCCAAAGGGTTTCAACGGGGGAGTTTTTTGTTCAGGAGGCTAATTTTATGGCTAAAAATAATGCGGATATATTGCCTGTAGAGACCAAGAAGTACCAAGGATGGATAGTGACTTTTGCAGGCACGGGAATTAACTTAGCTTTAGGAGTTCTTTATGCTTGGTCGATAATTTCCAAGCAGATTTCCAAGGAGTGGGGATGGAGTGAAACTCAGACCGCTCTGCCCTATTCCGTGGCCATTGCTCTATTTGCCTTTACTATGGTGCCGGCCGGAAGGCTTCAGGATAAATGGGGACCGCGCCTAGTGGCCACTTTGGGAGGGATATTTTGCGGAGTCGGATTTATCGTGGCCAGTTTAAGTCAATCCTTGGTCGGGCTGATAATTGGTTTTGGTATCTTAGCGGGTATGGGCATTGGCTTTGGTTATGCGTCCGCCACTCCTCCAGCAGTAAAATGGTTCCCCCCGGAACGGACTGGTTTAATTGCCGGATTAGTGGTGGCTGGATTTGGATTAGCTTCAGTATATATTGCCCCTTTGGCTAATTATCTTTTAGGTAACTTTGGCATTCAGAAAAGTTTTTTAATCTTAGGTATAGCTTTCCTATTAGCGGTTGTGGCTTTGGCCCAGATTTTAAAAAATCCTCCGGCGTATTATAAACCTGCATCTATTTCTCAAAATCCCGGCCCCCAAAAAGTACCCGCGAAAATAACGGGGAAAATCATTGATTATGAATGGTCAGAGATGTTGCGCACTCCTCAATTTTATCTTCTCTGGATTATGTATGTATTTGGGGCGGGCGCGGGATTAATGATCATTGGCAAATTGGCTAAGATCGTTGATCTGCAAGCAGGAATAAAGGCTGGGTTTATTTTTGTAGCTATGCTGGCCGTGGGTAATGCTGCTGGTCGAGTCATTGCTGGCGTTTTATCAGACAAGATTGGGCGTACCTGGACTATGTTCTTTGTTTTCATTTTCCAGGCTGTACTTATGTTTATTTTACGCTGGTTAGGAACCTATAGTGCCCTTTTTATAGCCTCTATTCTCATTGGCTTTAACTATGGAGCCAACCTTTCCGTTTTCCCTTCCGTAACTAAGGATTACTTTGGTCTAAAAAATTTCGGACTAAATTATGGTTTGATTTTTACGGCTTGGGGAGTTGGAGGAATTTTGGGACCTATTTTAAGTGGGTGGATTTATGACCAGGCTAAGAATTTTAATAACGCTTACTTGATCGCTTCTATATGTTTGCTTATGGCCGCGGCGCTCACTTTTATTACCCGCCCGCCAAAGACGAAAATAGCTGCTGAAGAATTGGCGAAAGCGGCTTAAAATATATTTATTTGGCCAGAGCGTATTTATTTTTTAAGTTAACTAACTCGGCACCTAAAGACTTAACCATTAGGCTCTCCTTGGCCTTTTTCTTAAAATCGAGGAGCCAAAAGAGAGCATAAACAGAGGCCACCATCAGGATGGAAAAAGCTATGACCCCTAAGATTATTAAATAGAATTTTGCTTGAACTGGTGATATCGGATATCCCCATATCTCACCGGCTAAAACTTGGCTGGGGATTACCCCCCAACTTATCAAACTCCATATCAGTATTTTAACTTTTGTCATTGGGCTCACTCCCCTTCTTTAATCTTCCCTTTTTTAATTCTCCACATTCCGCCCTACTTTTGTGCAAAATAGATGCCCTTTTTTAACCAATACTTTTTAATCATAAGATTTTGTAATAATTAATAATTTTTGTAGTTAACAAAACCTTTTTTTATTTTAGGAAAGCCATTCTTGACAAAATGTCAAAATAAGTAATTTTTGTCTGGTTAACATTGAAAAATTGTCATAATTTCCCGAAGCGCAAAATGAATTTTTAGGACATATTGACAAAGGGGAAGGAGGCCAATTTGCTTAAAAATTTGAGATTTAATAGTAACTTTGGTATATTGACAGGAAGGGAAGAATATGAAGTTATTTCGCGATTGGAAAATCCGCACTAAACTAATAATATCTACCCTCTTTTTAGCTTTAGTCCCCATGGCTGTGGCTTCCATGCTTTCTTTGGACAGGTTCATGGAAAGTTTGAAGGGGGCTTATGAATCAGATTTAGAGCACATCGTGGCGAATATTCAGGCCATGTGTAGAGCCCAACAAGAACTCCTCCAAAACAAACTTACGGCCGATCTCAAAATTGCCCACCATATTTTTTACCAACAGGGAAAGCAAGTTCCCGTTTCCACCTCTCGGGTAATGGAGATGGAAGTTGAAGATCAATTTACTAAAGAAAAAAGCAAAGCACGCTTTCCCCTTTGGCTTGTGGGCGGCAAACCTTTGATCCAAGACCATTCTATTGTGGATAGAGTCCAAGAATTATTAGGCGGCACGTGTACGATTTTTCAAAGAATAGATGGTGATCGGCTTTTGCGCATTTCTACTAACGTCTTACGTGATGATGGCACAAGGGCTATAGGCACTTATCTTCCTCCTTCCAGCGAAGTAACTAAAGCTATTTTGCGCAAGGAAACTTACCGCGGCCGAGCTTTTGTAGTGAATGCCTGGTATATCACCGCCTATGAGCCAATATTAAATGCCCAGGGAGAAGTTATCGGGGCGCTTTACGTGGGCATTCCCGAACAAAGTGCCCTCTCTTTGAAAACAGCTATCAAATCCATAAAGATTGGCAAGACTGGATACGCTTTTATAATGGACAGTTCTGGAAATTTAGTTGTCCATCCTGTCAAAGAAGGGGAAAATATTTTAGAAGTAAGAGACTCCTCTGGTTTTGCCTACATTAAAGAAGTAACGAAAAAGGCTGTCCAACTAAAAGAAAACGAAGTGGGTACTATCCGTTATCCATGGTTAAATGTGGAACTGGGGGAAAAGACTCCCCGGATGAAGATCAACAAATATCAGTATTTTCGAGATTGGGATTGGATAATAGTTGCCGGGGGATACGAGGAAGAGATTTTTGCTGGTGTGGAGCAAATAAAATTTTTTATATACTTGGTCGGTATAGGCAGTATCGGATTAGCTTTCTTATTAACTATTAGCCTCTCCCGCGTGCTTACCAAGCCCATTATGGAACTTACGGAGGTGACGGCGCGCATGGCCGCTGGGGATTTGACCCAAAAAGCTAATATTACTAGTGCTGATGAAATTGGCACCCTGGGGAGATCTTTTAACCGCATGGCCGACCAAGTGCTTAATTACACCCGCAATTTGGAAGATATCGTCCGGGCACGGACCGTAGAAATTCAAGAGAAGGAGGAGAAGTATCGGAAGCTCTCCAATCTTTTAAACAGCATTTTGGAGAGCTCGACAGAATATTCCATAATCGCCCTTGATGCTCAGGGGGTAATTTTGGAATATAATAGTGGGTCAGCTAAACTTTTTGGTTGGTCCAAAGAAGAAGTTGTCGGAAAAATGTGGATTGGCAAGACTTTTCGCCGGGACGACCGGGCGCGGGGAGTTTTATGGGAAATCTCTCGCCAGGTTGAGGCCCAAGGCATGACCGAATATGAACTGGAAAGGGTGCGCAAAGACGGAAGCCTTTTTACAGCCCACGCGGTAATGACCACTTTAAAAGACCCCACTGGAAAAATCCTGGGTTTTGTAGAAATTGCCCGGGACATTACTGAAAAATTGTCTTTGGAGAAGGAACTTCGGGAGACGAAGGATTTCTTAGAGAATATCGTGCAAAGTTCTGTGGATGCTATTGTCACCACTGATCCCAAAGGGCGCATAACTTTTTTCAATCGGGCTATGGAAGAAATGTTAGGCCTGCCACGGGAGAAAATTTTAGGGGCACCCATTTATCAATTTTATGCTCAAGGTATTAACGAAGCCCGAAAAATTATGGCTATTTTGCGTGAGAAAGGGAGTTTGCAAAATTACGAAACAAGCATGAACCGGCAAGGACAACTGGTGCCCATTCTTACATCGGCCTCTTTGCTCCGGGATGAAAAACAAAATATAATTGGTACGCTGGGCGTTTTTAAAGATCTTAGCGAAAAGAAGAAATTGGAAGAGGAATTGAAAAAAACCCAAGCTCATCTTATGCAAGCCGGGAAAATGCGGGCTTTGGGCGAACTGGTGGCCGGAGTAGCTCATGAATTGAATAATCCCTTAATGGCCGCTACCACTTTTTTACATGTGGTTCGGGAAAATTTGCCTGCCGATAACGAAAACCAACACCGCTTGGGATTGATCCAACAGTGCCATGAGCGGATAGCCAAAATTATTGACCATCTGCGGGACTTTTCCCGGCAGTCGAAATCTGATTTTCGCTATATAGACATCAGGGAACCCATTGAAAATGCGTTGCTCATTACGGGGCAACAATTGCTCAACCATGGCATCAAGATAATCAAGAATTTCGCCGCCGATTTGCCTTTAATTCGCGGAGATGCTAATCAATTAGAGCAAGTTTTCCTAAACCTTATTGCCAATGCTAAGGATGCTATGGAGAGAGTAGAGGGTAAAAAAGAATTAACCATTTCTACTTCTCTCCTGCGCCACAATGGTTGGCACGATGTGGAAGTAGCGATAAAAGATACCGGAATTGGTATTCCGGATGAGAACGTAGACAAGATCTTTGAGCCGTTTTTTAGTACTAAAGAAGTCGGCAAGGGGACGGGGTTAGGATTGTCCATATGTTATGGCATTATCGCAGCTCATGGCGGCAGAATAGAAGTGGAAAGTAAAATGTATGCCGGAACAACTTTTAGGGTCATCTTGCCTATTTTGTCTCCACCTTTGCAAAGCGCTTTAGAAGAAATAGATACGCAAGAGGAGTCAATCAATGGCCAAGAAAATTTTAGTGGTAGATGATGATGAATTGGTCCTTATAGCTATTCAAGAGCTGCTTTCTCCCTTGGGTTTTTGGGTAGTTAAATCATCCAGTGGCGCAGATGCTTTGGAGAAAATTAACCAAGAAAAATTTGATTTGATTATTTTAGATATTATCATGCCGGAGATGGATGGCTTCGAGGTTTGTCAGAGAATTCGCCAAAGCGAATCTTATACAGAAACGCCGATCATGATGCTCACGGCCAAAAGTGGCGAAGAAGATAAAGAAAGAGGGATAGAAGTAGGGGCTAATCTCTACCTGCCTAAACCTATCTCTCCTAAAAAGCTGATTGCTTTGGTGGAAGAAGCCTTAAAATAATAAAATAAAAGTGGAAAAATAGCAAGAAAGAAATAATATATTACTAAAAGGAGGACTTTATGCAAAGGTATATTGATAATGCCCAGCAAATGCTTAAAGATTGGAAAAAAGATAGTTATATCTTTGGTTTTGATGTGCTGAATAATTTGGGAAATTTAGCTAGCCAATTTGGGAAGAAATGCTTGTTAGTTGTGGCTGATCTGGGTTGGGCATGGGTGGAAGAAATCAAAAAAAAGGTTGAGGATAATTTAAAGGAAAAGGGAATAGAAGTAGAGACTATTTTAGGCGCCCGGCCTAATGCTCCCCGGGAAGATACCTACCGGATTGCCCTCCACATAGCGCGCAGTCATCCAGATATGGTCGTAGTATTGGGCGGCGGTAGTACTATTGATGCGGCCAAAGCGGCTAATGTCTTAGCCACTTATGACCCGGCGGAAGTAAAAGGAGCATTAGAAGTTACTGACGCCTCAGCCGGTACCATCGATCCTTACTTTGGCGTGGGTCTAGTCAGCCGAGTCCAGGCTTATACCCAACGCTCCTTGCGGCCGCTGGTGGCCGTGCAAACTGCGGCCAGTTCCGGAGCTCATCTCACTAAATATTCTAACATCACTGATTTAATATCAGCTCAGAAGAAACTGATCGTCGATGAGGCTATCGTGCCTAAGGCGGCCTTGTTTGATTACGGCGTTACTTTAAACACTCCGCTGAATTTAACTTTGGATGGCGGCTTAGATGGTATTGCCCATGCTTGGGAAGTTTTTATGGGCGCCACTGGGCAGCCTTATTATCTCAAGATGAAAGAAATAGCCCGGGCATGTTTGCGTTTAATCATCTATGGCCTTCCCAAATTGAAAGCTGATCTGAAAGACCGGGAAGGCAGACTTTGTTTAGGCTTAGGAACTGATTTGGGGGGATATGCCATTATGATTGGCGGGACAAGCGGGCCGCATTTAGGAAGTTTCTCTTTGATAGATGTTTTAAGCCATGGGCGGGCTTGCGCTATCTTAAATCCTTACTATACGGTACTTTTTGCGCCCCGAATTCAAGATCAGCTCTCCGTTTTCGCTGAAATTTTAAAAGAACGAGGGTATATTAAGGCTAATATAGAAGGAAAGAAAGGAAGAGCTTTAGCTATGTTAGTTGCTCGGGGCCTGATTCAATTTTCTAAGTCCTTGGGTTTTCCCACTACCTTACAAGAAGCAGGTGTTTCTCGGACGCACATTAAAAAGATGATTCAGGCAGCTAAAGATCCGCAACTAAAAATGAAACTCCAGAATATGCCTACGCCGATGGAAGCGGAAAAAGGTGATATTGATCGGTTGATGAAGCCAACTCTGGAAGCTGCTTATACTGGAGATTTAAATTTGATTCCTGCTGAATAAGCTGGGATGCAGATGGCCGCCGCTAAGCATAGATTAAATT
>JBNAWB010000004.1:0-39238 GCA_049699975.1 Thermodesulfobacteriota bacterium
ATAATTGATTATTCTCTGGTAACAATCACTCAAGGAGTGCAGATAGTTTCTTCCAATTTTTCTTAATATTGAATGACTGCTCACCTCCTTTCTTTGGAAGAGGGCGGAAATTTTTTCCGCCCTTTGGTCTAACTACCATCGCCCCATGCGACCCATCTTCCCCATGCCTGGCCCATAGCCGAAAGCGCCCAATTGGGCCTGTTGTTCGGGAGTCAAGACATTGCGGATTTCTAAACGTAGATTGGTAGCTTTTTCGGCAATCTTCGATTGCAAGCTCAAAATCTCTTTCTGCAGAGCAGTAATCTTGGCTTGATCAGGTTTGGGATTTAGCCAAAGACTCCTCAATTCAGTCCGTTTGGCCAGAAGCTGTTGCTGGAGTGGAGCCGTTTCATCTAAATAGGCCTTCTGGAGGGCCTGAATCTTAGATGATTGTTCCGCAGTCAAATTTGGGATAGCTGGATAACCATAAAAGCTACGGCCATAACCCACACCCGCGCCCCAAGGACCAGCCAAAACGCTGGAAACTGCCAGGCCTAATACGATAAGCAAACTCAATGTCAGAATAGCTGTTCTTTTCATTAATATTCACCTCCTTTCTTTTTGGATTTAAATCCATTCAGCCCTTTAAGGTCTTTTGACTTTAAGGTCTTGCTGAAATGGATAGCCAAATTCAACTTTGCATTTTTGATTTTCATTTTTCTTTTTCCGCCCTTCCTTTTACCACTTGATGCCGCAGACACCCTTTATTAAAGCATTCCTGATGCCAAGATGTTTGGCATTTAAAATTCTCCAAAGATTACAATCAGTTCAATATGTTTGACTGATATAAGTGATCAAATAAGAATCATTAGCAGCTCGACAAAATCGCCGAGAACTAAAATTGATCATGAATAATTACAATTGGTTAGCTCTCGACAATGTTGCCCGGGGAAACCAAAATTGTCGAAAAGAATAAAAGGGGGTGAAAAATTAATTTGGGAAAGATGCAAATCATGGTAATCTAAATAATATGCAACGAACTTAAATAGGAGAGGTCACAATAATATTAAAATTGGAATGGGAGGAAATCTTTTATGAAAGCTGTTTTACAACTTAATTTAATAACCACCTCGGCTGAAGAAGGTCAAAGAAAACTTTTAAAGCTTTGCGAGAAAATGGTGAAAGAAAAGATCATCGATGAGTATCACTTTGAAATTACCACACCTCATGGTCCAGTGACTGAAAAGTGCCTCCTCGCTGATCAAAAAGTAATCGCCTGAAAAGTTTAAGACTGCCCGGAGGGCGGGTTAGAAAAGAGAATTGTTCTTAAAAAAGAAAATTGTGTATTTATGGCTCAAGCCTTTGCAGGTCTTCTATCATTTCAAAGTCCTTATCGTAAGAATAAATTTCACGCAGGCCATGGTACCTCATAAAGACGGCGTTAAAAGCATCGATGAAATCAATATTTTTACGAGCATAAAGGACAAGGGCATCCACCAAAATATCTTTATCCGGAATCCAAATACTATCAGTTCCAACAATAATTGAAATTTTATCAATAACCTCAGATTTCGGCACTTTGTAATAAGATAGCAGGGTCCATATAAGTTCAGCAATCACCATCACCGAAGTAGTTAAGATTATTTCTCCCGATATAGCTTTTCGAAAAATTTCCCTACATCTTTCATATTTTGAGAATTCATCTTTGGTAAGATATCTGAGAAATATGTTTGTGTCGACGAATTTTTTCTTCATGGCCCTATCCTTCCTGGGCCATCTTTTTAGTAATCTGCTTTTTAACCTCTTCTCTAACTTTTCTGAAGTCTATAGGCTTTTCTTTTCGTGGTATCTTTATGGAGCCACCGAGATCAAGCAGACTTCCGCTTAAAGGTTTAATAATCGCCTGATTACCTTCTACTACGATGATTACTTTTTCAGAAGGCCGTAGATTCAAAGCTTCCCTCACTTTTTTAGGAATGGTCATTTGACCTTTAGAAGAAAGTATAGAAATTGGCATTTATTCCTCCTTTTTAATATTTTTTTACATTATATAACTTCTCTTACATCAAGGCAAATATTTTACCCAGAGCTTAAAATCCGTGTGTCGAAAAAAAAGGGCGGTGTCCCCAGAAGATAGTTATTATTCCTGCATTCTCTTTTTAAAGATTTGAACTGCCAATTCAAAAAAGAGAAAACAAAATCCGGCCAGGATTAAAATTTCGAGCCAACGATTCAACAGATCAGTTCTGGCCAACAAAGACTGTTTTAAGGTATCCACTGTATAGGTAAGAGGAAGGAAATAGCCGAAAATCTGGAGGATAAAAGGCATAGAGGTGAAAGGAAAGAAAACACCGCATAGGAAAATCATGGGAAAGCGGAAAAAATTGGCCAATGTCATGGCTTCAAAAACTTCTCTAACTCCTACGGAAATTAAAATTCCTAAAAAGGAAAAAGTAAAGCAGGAGACGAGTATAGAAATTAAAAGCGCTAAAGGATGGGAAACATTTAGACCAAAAACCAAGATGATGAAAAACAGAGCGACTACGCCCATGGCCAACCCGAAAAATGCTGCCCCCAACCCCTTTCCTAAGATAATTGTCCTTAGGTGCAGGGGGGCCAAGAGCAATCGTTCCAGAGCATCAATCCGTTTTTCAAAACTAATAACAATTGCCGCCATCGAGGTAGTAGAAAAAAGAATGGTCATGCCTACTAAACCAGGACCAACTTCCGCAATCCCTTCTGGGTTGCGCAAATAAAAAGCTAAAATGAAAACTAAAGGTAACATCAATCCCCAACTAATCAAGGGTGGTTTCAAATAGTAAGCTTTAAGATCTTTACGGGCGATGTAATAAGCCCTTCGCCAATTGAGTCTCATTAATTCATACCTCCCGTCTTCACTTGCTTATCTATGCGCATAACTTCTGCATCCACGCCAGTCAATTTTACAAAGGCATCCTCCAGGGTGGGAGTTAAAGTTTGAATCGAAAAAATCTTCCTTCCGCCCTGATCCAGGTGGATGATTATCGGGCCTATGGACTCGTGCAAAGTTCTTCCATAAAGGCGCAGTCGGTCTTCCACTATGGTAACTTTCTCCACCCCGGGAATAGCTTCCATCTCCTTTATTATGGTGGCGGGCATGGGCTGTGCTTTTATCTCTAGCACTTCGGTATCTTGAACTTTCCTTTTTAGCGCCATGGGCGTATCGATAATACGAATTTGCCCTTGCACAATAATGGCTACGCGATCACAAAGTTCTTCAGCTTCGCCAATTAGGTGCGTGGTAAGGAAAATGGTTACTCCTTTTTCTTTGAGCTTTTTAACTACTCCCCGCAACCCGCGCGCGCTCATCACATCCAAACCCGTCGTCGGCTCGTCAAGAAAAAGGATGCGCGGACGATGGACAAGAGCTGCTGCGATAGTTAAACGCCGCTTCATCCCGCGGGAAAACCCTTGAAATTTAGTGTGGGCTCGATCAAACAAATTAAATTCGCGGAGAAGTTCCTCGCTGCGGCTTTCCCATTCTTTTTTGGGAACACCGTAAAGCTGGGCCATGTAAATAAGGTTTTCCCGGGCCGTTAATTCAGCATAAAGATTTGAGCTTTCTGGAACTACGCCCACACTTTCTTTTGCCCGCACAGAATCGTTGATCACATTAAACCCATTTACAAATGCTAAGCCGCTATCCGGTTTGAGCAGTCCCGAAAGAATCTTGATCGTGGTAGTCTTACCGGCTCCATTGGGCCCCAGAAAACCAAAAATCTCTCCTTCCTTAACGGAAAAGTTAATCTCCTGCAAAGCCTGAATTTCGCCAAACTTCTTGCTTATTCCTTCGACACGAATAATTTCTTTGGTCTCGGCCATTCATTCTCCTTAGCTTTTCCCCCCCACCTTTACCTTCTCCCCAGCGGGGAGAGGGAAGATGGAAGAAATTTAAAGCTCACCCTCCGGCGGGGAGAGGTGAATTGAAAAAGGGAAGTTGAAACTGCCCCAAAATAATCCCTCTAACTTTTCCAAACTAACAAATTTTTCGGGGCCTAAAATAAAATCATGACCAACGGAAAGGGACTTTATTTTTTCCCTTTTTTCCCCGTGCAGGGGTGTTTCTTCGTCGAACCATGACATTTTTTAATCTGTTCTGGCGAGCACTCTTCTGGTTTTCCTTTTAACTTTTCCGGGTATTGGCATTTACTTGCGCACATTTTTAATTCCTCCTTCGGCCTTTTTATTTTGCCGCCTGCAAGGCGGATGCATCCTAATTCTGGTAACGGCCTTAGAGCCGTCATCTCTTCCAAAGCCCGGGCTAATTCCAGCAGTTTATCCTTCTCCACAAAATAATGAGTCCAATATCCCCTTTTCTCCCCCCTTACTAATCCTGCCTTTCTTAACTGTTGTAAGTGCTGAGAGACAGCCGCTTCGGATATCTGCAGTTGATAGGCCAGCGCTCCTACGCAAAGATCGCGAGTTAATAAAAGTTTTAAGAGCTCTAAACGAGTCTCATCAGCTAATGATTTTAAAAGAGAGAAAATATCCCTCATATTCAATTAAGCATTTGCTTAATTAAATTTTAAGTCGCTTAAATAAAATGTCAAGAAAAAAATAGAGGAATAAATTCTTTGAGGTGAACTATAACCCTACCTAACCTCCCCTTAATTTAAGGGGAGGGATGGAGGAAGAAAGGTAGTTAGGGAAATTTAATTGGAAAAAATAAATTCCTCTGCGCCCCCAGCGCTCTCTGCGGTGGTGATATAAGCCTACCTATCCTCATCTTATTTTAAGGTGAGAGATGGAGGGGTAAAAAGGATGGAAGGAGATTAAACGGGAGGACAAAAGTAAGCAGCTCTAATTAATAACTTTTTTTCTTTTAATTATTTGGAAAATTGCTGGGATACCAACTAAAAGAAAGCCTAAAATATCTGTAAGCACGGAGGGATAGACAAGATTAAATCCTCCGACAAGAAAAAATACTTTGGCCCATAAAGGCAATGGAGAAATAAACCATCCATATAATCCAAAGCCCACTGCCGTCACCCCCACTAATGCTGTTAAGAAAACGCGGAAAATAACTAAAGTTGCTCCTTGAGCCAAAAGCTCTGGGCTGTAAGCAAACATATATGGAATAATAAAACCAATAAGAGCCAATCTCCAGGCCGTAAAGCTGGTCTTCATCGCATCTGCTCCGGCGATATTCGCTCCCGCGTATCCAGCCACGGCTACAGGAGGTGTAATTGCGGAGAGCATGGCGAAAACAAAAACATACATATGCGCCACCAAGGGAGGCACTTTCAATTCGATCAAAGAAGGGGCAGCAATAACAGCCACGATAATATAGGCCGGGGTTGTGGGCACACCCATTCCTAAGATAATAGAAGCAATCATAACAAAGAAAAGAGCCAAGAATAGATGACCTTTAGCCAAGCCTAAAACTAACATCATAAATTTAAAACCTAATCCGGTATAAGTAATAACGCCCACGATGATGCCAGCGCACCCAGTAGCTACGGCAATCATCGCTGCGTTCTTGGCTCCATTGGCCATTGCTTCTATAAAAAGGCTATAGTTGAGGCGGGATTCTCGCCCAAGGAAACTAATTAAAACCGTGCTTCCTAAAGCCCACAGGGCAGAATAGTGAGGAGAAAAGCCGGCCACTAATAAAAAGATTAAAATTAAAAGAGGCAGAAAAAGATAAAGCCTCCGCAAAATTGTTTTTCTTAAGGCTCTAATTTCTTCTGCATTTACCCCAGGTAGATTACTTTTAATCGCTTCCAAGTGCGTAGCTAAACCAATGGAGTAAAAATATAAAATGGAAGGGATGATCGCGGCCACACATACCTGCAAATAAGGAATACTCAAAGTCTCCGCAATAATGAAAGCTGCAGACCCCATAACCGGCGGCATTAATTGACCACCCGTTGAAGCCGCTGCTTCTACTGCCCCGGCAAAATGGGGTTTATAACCGACGCGCTTCATTAAAGGAATCGTAAAAGTCCCCGTGCCATATACATTAGCTACAGAAGCTCCGGATATAGTACCAAAAAGCCCACTGGCCACCACCGCCGCCTTGGCCGGTCCTCCCCGCGCTCTACCCACCATAGCTAAGGCGAAATCAATTATGAAATTCCCAATCTTCGTCGCTTCTAAGAAAGCTCCAAATATGATAAAAATCACTATATAGGTTGCGGAAGCACCCAGAGGAATCCCGAAGATCCCCTCGGTAGTTAAAAACAAGGTATCAATGAACTCAAGGAAATTAGTCTTGCTATGGGCGAGAAAATCCGGCAGATATGGCCCCAAGAAAAAGTAGGCTAAAAAACAGCCAGTAATCAAGCTCAGAACTCCGCCTACTACCCGCCGGCAAGTTTCCAGAACTAAAATTACTGTGATTATAGCTAAAAAGGCATCTCCAGCGTAAACGGGATCCATCCAAGGAGCCCGAGTTAATATCCGCTCATGGTTAAGAAAAACATAAGGAATCAGGAGTAAAGAGAGAAATACTGATACATCATCTACCCAGCGCAGTCTTTTTTTGTTTCGTTGATTTGCTAAAGGATGGACCCAAAAAACCACAGCCATCATTAAAGATAGATGGATAAACCGTTGCAAGACAGTCTCCAAGATGCTCGTGGCCGCCATATAGAGGTGGAAGGCCGCAGTAATTACACAAAAATAGGTAATAATTTTTTGACGCAAGTCCATTTACCCATCCTTTAGCGGATTATCATCTAAAAAAGGAGCCAGTATTAAAAAGAGATCGGCAAGGGGATAGAGCTACGATTATTTCATGTAGCCCTTTTCAGAGAAATATTTGGCCGCTCCTTTGTGCAGAGGAAAGGTACCTGCTTTCCAGGCATTTGCCGGGGAAAGATCTTTTAGCCCTTCTGCATTAGTCAACTTAAATTTTTCTATATTCTCCATTAGGGCCTTCACAATCTTATAAGCGATATCTTCAGGAAGAGCTTCGTTGGTTATAATAATTGTTGTAGGATAGGTTTGGAATGTTTTAAATGGTTTACTCTGCCCCTTAAAATTATTGGCGGGGATTTCTGCCCAGCCACTACCCCCATATTCTTTAATAAATCGTTCGCCGGCAGGCTCATAAAAGGGAACGAATTGAACTGCTCTTGAATTTGTCAGGTCGACTAACCACCCTGCTTTGGCCATACCCATTCCTAATATACCATCAAGATGGCCATCCTTCATTAAATTCACCATGTCTGAAAAATTTGTGTAAGTTACTTTGCCTCCCCAGGCTTCAATATCTTTCACGGTAATACCTGTAAACTCCAAAAGCTTACGCCAAATCCATTCTGTAATAGCTCCTTTGGGGATCATGCCGATGCGCACTTTGAGCTTTTTGTTCTTAATATCCTGCAAATTGGCCATAGGGATATCAGGACGGAAAACAGGGAAAAGGTAAGTAGGATCGGGCAAGGCCAGCAAAACTCGCAGGTTCGTTATAGGCTGCTTTCCTTCAAAATCATCGCTGGCGCGCATAGCTTGCAGGCTTTGGAGTAAAGTACTAGTTCCTAACGCGTTTGGGTCCTTAGAAATACGGACAATATTAGCCACTGCTCCGCCAGGGCTAAGACTAATTTCAATGTCTGGATAAACATCATGCACGATTTTGGCAATGGCAGCCATGTATTGATAATATAAACCACCAGTAGGACCTGCCAAACCATTTAGCTTAGCAGCTTCTAATTTGTCCCAGCCAGCGAAAATAGTCACCATGAAAATCCCAGCCAACAGGTAAAATTTCATAAAATTCAATTTTTTATTTTTCATGAAATTTTATCTCCTCCCCATTTAATTTTGTCAGTCCAATTTATTTTCTCCTAATGGAGGGATTCTCAATCTGGATTTTGTATGAGATTGCTTCGGCTTCGCCTCGCCATAACGATTGAGAATTGCCCAAATTAGGCATCAAATCTTTTTTATATTTTCAATTATAATTTCATTTATGTCAAGTTTAGAACACGGAAATCCTATTAGGGCTAGTTTGCTGGAGGCAAACCTTGGACACTGCTGTATCTAGCGAGGCTCGGAAATCCAAAAGACCCCTGAAGAGGGCCCATTTAGAAGAAGTTTCTTTATGGATTTGCTTTTTTTAAATCCATTATTAACAACTGTAGAAGTTTACCGATCATATCATACGTTCCCAGAAGTGGATCTTTGCCTGAAAAAATCATCGTGTTCTCCCAAACTTGAGAAAAAGAAGGGAAATTTCCTTGCGGAGAAAGAATCAATACTGCTCGATCAACGGTCACATTGATCATGCCATAATAAAGGTCATCTGTTTTCCGTTTATAAAGGGCCACTCGGACATACAAAGATGGACCTTCTTTAGCCCCTATTTTTAGTTTGGGCAGCTCTTTTTTAAAGATAGCTTTTATTTGATTTTTAATTGCTTCTTCTTTAATTCCTGCCTCCTGCGCATCGCGCGTTGGTTCCTCAATCACTATCTGCAGGCTGAACACTCCTTGAAGATTCCGTACTTTAGGGTCTTCGACTCCCTGCCCCACAGGGCAAAAATAGAAAAGAAATAAAAAAAGAAATAAAATTTTTTTCATCACCTCTCCTTTTCCCCCTAATTCCCTCTTGCTAAATTATGCCCTCCTTTTTTAAAAATTCAATCCCTTCTTTTAATTCTTGGGGCGTGGCCCTGTGGTGGGTTTCTATTATCCTTATTGTATCTGGCTTTAAAAATTTTTTAAGCAGATCATAATCTTCCTCTCCCAATCCTGGTGCCTCGTGGTCATGATATCCTTTGCACCCGTGCAAATGCACACCAATCAACAAATGTCCAAAATTAGTTAACAGCCGTTCCTGTTCTTCTAAGCCCAAATTTTGTTGAGTTGTAGCATGCCCTATATCATGCCAATACCGAAGACAACTCCCCTTAAGCTTCTGAAAAATAATATCTAATTCCTCCAAATTAGGAAAATCGTGAATGTTGTAGCGATTCTCTACCCCAAGATAGATCCTTCTTTTTTCTGCTTCATCAACTAACTCATCAAGGCTACGCCATGTCCTCTCTAAATAGTTCGTTCCTAACTGTGCCCTTTTCCCTTTTAGCTCCTGAATTAATGCTTTCCCTTCAGGGGTATTGATCCTGTGCTGGTCATAAAGAGACTTAATAATCTCCATAAAATCCGGCAGAGGAAGTTTTCCTAAATGCAGAACCACAGCTTTAGCTCCTAATTCTTCTGCCCATCTTATAGTTTCTAAAGTATACTTAATAGCCAAAGCCCGCTCTTCTTCATCTGGAGCAGATAAGGAAAAGAAATCTCCACTGGCCTTTTCTTTGGGAACGCCATTAGGAACGGGGAAAAAATTATGGATGCTCAATACTTCTATTCCTCTTTTTAAATAAAGCCTAATTTCCATAAACATTTCCCGGGTGAGGCGATATTCCAGTTCTATGGCTTTGAGACCGAGGTCGGCAATGGCCTCCATGACCTCTTTTCCGGTACTGGCTATTTCAGATCGAAAAGAAGTCGATATTCCTAGCATCTATCTCCTTTCAAAAATTTCCTAAACCGACTTTTTCTAAGAGGATTTTTATCTCTTTTTCACTCTTGGCAAAAATTCCTGTATTGCCTAAGCGGACATTTTTTAAACCTGTACTCTTTACTTCCTGAAAGGTCGTAACCATCTCTTCTAAATTAGGCGCCCGGAAATCCTTCATCTGATATTCCGGGAAAAAAGCCAAAATGGTAAAAGGAATTTCTTTATCCGTCCAACTTAAGAGCTTGGCGATTTTTACTATCTGGTCAGTTTCCACTACTTGGGGAATATAAAGAGACAAGACTTCTACGGTGAATTCTCTTTTCTTCATCTCTGCTGGTAATTGCAAGATCCATTGATTTGAACATCCTGTAAGCCAGCGATGAACTTCATCTTTATAAGCTTTAATATCCAACCAGAAGGCATCTACGCCTGCTTTTTGCATCAAATCTAAGTGAGTGGGAGTTAGCCCATAGCCATTAGTTTCGATCAGAACCCATAATTTTGTGTGTGCTTTAATTAGCTCCGCGCAACGCAAATAAAAATCAACTTGGCAAGTAAGATCACCGCCAGTAAAACCGACTATATTGCGCACAGGTCCGAATCCTTGGGGACTTAAAGTGATTTGATCAGGCTTTAAAACGCCAGGACATAAGGCTGATTTCTGTTTGTATAAAACGCATGCGCCACAGCAGCGGCAGGTATCATGGGCATGATAAGCAGTAGCTTTATGGCGAGGTTCAAACAAATTTACCTGCTGGTCATATTTTAAACAGGCTTGCAGAATCTTTTCCGGAGTGTACCATTCTCCATCTGCTTGTTTGCTAAAATACCAGGAATGACATTTGCGGCAGGAAAAATTACATCCTGATTGGTATATGGAAAGATAATTCTCCGGCCGGGAGAGATGGATGGCTGAGACCAGTCTCTCTATTTGAGAGTCTTTTTGGCGCAGCGTAACCTGACAAGCTAAACCTTTTTTACCCCCAGCCGATACGCCGCAGCTTCCTGGGGCAAATCCTTGTTTCTGTAAAGAACAATCTTTCATTTTTAACTAGCCCACTAAAATTAAAATAACTTACTCAAGAATTAGATGCAATAAAAAGAAATTGTCTTTTAATTCCATACAAAGTAGGGCAAGGGCTTGACCCTTGCCGCGTTTAGCAAGTCATAAAGGCTTGCCTTACGAAAATGGAGAAACTAATGATTCTTAATTGGGATTTTTTTTACTCAATTACGCGGGCGTAGTGGCCGGAGCGACCTCATAATGTATGGAAAATAAAGAGATGGCCACCCTCCCCCGCATCAAGTGCGGGCTCGCTCGCCATGACCAAAAAGGGGTTGCAATACAGTCTTGCTGGGAAGAATGCTTCCCTTTTGGAGTAGGCTTTGATACTTCCCAGAGCAGGGGTGAGGGGTAGTCATGGATTATATAATTACCAAAAAACTGTTGACAGCTAATTAAAAAAGATGTAATTTTGATCCAATTCGGCAAAATAATAAGCAGGCACTTTTAGAGAACCAATGCGTATCTGGCCCTCTCAATTTGTCTCCCCGAGTATTAACAGGAATTAAGGCCAAGGGCCTTTTTCATAAGCCAGATTAAGCTCACCAAATTTAAGAAGATAGTAATAAAGCAAAAAGAAAAGGAGGGGAACACATGGAACGTTTGCTAAGATCAGCATCCGCAGGTAAAGGTCTATTATTTTTGTTTATTTTGTTGATAGCCATTTTCGCAGCAACTGCTGTAAATGCCTTGAGTAAGGATAAGGCCGAGGAGCAGATGATCTCCAAGCCCAAGTTTTTGGGTATCAATTCTATAGAGAAGATGCGGCCTGAAGGAGAGTATAAAATTTATGTTTGGCAAAGTAAAAAATGGGTAAAAGCAGGCAGTCTTTCTTATGATCGCTTTTTAAGGGAAAGGGAGATAGACTTGAGCGGCCTTTTAAAAAGCAGCGGAAAAACAAAGATAAAGGTTGTCCAAAAAGGAGGAGAAGCAGCTCATATAGATTCTGTGTTTCTTGGTGGGTTAGCGCCACTGGAAATAAAAGGGATTAAGGACGACCTTGCCCTCCGTAAGCTTTCCCAAAAGGACCTCGATGTAATGGATGCGTATAATAAAACAATTGAGCTCACCTTCCCAAACCAAGGGGACAAAAAACTTAAATTAACGGCCAGGATCGAAGGCCCTATTGTAAATGGCATCCCCTTTCAGTTCCCTCGCGAAAACCTGGTGAAAGAAGTGAAAGCATTCTCCAGTTTTTACAGTTACCGATTAAATACTGAAGGTAAAGCTCAAGAGCCAAAACTTATTTTCAAAGAATTCTCGCCCACTGGCTCTGGGCATCCCTCAGGGTTTACTTATGGATGGGTGGGACATGATTCAGAAAACCTTTATGTGAAGATAGACTTCACGCCTGACAATACCTCTGACGGTGATAAAGATTATGCTAAGGTGTTGGTCAAAACAGATTCGGGGATTAAAGAATTCAAAGTTTCCAATAATGAAACCAAATGGGGGAAACCATATTTCACTTATACAGATAAAGTTTCTTATCAACATAAAGTTTATGAGTTTATCATACCCTTTAAAGAAATAGGGATTGAGCCCAAACAAGAAAAAGTTCTCCTTGCTTTTTCTGCCTACGGGACAGCTTCTTCTGGTGACCTAACGCCTTCTTTAGCTTATGATTCTCAAAATAATCGCTACCTATTAGTTTATTTAAAAAACTATATAGGCTTAACATCGCATATTTATGGACAGCTTTTAAACTGTGATGGCACGGCTTATGGCAATGAATTTCAAATATCTGAAGAAGACAATAATAAATATAATCCTTCTGTCGCCTATGATAACGTCAACAATAAATTTCTGGTTGTCTGGGAAGAGTATCGATCTGGCACAAGCTATGACATCTACGGCCAATTTGTAAATGCTAACGGCACGCTCAGCGGTTCCAATTTTGCTATATCAAATGCCGAAAATGAACAACATTATCCCACGGTTGCTTACGATAGCGCGAACCAGAGGTTTTTAGTAGTATGGCAGGATTACCGGACGGATGAAGACTACGATATTTATGGGCAATTGGTGAATGCTAACGGTACTTTAAATGGATCAAACTTTTCTATTTCAACAGCGACAAATAACCAATATTATCCGGCAATTGCTTTTGATAGCGCTAACCAAAGATTTCTGGTTACCTGGACTGATTATCGCGGCGCTATAAGTTACGATATATATGGTCAATTGGTAAATGCCAATGGTACCCTGAACGGTTCTAATTTTCCTATCTCGACTGCTGACCATGATCAAAATCATCCTGCCGTGGCTTATGATAGTAGCAACCAAAGATTTTTAGTAGCCTTCTCCAGCTACAGCCCCAGCATTGATCATGATATTTACGGCCAAATAGTCAATGCCGATGGCAACTTAATTGGCTCCAGCTTTATTATTTCAAATGCTGAAGGCGTTCAATATAATCCTTCTGTAGCTTATGATACTGCTAATCAAAGATTTTTAGTGGTATGGGAGGATTCCCGCGGCGATAATTATGATATCTATGGTCAATACATAAATGCTAATGGCTCTTTAAGCGGCTCTAATTTTGTAATCAACAATGCCGATAATCAGCAAAGGAATGCGCAAGTAGCTTACAACTCCAACTTTGCCAACTTTTTGGTAGCTTTTGAAACTCGAATTCCAGGGGAGATAACTATTACTGATATTGGGCTGAATTTTATCGGTCCCCCTTGCGTAGGCTATACGCTCACTATAACTAAAGCAGGAACTGGAAGCGGCACTGTAACCAGCAGTCCAGCAGGAATCAACTGCGGGGCGGATTGCTCAAGGGCTTTTGCTACAGGAACTTCGGTCACTTTAGCCGCCACTGCCTCTGCCGGCTCTACCTTTGCCAGCTGGAGTGGAGATGCGGATTGCTCAGACGGCCAAGTAACCATGGACGCCAATAAAAGCTGCACAGCTACTTTTAATTTACTTGCTGTTGCGGCGGCACCGCCAGAAGAAGTTAAAGTTAGAGGCGGTGGGGGCTGCTTTATCGCCACCGCGGCCTTTGGCAGCTACCTTGATCCGCGTGTGCGAGTGTTAAGATCCTTTAGAGACAACTATTTACTCAAGAATTCCTTGGGCCGAGCTCTTGTAAGTGCTTATTACCAAGTTTCTCCACCCATTGCCGAATACATAAGCAAGCATGAATCTTTGAGAACGGCTACCAGATGGGCGCTGACTCCCTTAGTTTACACCTTGGAATATGCTGCCAGTGTTTTATTGCTCTGCCTTGGGTTGATCCTCATTCCTTTTGCGGCGCGTAGAGTAAAGAAGATATTGCCTATTTTAATCTTAGCCGGCCTACTCAGCCTCTTAACTGCGGGGACGGCCCTGGCCCTACAAGGCCATATATTTGAACCGCAGGTAGGCGAAGATAAATTTGTAACCGTTCAATCTTCCTCTCCGATTGCTCAAGGAAAATGGCAGGTTGGTCTCTTTTTAGACTATGCCGATACTCCAGTAGAGACCACCACAGGCATTGGACTATCCAATCGGCAATTTGTTGCTACTGCCTTAGCTGGATTCGGTATTACCAAGGACCTGCAGATCAGCATCAGTGTTCCTTATCTTTTTGACCAGGGAGGGAAAAGAATAGATCTGACTTCTGATGTCACTTCTTGGAGGTTTGGGGATGTAAGCATAGCTGGCAAATATAGGGTATTAAATGAGAAGCAAGTAGGTATTGGCTTAGCTGTTTCTCCTTTTGTTGTTCTCAATACTGGCCAAGAGGATGATTGGTTTGGCAACAATTCTTTCTCTGGCGGCTTGAAGCTAATTTTGGATAAAAACTTAAACAAAAAGACGGCTATAGCCTTTAACATTGGTTATCAAATAAAAAAGAAAGAACAGCTAACTTCTACCCAGAGAATTGAGGACATGATCCTCTATGGATTAGGCGTTTCTTATGCTTTGACAGAACAATTGACCCTAATAGGAGAAGTTTACGGCTATACTGCGGCTGCAAGCGCCTTTGAGAAATATCTTTCTCCTTTAGAGGGTGATATTTCTTTGGCCTATAAGATACGGCCACAATGTCAGTTTACTTTAGGCGGAGGTGGGGCAATTACCAAGGGCGTAGGAGCTCCGGAATGGAGAATCTTAACTGGTATTAGGTTCGGATTTTAGATGAAATTAATAATTTTTCCCCTCACCCTTTCCCTCTCCCCAGCGGGGAGAGGGAAGGAAAGAGAGGATGGGTGAAATTAATAAGAAAAAAATTCCCCTGCGCTCTCAGCGCTCTCGGCGGTGAAAACAACTTCGCCTAACTCCTCCCCAAAATCTCTCCAATTCTAAAACTTTAAAAATCGTTTTTCTCTTTTTCCTTTCATCAATTTATGATAAAAATAAATCTTAATTAAATTTGGGGGTATTTTTCATGTTTCCAGATCTCTTTACTTTACAAAACAAAGTAGCCATCATCACCGGCGGAAGCCGGGGGATAGGCCGATCAATCGCCATAGCTTTTGCCGAAGCCGGAGCCAAGATAGTAGTCTCCAGCCGCAACAAGCGACCTCCAGAGCTAGAGAGAGTGGCCGAAGAGATTTGTCAAAAAGGTGGAAAGGCAATCGCTGTCCCTGCCCATGTAGGAAAAACTGAGGATGTGGAAAACTTAGTCAAAAGAACAATGCAAGAATTTGGCCGAATTGACATCTTAGTAAATAACGCCGGCGCCAATCCGGTGCTAAGCACCATGATAGATTTAGATCTCGGCGCTTTCCAAAAAGTTCTGGAAGTAAATCTTATCGGAGCATTTTTGATGAGTAAAGCGGTAGCTAAAGAAATGATTAAACAAGGCGGCGGACGCATTATAAACATTAGTTCTATTAGCGGACTGCGCGCCCGCAATGATCAGACCGGAGCTTACTGCATAAGCAAAGCGGCATTGAACATGATGACGCAAGTGATGGCTCGAGAATTAGCTCCCTTTAATATCTTAGTCAATGCGATCGCTCCCGGTTCTATTAAGACGGAATTCAGTCGGGTAAACTGGACAGATCCAGAAAGAAAAGCCCAGCGCATAAGCGAAATTGAACTTAGACGCTTTGGCGAACCGGATGAGGTAGTGGGTTGTGCCTTATTCTTAGCTTCGGAGGCCAGCTCTTTTGTTACCGGAGAAATTATCCGCGTTGATGGCGGACAAACTATATAAAGAAAGGAGAAAATAAAAAATGGCCACCCCCAATTATGAAATCTATGCTTTGAAGTATGCCGGTCCTTTTACCAGGCCAGCCTCCATGATTCGTTGGTTTCAGGATATAGACAAATTTGAACAGATCAATTATTACATCTTTGCGATTAAAGGAGGAGGAGAAACAATCGTGGTGGATTGCGGTTGTTCCCCTCAATTAGCCGCCCAGCGCAGCTTAGCCGGTTATGAAAACCCAGTAGATGTGCTTAAAAAAATTGATATTGAGGCCCGTAAAGTGAAGCATGTAGTGGCTACCCATATTCATTTTGATCATATTAGTGGCGTATCTCTATTCCCGCGGGCTAACATATATGTGCAAGAAAAAGAGTACAAATTTTGGATAAAGGATCCTATGGCTAAGAGAGCTCCGTTTAGGCAGACCACTGATCCAATAGGTAACCGTTATTTGGCCCGGTTGGAAGGGAAAGATCGATTAAAATTAATTCGGGGGGATAAAAAAATTCTGCCGGGGATTGAGCTCTTGCATACTCCAGGTCATACTTTAGGAATGCAGTCCGTAGCTGTAAACACCACAAAAGGAATAGCCATCGTAGGTTCAGATACTGCTCACGTATTCTCGAGCTACCGGACAGACATCCCCAGCGGAATTATCATGGACATGGTGGCCTGGATGAAAAGTTATGATAAGATGCGGGCGAAAGCTTCTTCTGTGGATTTGATCTTCCCCGGGCATGACCCAGCTCTTTTAGAAAATTTTCCTAAAGTGGCTGAAGGAGTATCCAGATTAGTTTAATTTAATATATTTCATTTTTCCCCTCACCTTATTCCTCTCCCCGGCGGGGAGAGGGGGTGAGGGAGCAAGTTTCATGTTATCGCTTAGCAGCTCACGAAGGAGGCGAATATGAAAGTTTTAGGGATTTTAGGAAGTCCGCGAGTAGGCGGTAATAGCGATATCCTTTTAGAACAGGCTTTAGCTGGAGCACGCGAGGCGGGAGCCGAAACAGAAAAAATATTTTTATCCCAGAAAAAAATATCCGGATGTTTTGACTGCGGAAAATGCAATGAATCCGGAGTATGCGCCATAAAAGATGACATGATCGAAATTCATAAGAAAATTTTAGAAAGCGACGCTATTATTCATTCCGTTCCTCTTTACTTTTGGGCCATGACCTCCCAGATGAAAGCTTACCTTGATCGCTGGTGTGCTTTTTTTGATGCTGAATGGCGTTGGCATAAACATTATGCACCCAAAATGAAAGGGAAAAATATCGGTTTGATCACCGTCTGTGGTGATGCGGACCCTTCTACGGCTCAACCCATCGTGCATAGCTTTAAAATGACCTGCCAATTTACCAAGCTCAATTTAATTGGCGTCGTTATGGCCTCCGCTGCGGCTAAAGGAGAAATTGCTAAAGATGAAAAGGCTAAAAAGGAAGCTTATGAGCTGGGCCGAAAGGCGGCTTCGGCGCGCGCTCGCTAATAGAAAAAAATAGAATTTTTATCCATCTCAATCACCCCGGTTATTTTAAAACTTACTTCCCTTAGGAAAGGAATCTTTTATTAATGGTACGCAAAAAGTTACTTCCTTTTCCCCTGTCTCCGCTTTTGTTGCTTACCACTATATTTTATTTGAATTTTGTCTCCCGAGTCATCCTTGCCCCTCTCCTGCCGGTGATCGAATCTGATTTAGGTTTAGGCCATGGCCAGGCTGGATCTTTATTTTTTTATATCGCTTGTGGCTACGCTATCGGCCTTGGAGGGTCTGGATTCGTCTCCTCGATGTTGAACCATCGCCGCACCATCATTGTCTCCATCTTCTTAGTGGGAGTCTCCATGCTGGGAATTTCCCTCTCTACTTCTCTCTGGGCTATCCGCTTTTTTCTTATTATCTGCGGAATTTTTGCCGGCCTTTATTTACCATCGGCCATTGCTTCCTTAACAGATTTGACAAGCAGGGAACACTGGGGAAAAGCCATGGCCATCCACGAATTAGGCCCCAATTTGGGATTTATCACCGCGCCCCTGATTGCGGAATTCTTATTAAAAATCTTCCATTGGCCAGGTGTTCTCGCCGGCGTAGGGATTTCGGCCGTTTTAATGGCCCTTTTGTACTACCGCCGTGGCTGGGGAGGAAAAATTAAAGGAACTCCTCCCAACTGGTCTTCTTTCCAGAAGGTTATCCGAAATCCTTCTTTTGGCATGATGGCCTCTTTTTTTATGATCTCCATTGGCTCAAGTCTCGGGGTCTATGCCATGATGCCTCTTTTTATGGTTACGGAGATAGGGTTGCCGCGTACCTGGGCTAATACCTTGATCGGTCTTTCCCGCATTTTTGGTATCTTAGTCCTTTTCTTTGCTGGTTTAATTACTGATTATCTGGGGGCCAAAAGGGCCATGACTATCTTCCTGAGTCTGGCAGGTATATTAATGCTTTTTTTGGGCCTGCTCACTGGACCAATCGTTTCTCCAATACTATTGTTCCTCCAAGCTGCTTCTTCTGCTTGCCTGTTCCCGGTTGGTTTTACGATTTTATCTTTGGTTTTTCCTCAAGATTTGCGTAGTGTGGGCGTCTCTTTGATCATGTTCGTAGGTTTCATTGTGGGAGGAGGTATTATTCCTGCGGGTTTAGGATACTGGGCCGAAGCTTTTTCTTTTTCTTCGGGATTCATTCTTTTGGGGGTAATATTTTTATTCATGCTCCTCATTTTCCACTTAATCATTAAGCGCATCTCTATTTCAATTTGAATTTCCTCCCAATTTTTTATATCATTAGTTTAAAGATTTTCTTTCAAGATTTGTTTAAACCAGGGGAAAACCTGTGGCCATTAGGTGATTAATAGACTAAATCAAGAAGATAAAAAATATTTGCGCGAGTTGTTGGAGAGTTAAACATGAACACAGTCAATCAAGAAAGGATGAGGTTATATAAAATTCTATCAAAATATGAAACCCCAGATCATTATAATTGGCGGCGGCTTAGCAGGATGTGAGGCGGCTTGGCAGGCAGCCCAGCGAGGCGTCTCTGTTCTTCTTTACGAAATGAAGCCCAAACGTTTCTCTCCTGCCCATGTTTCCCCTTTCTTAGGAGAACTTGTCTGCAGTAATTCTCTTCGTTCAAATTCTATTTATAATGCGGTCGGTTTACTAAAAGAAGAGCTGCGCCGGATGGGCTCTTTGCTTATGGCGGTGGCCGAGGAGACTAAAGTTCCCGCGGGAGAGGCTTTAGCCGTAGACCGGCAAGCTTTTGCCTCCCGCCTTACTTCTCTTTTGCAAGAAAATAAAAATATAAAAATTGTCCGGGAGGAAATTACCCGCTTACCGGAGGAAGGCATAATCATTGTAGCTACCGGACCTTTAACTTCTCCGGCCTTGGCGGAAAACTTAAAGATAATCACGGGAGCTGAATATCTCTATTTCTATGATGCTATTGCTCCTATTGTTGACGGAGATTCTCTCAATATGGAAATTATCTTTCGAGCGTCTCGGTATGGACAGGGAAATGACTATTTAAACTGCCCCCTCAACCAAGAAGAATACTATCGCTTCGTCGATGAATTGTTAAAAGGGGAAAAGGTCCCCTACCGCGATTTTGAACACCCTATTCACTTTGAAGGATGTTTACCTATTGAGGAAATGGCCCAAAGAGGCCGGGAAACTTTAGCTCATGGTCCTCTAAAACCCGTGGGCCTCATTGATCCTCGGACTGGGAAAGTGCCTTACGCCGTAGTCCAACTGCGCCAAGAAGATCTGGCTGGTTCAGCCTACAATATGGTTGGATTCCAGACTAAACTAAAATGGCCTGAACAGGAGCGCATTTTCCGCTTGATCCCTGGGTTAGCGGAGGCCAAATTTTTGCGCTTTGGGAGTATGCATCGTAATACCTATATTCACGCTCCTTCGTTACTTAAAAAATCCCTGCAACTTAAAAAAGAAGAGCGCATCTTTTTTGCTGGCCAGATTACTGGTGTCGAAGGGTACGTGGAATCAACAGCTATGGGGTTGATGGCCGGAATTAATGCTGCTCTCTTCGCCCAGCAAAAATCTCTCGCTGTGCCCCCTTCGACAACCGCCCTCGGTAGCCTTTTGCAATACATCACGAATCCCCAAACCAAGGAATTTACGCCCATGAACATTAACTTCGGCCTCTTCCCCGCCTTGCCCCATCCATGGAAAGGAGAAAAAAAACATAAAGCCTTAGCTGAACGTGCTTTGCATGATTTAGAAGAATGGAAAGCGAGTTTATCCTTGTAGGTGCTGGCCCGGCCGGCTCTACTTTGGCTTATGAGCTGGCCAGCCAAGGAAGAGGAGTTATCCTTTTAGACAAAGCTAAATTCCCCCGCCGCAAGACTTGTGCGGGCGGCTTGAATATTCGCGCTCTGCGCCTCCTGCCTTTTAGCCTGGAAGGCGTAATAGAAAATTATATTACGGGCATAAATTTTACTCGCCATTTAACATCGTCTGGCTTAAGACACTCTCCTGAGCCATTCATGGTTACGGTACGGCGCGAAAATTTTGATTATTTTTTGCTCCAACAAGCGCAGAGACGAGGGGCTATATTTCTGGAGCAGATCCAATGGCATTCTCTTTATCAAGATGAACTGGGCGTAGAAATAGAAACTTCGGCCGGCCGCATCAGGGCCAAGTTTCTGATTGGGGCTGATGGGGCCCAGAGTCAGGTGGCCAGAAAATTAGGTTTGCAAGAAGGGCGGACATATATTTTAGCTTTCCACAGTGAGATTCCCTCTTCTATATTCCCAGAACAGCCCAAGGAGATTATCCACATAGACTGGGGAAGTGTTAAAAGAAGTTATGCTTACCTTTTCCCCAAGAATAATTATTTAGCTTTGGGCGCAGGGGGTTACCAAATCTCCGCTTTAGAATTAAGAAAATATCACCGAGCCTTTTTATTTAGTCATTGGCGGAGAGAAGAGGAAAATATTCCCTTTAGCGCCCCTGGCTTTTTCCTTCCTTTAAGGAATAAAAGAAGCCCGATCCATAAGGGGCGCTGCCTGCTCATAGGCGATGCGGCGGGCTTAGTTGATCCATTTACTGGAGAAGGAATATATTCCGCCATCCGCAGTGCTCAAATTGTCGCCCCACTTTTACTTGAAGCGCTGCAAAAAAATTGGTCCAGTTTGCAACCAGGCCAAGAGGCCATAGACTATTATTTAATGCCCGAATTAGAAAGCGCGCGGCTTTTCCGGGAGATTTTTAATCTATGGCCCTCTTTCTTCCATAAGCGCGTGATGAAAAGAGATCGCTGGTGGAGAGGGCTGGTTAAAATTTTAAAAGGAGAGAAGAGTTTTTTAGATGTGCGCAAAAAATTAGGGCCAGGGGGCGCTTTACTTTCTTTAATCTTATAATCCCATCTTCCTACCCACGATCTCTTTGAGGATTTCTGAAGTTCCGCCGCCGATGGCATTTAAACGCAGATCCCGGAAATATCTTTCCACTTCATATTCCCGCATATACCCATAACCCCCGTGAAGCTGCAGACAGGTAGTAGCCACATAATCAGCAGTCTTGGAGGCAAAAATTTTGGCCATGGACACTTCGCGAGCGCAATCTTCCTCATTGACCATCTTTCTTAAAGCTAAGTAATTGAGTTGGCGAGCAGCTTCAATCTCTATAGCCATATCCACCATTTTATGCCGGCTCACTTGAAATTTACTAATCGGCCGACCAAAGGCTTCCCGCTGCTGAATATAGTTTTGCGTCTTTTCTAAGAGGAGCTGAGCACTATAAACCGCCCCCAGGGCCATAAGGAGTCTTTCCCATTCCAGGTTTTTCATGATCATATAAAAGCCCGCTCCTTCTTCTCCTAAACGATTTGCTACAGGCACGACTACATTTTCAAAAGTCAATTCTGCTGTATCGCCCGCCTGCCATCCTAATTTTTCTAAAGGCATTCCTTGCTTAAATCCGGGCATCCCCTTCTCCACGATGAGCAGGGAAAATCCTTTATAACCCGCGGCAGGATCGGTTTTACAGAGGACAATTACAAAATCTGCGCGTTGACCATTAGTAATGAATGTCTTTGAGCCGTTGAGAAGGTAATAATCACCCTCCCGTTTGGCCCGCGAATGAATATTCGCCAGATCTGACCCGCCCACAGGCTCAGTGAGAGCCAAGGCGCCGATTTTTTCCCCTTTGACCCCTGGCGGAAGAAACCTTTCTTTTTGTTCGGTATTTCCATATTTGCTAATGGCGGGCAAGACGCACTGGCCGTGCATATTCAATCCGGCAGCTACTCCTGCTGAGCCAATGCGCGAACTTTCTTCTCCCCAAACAGCGGCCATTAAATAATCCCCTCCGGCACCTCCGTAATCCTCCGGAATGAGGATGCCTAAATAACCCCTCTCCCCCACTTGCCGGAAAACCTCATTGGGAAAAAATTTGTTTTCTTCCCACTCTTTGGCCCGCGGAGCCAGCTCCCTTTCTACAAAACGGCGGCATTGCTGCCGGAAAAGGTCGTGTTCTTCTCCAAAAGGACTGAGGGGCATGCGGTTAGGCATATTTTACTTCCTTCTGTTTCTCTCGTAGATTAAGCGTAATCCTTCCAGGGTTAAAAATTCATCAACTTCATCGATACTTCTGGATTCGGCAGCAATCAAAGGGGCCAATCCGCCCGTGGCAATCACGCGGGGATTGGTACCAACTTCTTCTCTCATCCGGCGCACAAGCTCATCCACTAATCCCGCATAACCAAAAATAATGCCCGCTTGCATAGAATGAACTGTATTCTTACCCACGACGCTTTTAGGCCGCACTAACTCCACCCGCGGAAGTTTAGAAGCCCGCATAAATAGAGCCTCGCTGGCAATTCCTAAGCCCGGGGCAATTGCGCCACCCATATATTCCCCTTGAGGAGAAATATAATCAAAGGTGGTGGCTGTCCCAAAATCTACTACAATTAGACTGCGTCTATGTTTATGAAAGGCGGCCACGGCATTAACTATGCGGTCAGCTCCTACTTCGGCAGGATTATCAGTTAAAATCGGCATACCTGTATCCACCCCAAATTCAACTACTAACGGCTCAAGGCGAAAGTATTTTTGGGAAAGTTCCAGAAGAGTATTTAACATGGGCGGGACTACGCAGGAAACAGCGATCGCTTCGATCTCGCCCAGAGAAATGGACCGGGAGGCGAAAAGATTACGTACTAAAATACCGTATTCGTCGCTCGTCCTCTCCCTTTCGGTCCAGATGCGCCAATTATCAACTAACCGCGATCCGGCATAAATTCCTAAGACCGTATTAGTATTGCCCACGTCGATAACTAAAAGCATAATTCACTCCTTGGCCCGGTGGCGGAAAATTAAAAGCGTAAACTCACTTCTCCGGCTAAAAATCGACTCACTTTTCCCTGTCCATTCTGGACCAGCAGAGCTCCTTCTTCATCCAGGCCCAATGCTTTACCTTCGTATATTTTATCCAAGAACTTTATGGCTACCCACTTTTGGTTTATGGCCGAAAGTTCCTCCCATTTGGCGCGCAGGCGGGAGGAAAAACCTTCGCGCCTAAAAAGTAGATACTCTTCTTCTAAGTTTTTTAATAATTCTTGCGCAATATCAGCTCGCCCAAATTTTTCTCCTTTTTCTGCATAAAGGGAAGTGGCTGTTTCTCTGATTTCCAGAGGCATCTCTGAATTAGGCCAATTGACATTTACCCCTATGCCCAAAATAACAAAACCCTTCGTTGTTTCACTCTCGGCCAATATACCAGCGACTTTTCTTTCTCGAATTAAAAGATCGTTGGGCCACTTAATCTTAACTTCTAACCCAGTTTTGTTCCGCAGAGCTTCGGCACAGGCCACTCCGGCCATTAAGGTGAGGACCGCAATTTTCTCTTTAGCCACTGCGGGGCGGAGAAGGACAGAAAAATACAAGTTTAAGCCAGGAGGAGAAACCCAATTCCTTCCGCGGCGGCCTTTCCCCTGAGATTGGGCATCTGCTAAGACGACTAAACCTTCAGGAGCTCCCTGAAGTGCTTGGGCATGGGCGACTGTATTCGTGGAATCGATCTGCTGGAAGAATAATATTACCCCCCCAATTAACTTTCCTTGGCGCGCTCGGCGCAGTTCTTCTACCCATTTTAACTGATCTTCAATCATGATGACCAAATAGCTGGTATCTGATCTTGCTCAGGATGAAAAACGATTATAAGGTTTTAAAAAAATCTAACTCTAATCCAAAAGGCGTGCGGCATCTTTGGCAAAATAAGTCAAGATTAAGTCCGCCCCTGCTCTTTTGATGGCGGTCAAAACTTCCATCATTACCCGTTCTTCATCTAACCACCCTTTTTGAGCCGCCGCTTTAATCATGGCATATTCCCCGCTCACGTTATAAGCAGCCACAGGTAGGTTAAATTCCTGCCTTACGGCGCGGATTATGTCCAAGTAGGGAAGAGCTGGTTTGACCATGATGATGTCTGCTCCTTCCTGAACATCTAAGCCAACTTCGCGCAGCGCTTCGCGGGCATTCGCTGGATCCATCTGGTAGGAACGACGGTCACCAAATTGGGGAGTGGATTCTGCTGCTTCCCGGAAGGGGCCATAAAAAGCTGAGGCATGCTTCGCCGCGTAAGCCATGATGGGCAGGTCACTAAAACCGTGCTGGTCAAGAGTCTCGCGGATAACTTTTACTCGGCCATCCATCATATCTGAAGGAGCGACCATGTCCGCCCCTGCCTGGGCATGGGAAAGCGCGGTTTTAGCCAACAGTTCTAAAGTAGCATCATTATCCACTTCCCCCTTAACGACCACCCCACAATGTCCATGGCTGGTATATTCACATAGGCAAACATCGGTGATCACGACGAGTTCCGGTGTTTTGTCTTTAATGGCCTTCAGGGCTTGTTGGATAATGCCGGAACGGGCGTAAGCTTCGCTGGCTTTGACATCTTTCTTCTTGGGAATGCCAAAAAGAATGATGGCCGGTATTCCCAATTGTTTAGCTTCGGTAGCTTCTTTAACAGCCAAATCAATGGAAAGCTGCGCTACACCCGGCATGGAACTAATCTCCCGTCTAAGGCCCCGGCCATGAGTCACGAAAAGAGGATAAATAAAATCATCGCGAGAAAGTTTTGTTTCCCTGATCATGCGGCGCAGATTTTCATTTTTCCTTAAGCGCCGCGGTCGATATATGGGGAAATACATGAGGCACCTCTTTTGGTCTTATTAAAATTAATATACTCAAATTTCTTTCATCCACGCCTGCACTCTCTTTAATCCCTCCTGCAGCTTGGTTATCTTCTCGGTCAGCAGGCGCGCTTTTTCTTTCTCCTTAAGCACTGCCTCGGGGCGAGCTTTTTGCAGAAATTCCTCATTATGCAGCTTTAAGTTTGCTCGCGCTAATTCTTCTTCGATCTTGTTAATTTCTTTTTTAATGCGCTTTTCTTCCTCATCTAATTGGATCAGTCCTTGGAGGGGCAAAAATACCTCTACCGGCCCAATTACGGCCGTGGCCGAGGCTTTTGGTTTTTCTCCCCCAGACTGCCAGGTAATCTTGTTGGCTAAAGCTAAATTTTCCATGTATATTTGATTTTGTTGGAGATTGTTTAAAACTTGCTGATCATGCACATCTAAAATTACCTCCACTTTCCGCGAGGGAGCGATATTCAGCTCACTGCGGAGGTTGCGAATCGAGCTGATTATCTCCATGATTAGCTCCATCTCCGCCTCCACTTCGCTTTGGATTTCTTCTTCGTGGACGCGGGGAAATTCGGCAATCATGATGGAACCTTCATTCTCAGGAAGGTTCTGCCAAATTTCTTCGGTAATGAAGGGCATAAAGGGATGGAGTAAGCGGAGGGAAATATCTAAAACCCGGCGGAGCGTATGTTGGGCCAACCAACGCTGATCAGCATTATTTTTCTGATTGAGAACAGGTTTGATTAACTCAATATACCAATCACAAAATTCATGCCAAAGGAATTGGTAGATGGCGGAGGCGGCCTCGTTAAATTTATAGCTATCCAGGCTTTGGCGGACCTCTTTGATCGTCCGGTTTACGCGACTTAATATCCAGCGATCAGCTAAAGACAATTTTCCTTTAATTTCTTCTCCTTTCCCGCGGTGGTTATAATCTTGCAAATTGGTCAAAGTAAAGCGGGAGGCATTCCAAATTTTGTTAGCAAAATTGCGATAACCCGCCAGACGTTCTTCAGATAAGCGAATATCTCTTCCTTGGGCGGCAAAGGCAGCTAAAGTAAAGCGGAAAGCATCTGTCCCAAATTTTTCAATAACTACTAAAGGATCGACCACGTTCCCTTTAGACTTACTCATTTTTTGCCCTTCCGCGTCCCGGACTAAGGCATGGATGTAAACATCTCGGAAGGGAACTTGGCCCATAAATTTGATGCCCATCATCATCATCCGGGCTACCCAGAAGAACAAAATATCAAACCCAGTTACCAAAACCGAAGTAGGATAAAAGACTTCTAAATCCCTTGTCTTTTTTGGCCATCCCAAGGTAGAAAAAGGCCAAAGGGCAGAACTAAACCAAGTATCTAAGACATCTTGCTCTTGTTCTAAGTGATTGCTACCGCAAAAAGCACACTTCTTAACCTCGGCGGTGGAGACATTAATTTCCCCGCAGCCTAGGCAATACCAAGCTGGGATTCTATGGCCCCACCAGATTTGCCGCGAAATACACCAGTCCCGAATATTGTTCATCCATTCAAAATAGGTATTTTCCCATATGGCGGGGATAATCCTTGTTTCCCCTTTCTGGACTGCTTCGATGGCCGGTTCGGCTAAAGGTTTGGTGCGCACAAACCACTGTTTGGAAACAGTGGGTTCAATAATAGTTTTGCAGCGATAGCAATGGCCCACATTATGCAAGAAAGGCTCTATCTTTCTCATTAAGTTCAAATTCTTCAAATCCTTGACTACTTCTTTACGGCACTGGAAGCGCGATTGGCCAGCATAACGGCCGGCGTTTTCGTTCATCCGCCCCGCATCATCAATGACGCGAATAACTTCCAGACCATGACGCCGGCCAATTTCAAAGTCATTAGCGTCATGTGCTGGGGTGACTTTTAATGCTCCCGTACCAAAATCTTGGGCGACATAGCTATCGGCGATAATCGGTATCTTGCGATTCATCAAAGGCAGAATTACTTTCCGTCCGATGAACTTCATATACCGTCTATCTTCTGGATGCACGGCCACGGCCGTATCTCCCAACATGGTCTCCGGCCTGGTGGTAGCGACCACTAAAAACTCTTTAGCGTCCTCTAAAGGGTATTTAATATAATAAAGTTGGCCTTCCTCTTGTTCATGTTCCACTTCTAAATCGGAAAGCGCCGTCTGACAGCGGGGACACCAATTAATAATATAATCTCCGCGGTAAATTAAACCCTCCTGGAATAATCTCACGAAGACTTCCTTTACGGCTAAGGATAGCCCTTCATCCATAGTAAATCTTTCGCGACTCCAATCACAGGAGCTGCCCAATTTCTTTAATTGCTTGATAATTTGGCCTCCGTATTCTTGCTTCCATTTCCAGACCCGTTCGATAAAAGCTTCCCGACCCAATTTATGCCGGTCAGTTCCTTCTTCGGCTAACTGTTTTTCCACTACATTTTGGGTAGCTATTCCCGCGTGGTCTGTTCCCGGCAACCAAAGGACATTATACCCGTCCATCCTTTTGTAGCGCGCCAGGATGTCTTGTAAAGTATTATTTAGGGCATGCCCCATATGTAAAGAACCCGTTACATTCGGAGGAGGAATGACGATAGAAAATGGGGGCTTGGGAGAATATTCATCCGCCCGGAATAAGTTTTTCTCCTCCCAAAACTGATACCATTTTTCCTCTACTTCTTGCGGCTCAAAAACTTTTTTCCAACTTTCTATTTGTTTCTCTTTTTTCACGCTTGCTCCTCGACCTCTCCTTTAAGTTTGGCTATTTCTTTCTTTAATACAGCGACCGCGATCTCAGGAAACATTTCCCGAGCTTTGTTGGCTAAGATGGCCTTCCCTTCTTGGGCCAGCCAGGATTCCATTTGGCCAACCCAGCTTTCTTGTTCCGCTTTGAGTTTTACCCATTCTGTTTGCCATTTTTCTATCTCTTGGCTCATCATTGTTTGGACAATCTGGGGCAAGGCCTCAGCTACGTTCTCTTTTAAAATAGAGATTCCTTCTGCCTGGAACCATTGCTCTGCTTTATTATTGAGGGCCTCGCGCAGCCCCCTAATTTTCTCTACCTCTTCCTGCAACTTATTTATCTCTTTGCCTAATAATTCTTCCCCGATCTTCGGCAGCATGTCGCCCGTTTCTTTCTTCAATAATTCCCTTCCTTCGCCATCTATCCACTCTCTTATTTTAGCACTCAACCCTTCTTTGAGAACTCTAATTTTTTCTACCTCGCTTTTTAATTTCTCTAATTCCCGACTTAATTCCTCTCCAAAAATCGGCGGCACTATCTCCCGGATCCCTTGGTTGAGGATCTGCACTCCTTCGGTGGCCAGCCATTTTTCTACCCGCTCCCTCGTTTCTTCTCTAATTTTTGCCACTTCCTTTTCATAATTGGGCGGGCCTCCGGGCTCATTTTCTTTAAGCTTAGCAGACGCCAAAGTTTCTTCCCTAACGGGCTCGGCCCATACTTCTGTCAATTCAATGATTTCTTCTTCCTCTTTTTTCATTTTAACCTCTTTTTTATTTACTTCCTTAGGCTAAGCTGTTTTTTAGAAAAAAGTTTAAATAATCAACCACGGCTGGGGAAGGAAAATCTTCTCATAGAGTTTAAAAGCATAGCGGTCGGTCATCCCCGCGATAAAATCCACAATAGACCTCTCGATCGGCTCATGGAGGAACCCACCTCCTACTTCCCGGCGAAATTCTTCCTTGTTGTCTACAAAATAAGCATAAAGCTCGCGAATAATTTTTGCGGATTTGATGAAGTCATTATGTACTTCCGGCAAATCATATACGCGATCATATAAAAAGTCGCGGAGTTTCAGAGTGGCCTCCAAGATAGGTTCGCTCATCTTTATTTGCAAAGGCTCAGATTTCTGCGCCTGTTCCAGAATATCGCGCACCATGGTATCTATTCTTTGGCTATGAGTATCTCCCAAGTATTTTACGCATTCTGGCGGAATATCCTGCGCCGATATCAATCCCGCCCGTTGGGCATCATCAAGGTCATGATTAACATAAGCGATGATGTCGGCCATGCGGACCAGCCTGCCCTCGTAAGTAATAGGCAAATCTTCAGGATCATTGGGTAAGAGATCTCCTTTGCCCTTAGAATGTTTGAGGATACCGTCTCTTACCTCGTAAGTTAAGTTTAACCCTTGGCCGTCTTTTTCTAATAAGTCCACCACCCGCAAGCTTTGGGCGGCGTGGTGAAACCCATCCGGACTAATTTCTCTTAGAATCTCCTCGCCCGCATGGCCGAAAGGCGTGTGCCCGAGATCGTGTCCTAAAGCAATAGCTTCAGTAAGGTCTTCATTCAAGCCCAAGGCTTTGGCCATCGTGCGCGCTATTTGGGCCACCTCCAAAGTGTGGGTGAGGCGGGTCCGATAATGGTCTCCGCTGGGGGCTAAGAAAACTTGAGTTTTGTGTTTAAGACGACGAAAAGATTTGGAGTGAATGATCCGGTCGCGGTCATGCTGAAAAGCAGGCCGAATACTGCATTCTTCTTCTGGCGCCCTCCGTCCCCGAGTTTGAGCGCTCAGTTGCGCATAAGGAGAAAGAATTTTTTTTTCTTTTTCTTCCAGCATCTGCCGAATAGTCATGGGCTCCTTACCGGGCAATAGGAATTTACAAAAAGGCCAGGATGAGTTAATATCGAATTATGAAAAAAACTCTTTACCGCTACATTTGGCAAGAACTTCTTCCGCCCTTCTTCCTGGGCCTCTTAGGTTTTACGTTTATTTTGCTTACGGGAAGGATTTTACAACTTACGGAGTTATTCGTCAATAAGGGCATTTCTCTTTCCCACATTGCCAAATTTATTTATTACCTTATTCCTTCTTTTATGGTCTTGACGATCCCAATGGCTATGCTTTTAGCCGTGATGGTCGCTTTTAGCCGCCTGGCCAGCGATAACGAGATCACCGCTTTAAAATCTTCAGGTATAAGTCTTTATCAAATGGTTCCTCCCGTTATCTTTTGGGCTATGGGGGCTTTTATGCTCACCATCTTTTTTTCTTTGCATTTACTCCCTCAAGCTAACCAGGCTTCCCGGTCCTTACTTTTCGAAATTGCCAGTACTAAAGCTCACGCGGGTGTGAAAGAACGGGTATTTAACGACGACTTTGAAGGATTAGTCATTTATGTGGAACACGTCTCGCCCCGCACGCTCAAGTGGGAAAATATTTTTATTTCTGATGCGCGCCTTCCCGAAGAAATGCATGCCATAGTAGCCCGGGAAGGAGAGGTACTTTCTGACCCTGCCCAACTAACCGTGACTTTAAAATTAAAAAACGGCTCCATTCATAAATTGGGCAAACAGCCCGAAGTCTACCAAAAAATTGATTTTGCAACTTACGACCTGCGTCTGAGCCTAAAAACTGGTTTAGCTAAAAAACAAGATGAAAAAAAACACCCGGCGGATATGTCTTTAAACGAACTTCTTCAGGCTATGCGCTTTTGGCGCCTAAAAAGCGAAGAGGCCAAAATCTTGCTCATAAAAATTCACGAAAAATTCACCATCCCTTTTGCTTGCCTTGTCTTCGGACTGATTGGTATTCCCTTGGGAGCCCAATCTCCTTTGGGGCAGGCGGGTAAATCCCTCGGCTTTTCCTGGTCAGTGGCCGTAATTCTGATCTATTATTTGCTGACTAATGCTGGAAACTCTTTAGCCGAACGGGGCTTTATATCTGTGGAATTGGGCTTGTGGTTCCCCAACGCCTTTTTTTTACTATTGGGCATTTATCTGCTCATCAAGAGTGCCCGCGGGGCGCCCATTTTTTTGATGGCTGGTCTAAATAAAGTCTTCAGTTGGCTTACCCGAGAATTAAAAGAGTCTTTTCCTCCTCCGGAAAGGAAATCTGCCCCATGAAAATCTTGAGCAAGTATTTAGCCCGAGATTTCTTGCAAAATTTTTTCTTAGGCCTGGGAGCTTTTACGACTATTTACTTAGTCGTCGAATTCTTTGAAAGGATAAATGCTTTCCTCCACAATCGGGCTCCCCTGGAGATGATGATCGCCTATTTTTTAAATAAAATTCCATCCATTATTGCCCAAGTATCCCCGGCGGCCATCCTGCTCTCTTCTTTAATTACTCTGGGCATCATGTCTCGCCATAATGAAATCATGGCCCTAAAAGCAGCAGGGATCGGTCTGAGGCAAATTATCTTGCCCATATTGCGGGTAGTTTTTATCCTTTACCTAATTCTTTTAGGCCTGAACGAATATATTGTTCCGGGGGCCAATCAAAAAGTACGGGAGCTCATGAATCTAATCGTTCATAAAAAAAAGCCCGTAGAAGTATTTAAACAAAGCCAAATTTGGATCCATAGCCATCAGAGTATTTATAATATTCAGCTTTATCACCCCGAGAAGAATTCGATGGAAGGGGTAAGTATCTACCGTTTTGATCCTAACTTTAGGCTCTTAGAAAGATTAGATGCGCGGCGGGCAGACTGGCAGGATGGGCAGTGGATTTTTTCAGAAGTTACGGTAACGCAATTCAGCGGCGATGGCTTCCCGGTGCGAAAAAAGTATCCGCAAATTACTCTTTCTCTCCCGGAGACCCCGCAAGATTTTCGCGTTGCCGAAAAAAATCCGGAGGAAATGAATTACCGCGAGCTCAGCGAATATGTGCGTAAGATTGAACGGGATGGGTATGAATCCACAAAATATCGCTGCGCCCTTTATGCTTTCTTTTCCTTCCCCTTCACCAGTGTAATTTTAGGTTTTTTGGGCATTACTTTAGCTCTGCGAAAGGAAAGGGGCGCCGGTATTGCTATGGCTCTCGGGTTGAGTATCTTGATAAGTTTTATTTATTTGGTGACTTTTTCTTTTAGCTTAGAATTGGGCAAAGCCGGATTGCTGCCTCCATTTGTGGCCGCTTGGTTAGGAAATTTTATTTTTGCTTTGGTGGGCGTCTATTTATTTTTATCTATCCGCCACTAAAATACTTTCCTCTAAAAGGGTTACCTATAGTGCTAATTAGGTCCCCATTTCCCAGGACTTTAAATAATTTTCTTGCGCTTCGGTTAGCGTATCGATTTTCACTCCTAAAGAGCTGAGCTTGAGGCGAGCAATACGTTGATCAATTTCTACCGGCACAGGGTGAACCCCTTTGGGCAAGGTCCCTTTATTTTTCAGCAAAAATTCGGTAGCCAAGGCTTGATTGGCAAAGCTCATATCCATCACACTTGAGGGATGGCCCTCCGCTGCGGCTAAATTGATTAAGCGGCCTTCTCCTAAAAGATAAATTCTCTTGCCATTTTTGAGCGTAAATTCTTCCACGAATTCCCGCATCTGTCGCCGGCCAGAAGAAATCTCGGCCAAGGCTTCTAAATCAATCTCCACATTAAAATGCCCCGAGTTAGCGATAATTGCTCCATCCTTCATTTGCAAGAAATGTTCTCTCCTGATCACTTGGATATTGCCCGTCAAGGTGCAAAAGAAATCACCCAAGGGAGCAGCTTCAGCCATGGGCAGAACGCGAAACCCGTCCATGACTGCTTCCAAGGCTTTCAATGGGTCTACTTCGGTGATGATCACGTTGGCGCCCATCCCCTGGGCCCGCATGGCCACCCCCCGGCCGCACCAGCCATAGCCGCAAACCACAAAATTACTTCCGGCTAAAAGGCGGTTGGTAGCGCGAATAATACCGTCTATGGTGGATTGTCCCGTTCCATAGCGATTGTCAAAAAAATGTTTGGTGCAGGCATCATTGACGGCAATTAGGGGATAGTGAAGTAGTCCTTTGGCGGCCATGGCTCGCAAGCGAATCACACCCGTAGTAGTCTCCTCTGTGCCGCCGATGATAGCCGGCAAGAGATCCTTTCTTTCCGTATGCAGCGTCGAAACGAGATCTGCTCCGTCATCCATAGTAAGTAAGGGCCCAAAGTTTAAAACCGCATGAATATGCCGGTAATAAGTTTGATTATCTTCCCCTTTTACGGCATATACAGGAATTTGCTTATACTTGACCAGATATGCAGCGACATCATCTTGCGTACTCAGCGGGTTAGAAGCACAAAGGGCTACCTGGGCCCCCCCTGCTTGTAAGGTTTCCATCAAAACGGCGGTCTCGGTGGTTACGTGCAAACAGGCTCCCACCCGCGCTCCCTGCAAAGGTTTTTCCTGGGCAAATTGCTTTTGGATGAGTTGGAGCACCGGCATAGACTGCGCTGCCCACTCCACCCGCAACTGCCCTTTTTCCGCTAACTTTATATCCTTGATATCAAAGTCCATACCTTCCCTTTCTTTAGGCTCAGTGCTTTTCTTTAACCGCTTATTTCTCTTATTTAAAGGCCGGCTGCTTTGCGGAGAGTCTCAGCCATGTCTGTGCGTTCCCAGGTAAAATCTGGATCGTTACGGCCAAAATGGCCATAACAGGCCGTTTTTTTATAGATGGGACGGAGTAGGTTAAGGTAGCGGATAATAGGCGCTGGTCGCAAGTCGAAATATTCTCTGACTAATTTAGCAATTTTATCTGGGGGTATTTTCCAAGTTCCTCCAGTATCAATCATAATAGAAACTGGCTCGGCTACGCCTATAGTGTAAGCTATTTGAACTTCTACTTTATCGGCCAAGCCGGCAGCCACAATATTCTTGGCCACGTACCTGGCCATATAAGAACCACTCCGATCAACCTTGGAAGGGTCTTTACCAGAAAAGGCTCCTCCTCCGTGACTGCCCACGCCTCCATAGGTATCCACAATGATTTTTCGGCCGGTCATTCCACAATCGGCCCTTGGCCCGCCAATAACGAACCGGCCAGTGGTATTGATGTAATATTTTGTGTTCTTATCCAAATATCGCTCGGGGATAACTTTTTTAATTACTTCTTCAATCAACCCTTCCCGCAAAGTGCTATATTTTACTTCCGGGGTATGTTGCGCCGCCAGGACCACGGCATCCACCCTTTCGGCTTTACCATTAATATATTGGATAGTCACTTGCGTTTTACCATCCGGGCGTAAAAAATCCAAGATCTTTTTCTTACGTACTTCGGCCATGCGCATACTTAAGCGATGCGCATAAAGAATGGGCATGGGCATCATTTCCGGCGTTTCATTGCAGGCATAGCCGAACATCAAACCCTGATCACCTGCTCCCTGCTCATGGTCTGGCCGCTCATCCACACCCAGGGCAATGTCTGGAGACTGACGATCAATGGAAGTAATTACGGCGCAAGTTTCCCAATCGAATCCCATAGCCGCATCCGTATAGCCTATCTCTTTGATCGTCTCGCGCACCACATCCGGCATATGCACATAGCAAGAAGTAGTAATTTCTCCGGCAATCATGGCCAGGCCGGTGGTTACTAAGGTCTCACAAGCTACTCTGGCTCGTGGATCCTGGGCGATGATGCTATCCAAAATGGCATCAGATATTTGGTCAGCTACTTTATCTGGATGCCCCTCCGTTACCGATTCAGACGTGAAAAGAAAATTCGTCATGCTCATGAGTTAAAATTTCTCCTCCTCTTTCTCCTAATTTCGTAGGTAAGTTATCTCCAAACTCCTCAGGAAATTTTTGTCGTAAACTCCCTCTGATTAACTCTTCAATCTCTTCCGGAGTGGATAGTTGTAAAGATTGTTGCACTAACTGGCGACACTCGCGCAGAGTATAAGCGCGCAAAATCTTCTTTACGCGGAAGATAGAGAGAACATTCATCGATAATTCGTCCAGTTCCAGCCCTAAAAGGATCGGAATATATAACGGTTCTCCCGCCATTTCACCACACATGGCCACTTTAATCCCGGCACTGTGGGCCGCATCTACGACTTCTTTTACCAAACGCAAAACAGCCGGGTGCAGAGGCTCATAGAGATGGGTAACTGATTCATTTACCCGATCGATGGCCAAAGTATACTGAATTAAATCATTGGTCCCAATACTAAAAAAATCAACCTCGCGGGCTAATATGTCCGCGATGGCCGCGGCTGAGGGAACTTCGATCATAATCCCTATTTCCATTTGCGGATCGAAAGGAATGCCCTCGGCTGTTAAGCCTAAGCGCACTTCATTTAAAATTTTCTTAACTTCGCGAATCTCGGAAACCCCAGAGATCATGGGCAGGAGAAGTTTTACCTTGCCAAAAGCACTGGCTCGCAAAATGGCGCGTAATTGCACTTTGAATATATCTACTTCTTTCAAGCTAAAGCGAATAGCTCTTAGCCCCATAGCCGGGTTCATTTCTTCGGCTAGTTCTAAAGGAGACAAGAATTTATCTCCACCGATATCCAGCGTCCGAATCACTGCGGGGTGGGGATAAATCCCTTCCACCACATTTTTATAAGCCTGGAAATGATCTTCTTCCGAAGGTAAATCCCGGCGATTGAGATAGAGATATTCGGTCCGGTAAAGACCGATTCCTTCCGCACCATGTTCGCGCACGGAGGGTATTTCTTCTACCAACTCGATATTGGCTAAAATTCTAACCCGATACCCATCAAGCGTTTCCGCAGGCAGATCCCGATACTGAAATAGTTCACGTTCCATTCTTAGGCGCGCTTTTTGGCGCTCCTGATATTCATGCATGATCTCCGGACTTGGATTAACGACCACGACTCCTGTGATGCCGTCCACAATAAGCGTATCTCCAGTGCTGATAAATTGGGTGGCCGTCTCCGCACCCACCACAGCAGGAATCTCCAGGGAACGCGCCATTATTGCCGTATGCGAAGTTTTGCCCCCCAGATCGGTAACAAAAGCCGTCACCTTATCCTTGGCCATCTGGGCCGTATCTGCCGGAGAGAGGTCATGGGCGACGACGATTACTTCTTCTTTAATTTGGGAAAAAGGTTCCTTCCCTTTGCCCATCAGGTTACGGATTATCCTCTCCCCTATATAATCAATATCTGTCTTGCGGCTTTTTAAATATTCGTCCTCAATTTGGTTAAAGACCTTGCGCAACTTCTCTAAGTTTATCTTCAAGGCCCATTCAGAATTAATCCAACTTTGGCGAATGGTAGCGATAGTATTATCGATCAGCTTCTTATCCTCTAAGAGCAGAAGATGCACATCAAGGATATATACTGGACTGGTCGCATCTTCTCTTAATAGCTTCTCCTTAGCCGAACGGAGCTGTTTTTTAGACTCTTCTATAGCCTCTAAAAAGCGCTCTACTTCTTGCTCAACCTGCGATTCCGGAATAACTCGCGCTGGAGTCTCAATTTTCCCTTTATCTACCAAAAAGGCCTTGCCGATAATAATTCCTGGCGTTACGCCGATTCCTTTAATGAATTTGGTCTTTTTAGTTTCTTTTTTCAAGCTACTCTTCTCCAAAGCGGCCTTCGATCAAAGTGCCCAAAGCTTCTAAGGCTTCGAGAGCGTCATCACCTTGAGCTTTTATGGTAATTTTAGTTCCTTGAGCTGCAGCCAACATCATTAAGTCCATGATGCTTTTACCGTCAGCTACTTGTCCATCTTTCTCCACTTTGATTTCTGCTCGAAAACGATTGGCTGTCTGTACAAAGGAAGCTGAAGGGCGGGCGTGCAGGCCGAATTTATTTTTAATTATATAGCTTCTGGAAATCACAGAAAGGTCGTTTTCCAAAAAATTATTCCAGGCTTATTCGTTTAATTAATCATCGTGATTTATTTAAGTCTACTTTTCCCAAGCTTCCTTGTCAAGTTTTTTTGCGCCCCACCACGCGTCAGTTTTTGGGTAAATACCTAATATGGCTCAGGTAGGGGCAAGCCTTCTCCTCAACGAAACTGTATCGCAATCCACTTTTCCTCATGGCGAGCGACACCGCACTTGACGAAGTGATGCGTGGCGAACTCTTTAATTTGAATGCGTTACGAGATCGCCACGGTCGCTACGCTCCCTCGCGATGACATTATGGCCCAGTCTCAATGGGAAGAGTTGCTAAAACTCGCCCAGGAGAGAAAGTCGGAATCGACTCGTACCGAGGTGAAGGGAAATTTAATAGGCTAATCATGAAATCTGCCCCCGCTCAGTGGTGGGTTACGCTGGCCGTTGCGGATTTTGTTGTCACCAGAAATTAAAGATGCTATATTTTTTCTATGTCTGAGAAAGTACTTTGCGTAAATAAAAAAGCTTTTCATGATTATTCCATTGAAGAGTCTCATGAAGCTGGTATCGCCCTTTTAGGCACCGAAGTGAAATCTCTTCGCTTGGGCAAAGCCAATTTAAAAGACAGCTATGTGCGGATCGAGGATGGAGAAGCTTTTCTTTATAACACGCATATTAGTCCCTATCCTTATGGGCACCAATTTAACCACGATCCGGAGCGCACCAGAAAGCTCCTCTTACATAAACGGGAAATACGCCGCTTGCAAGGTAAAATTCAGGAGCGCGGATATACTTTGATTCCCTTGAAATTATATCTTAAAAGAGGTATAATAAAAATTGAATTGGGCTTAGCCAAAGGCAAAACTTTGCACGACAAACGGGAAGATTTAAAAAGAAGAACCGCTGATCGGGAAATTGAAAAAGCCATGAAGGCGGCCAAAATTCGCTAATGTTCTTTACAAAATTCAATATTGCAAAGGGGGCGTCACGGTCTCGACGGGGATCATTGAGGCAAGGGCTGCATGCCGAGGTTCCGACTGGGCTCGTTAAAAAAGTCGGGCAAAGATAAGCGGAAACTACAATTACGCTTACGCCACTGCTTAATAACCAGTGGCCGCTCCTCCGACCAAATCCTGTGCGGTCGGTAGGGAGCGTCGACTAATCAGGATAGCTTTCCACCGAAGCTTATAAGTGGAAAGCGAAATCCCATAAGCTAACTTCTGCAGAATCCAGCCGTGGGGAGTCTGCAGGAGTGAAAGTCAAAACAACGGCTAAGCATGTAGATGCTTCTTGCTGAAGGTTTCCGGACGCGGGTTCGACTCCCGCCGCCTCCACCAGGAGCCTATTAGGCTTCCCGAAGTTTTAACGGATAAGTTCCATCTTTTTTTCTACGTTATCTCTAATCCAGTGGTCATCCCACCATTCAATGGGATTCACAAAAACACCATGGATCAACATGCTAAAATGGAGGTGGTCTCCACCAGCCAACCCAGTGGATCCCGTATGACCAATAAGGTCTCCTTTTTGGACTTCTTTTTTAATTTCTGTTTTAATCGAACTTAAGTGGGCATACATACTAAAAAGCCCACAGCCATGATCGATTATAACTGTATTCCCATATATGCCCAGCGGTCCGGCAAAAACGACTCGTCCGTTATTAGCCGCGGGGATAGGACTTTGCGCTAAGGATGCTAAATCAATACCCAAGTGCACCTGCTGATCAACTTCCTGCCCGTTGTACCAATAACTCCGCTGCTCAGCAAAAAGAGCCATGGGCTTGGAATTGGGCAGCCTCAAAAAGGCGCCGCTCCATAACGGTTGGGAAGAAGTTTCCTGACAAATTTTTCTTATTTCTTGATGGTCGGCTTCCCGCTGCTGGCGGTTAATGGCTAAAAATATGTCTATTAAAGAACCGCGGAGGTTGGGATTACGTTCGGTGAAATAAGGGACGATGCTTTTTAAAAAACTATCCGTAAGCTGAATTTTATCTGCCTTAAATTTTTTGGCTTTGGGGATCAAGCGCAAACTGACTTTTCCTTTATTGCCGGCTTGGTCTTCAGCTACGGCATAAATGGCCAATTCTTTTACCTGTTCATAACCCAAGGTGAAAAAAACTAAGTAATGATTCTTCTCCCTCAAGTACCCCGGGAATAACTTTTCGCCAACTTGCACGCCGCTAATAGGAGTCTCCTCCGACGTTTGGTAAGTTATACAACCTGTCCCACCTTGATTTATATAATGAATACCGCCCAAAACATTTATCTGCGGGGGGTGGGTATCTACGACAAATTTTTTAGTTACCGTGACTGGATTGCCCCAGTTCCAAGAATGGTCACGGGCAAAAACTTTTAACTCTGTCTCCCCATCTTTGAGCCCCGCCGGCAGAGGCCGAAGAGAAATAGTCTTTTCTAATTTATTAGTTCCTTTTGGTATCTTTTCTTGCCAGAGAATAACTGTGTTCCCCTTCTGTAAAGCTTCTACGCGCACTTCAGCTACCCCGCTTTTTTCATCTGAAATTTGCAAATCCAATTTTTGGCCCAAATAACTTTGGTCCGGGGAAATTTTAATAGTTGGTTTTTCTTGTTCAAATTTGACTATCCAAATCCAAAGGCCAGCAGCCAAACAAATAGCAATAAAAAGGGAAATTGCTATCCAAACTTTCTTCTTCATTACTTCCTCTCTTTATTAAAATTTTAGTTTTTTAATATTTCACAGTCTTCCCGCAGTGTCAAGCAATAAAAGGGGTCAAACCTTTAAATTTTAAATGAGGCATTTACTCTTAAGTTCCTTAATCTTTGCTCTGAGATACCTTGAAACATCAATTTCCTTTTCAATCTTCTTAAGAATAATACTTACAGCAGCACC
>JBNAWB010000005.1:0-39007 GCA_049699975.1 Thermodesulfobacteriota bacterium
GAGGCAGGCCAGAGGCAGGCTTGAGCCAGATCAAGCTATTTGCCTAAAAACTGATTGACGGTCAGAGGGAGGATAGCTTGACATTTGTAAATTATTTAATAATATAAAAGGTAAAACTTCAGGGCCAAAAAGATTTTACGGAGCAGGCCAACTAAAGTTGGCCTTTTTAAGCTTTAGGGGAGAAAGATATATGGGGATCAAGATTACAGACACTACTTTGCGGGATGCTCATCAATCATTAATTGCTACCCGGTTGCGTACGGCGGACGTTATTCCGATCGCGCCCGACCTTGATAAGATAGGATTTAATTCCTTAGAATGCTGGGGGGGAGCCACCTTTGATGCCTGCCTGCGTTTTTTGAACGAAGACCCTTGGGAGAGGTTACAAACCTTTAAAAAACACATAAGGCATACTCCTTTGCAGATGCTTTTACGGGGACAAAATTTAGTTGGCTATCGTCATTATGCGGATGATGTGGTTGAAGAATTCGTCCGTTTAGCTGTGAAAAACGGGATAAGCATTTTTCGGATTTTTGACGCTCTCAATGATGTCCGCAATATGATCACAGCCATCCGGGCAGCGCAAAAGTATAAAGCCCACGTCCAGGGAACTATCTGCTATACAGTCAGTCCAGCGCACACTATAGAAAAATTCGTGCAGATGGGCAAAGAACTGGAAGATTTGGGGTGTGACTCCATATGCATTAAAGATATGGCCGGATTGATCACTCCGCAGGCGGCTTTTAATTTAGTCAAAGCTTTAAAAAAGTCCCTCAAAATTCCAATTAACTTACACAGTCATTGTACTAGCGGCGTTGCTCCTCTAAGTTACCTGGCAGCTGCTCAGGCAGGCGTGGATATTCTGGATACAGCCTTGGGGCCATTCAGCGGAGGTACTTCTCAGCCGCCAACTGAGTCTATAGTAGCCGCTTTTCAGGGAACAGAATTTGATACTGGTCTGCCATTGGCAGATATTATAAAAGTAAGTAATTATTTTTCTCAGATCCGCGAGAAATACCAGTCCTTATTTGACCCTATCGCCCAAAAGCCTGATGTTAGTGTTTTTTTACACCAAATTCCGGGAGGTATGATTTCTAACCTTATTTCCCAATTAAAAGAACAGAATAAATTAGAAAAATACCAAGAAGTTTTAAAAGAGGTTCCCCGCGTAAGAGAAGAATTAGGATTTCCACCTTTGGTTACGCCTACTTCCCAGATAGTTGGCACCCAAGCAGTTCTCAATGTTATCGGCAAGGAAAGGTATGGGATAATTGCCAAGGAGACAAAAGCTTACTGTTTGGGACATTATGGAAGGCCGCCTGCTCCAATTGACCCCCAAATTAAAAAGAAAATTATTGGCAAAGAAAATACTATTGAAGGCCGGCCAGCAGATTATATAAAACCCCAATTAGCAGAATTAAAGAAGGAAGCCCAACAAATGGGCATTCTCCAGAAAGAAGAGGACTTGCTTACTTATGCGCTATATCCCAATGTGGCTCCCAAGTTTCTGCGGGGCGAATTGAAAGAAGAGATATTTCCTTCCTTAGAAAAGGAAGTTACCCCAACTCCTAAATCCGTTACTTCGGAATTTCAAGTAGATGTTGATGGGGAGATCTTTAATGTGCGCATCTATCCAGTCTCCGGGGGAGTATCCGCGAAGGAAATTGCTCCTGTTCCCGCTGAAAAGACTTCTCCTAAGGAACAGCCAGGAGCAATCCTTTCACCGATGCCCGGCATGGTGCTGCGTCTTCTTGTTAAACTAGGAGAACGGGTGGAGGCGGGGAGACCAATACTTGTTTTGGAGGCTATGAAAATGGAGATGCCTGTAGAATCTCCTTACACAGGAGAAGTGAAAGAAATCTTTGTCTTTGAGAGTGAAATGGTGGAAGCTGGAGATTTGCTCATGATCGTGCGTTGAAGGGTTACTTATGTTCAAAAAAATTTTAGTCGCCAATAGGGGAGAAATTGCTATCCGCGTCATGCGCGCTTGCCGGGAGTTAGGTATCAAAAGCGTGGCCGTTTATTCGGAAGTAGATCGGGAAGCTCTTTTTGCTAAATATGCCGATGAAGCCTATTTTCTGGGACCTTCCCCGGCTTCCGAGAGCTATCTGAATATTTCCCGAATTTTAGCCGTAGCCAAAGAAGCCCAGGTAGATGCTATCCATCCCGGGTATGGGTTTTTGGCTGAGAATCCTAATTTTGCTTTGGCCTGCGAAGAAGAAGGGATTAAGTTCATTGGCCCCACAAGCCGCACCCTGCAGATGGCCGGGAATAAAATTGTGACGCGCCAGATTATGGCTAAAGCCGGCCTTCCAGTTATTCCTGGCACCCGGGGGAAAATAAAAGATTTGGCTCAAGCCATCCGCTTGGGTAAATCCCTCGGCTATCCTTTAATCCTTAAACCGGCCTTCGGGGGTGGCGGAATCGGCATGAAAGTAATCAACCATGATAGCGAACTTGATGCTGCCCTGGATTCTGCGCAAACCTTAGCCCGCCAGGCTTTTGGCGATGATGAAGTCTTTATTGAAAAATATCTACCTCAGCCGCGGCATATTGAATTTCAGATTCTGGCCGATGAGCAAGGGAATATCATTCATTTAGGGGAAAGGGAATGCACTATTCAGCGCCGTCACCAAAAAATTTTGGAGGAAGCTCCTTCGCCCATCATGACGCGCTCTCTGCGGCGCGAGATGGGGAGGGTAGCTGTAGCAGCGGCGCAGGCTTTGAATTATACTAATGCGGGTACGATCGAATTCATTTACTCCGCAGGGAATTTTTATTTCTTAGAGGTAAATGCCCGTATTCAAGTAGAACACGCTATAACAGAAATGATCACGGGAGTAGATTTGGTAAAAGAACAGATCAAGATCGCAGCCGGAATGCCCCTGGAGATTTATCCTGAAGATGTGCAGATCAACGGCTGGGCAATCGAGTGCCGCATCAATGCCGAAGATCCTTTGCATAATTTTGCTCCTTGTCCAGGGAAACTGATTGGTTATCGCTCCCCTGGGGGAGTAGGAATTAGGGTGGATAGCGGTGTCCATACCCGTTACGTTATTCCTCCCAACTATGATCCCATGATCTCTAAGTTAATTATTTGGGGGAGAGACCGCCAAGAGGCTATCGCCCGGGCCAAGCGGGCTCTTTATGAGTATATCATAGTAGGAGTTCCTACTAACATTCCTTTCTTGAAAGCGGTAATCAATAATCCATCTTTTGTCAAAGGAGAGATGACTACTCATTTCATTGAAGAAGAACAGGATCTCTTCCAAGATATGCTGCGCATCATTGAGGAAGAAAAGAGCCTGCAGGAGAAATTAGAGACTATCTTCAATCCGCGACGGAGATTAGCAGCCATGGCCGCTGCCCTTGAGCTATATGGGGGGCAAAGATAAAATTAATTCAGTCAAGAATAAGCGGAAAATCGGGATTAAGGCTACCAAATTTTAAGGAGAATTTATGAATGAAGAAAAAATTGATTTTTCCAAAGGAGAGGGATTAGTCCCAGCCATAATTCAGGATTGGCAAACAGGGGAAGTGCTTATGTTAGCCTATATGAATGCCGCCAGTTGGCAAAAAACGAGAGAATTAGGCCAAGCATGCTTCTGGTCCCGATCACGGCAGAAGATCTGGCGTAAAGGGGAGACTTCTGGACACGTGCAGATAATCAAAGAAGTATATATCGATTGTGACAATGACACTCTCCTCTTAAAAGTCGAGCAAGTTGGAGGAGCTGCTTGCCATACCGGCTACCGTTCCTGTTTTTACCGCAAAATTATTGACGGCCGAGTGGAAATAGTAGGGGAAAAAATTTTTGACCCGAAGGAGGTTTATGGTGAATAAGATCCTAAAATTTGGTATCCCCAAAGGGAGCTTAGAGAAAGCCACCTTAGACCTTTTTCAAAAAGCGGGTTGGATGATCAAAGTCAGTACCCGCAATTATTTCCCTTCCGTAGATGATCCGCAGCTTTCCTGTGCCTTAATTCGGGCTCAGGAAATGTCGCGGTATGTGGAAGAGGGAGTTTTAGATGCCGCCATCACCGGAAAAGATTGGATATTAGAAAACAACAGTGAAGTGGTGGAAGTGGCCGAATTGATTTACGCCAAGGAAAGTTTGCGGCCTGTCAAATGGGTTTTAGTAGTTACCGAGAGCTCTCCTATCAGACAATTAGAGGACTTACAAGGAAAGAAAATAGCTACCGAACTCGTTTCTTTTACCCGCCGTTTCTTTGCTGAAAAAGGCATTCAGGTAAAAGTGGAATTCTCTTGGGGAACCACCGAAGCCAAAGTAGTCGAAGGGTTGGTGGACGCCATTGTGGATGTCACGGAAACAGGGTCGACTATTCGCGCCCATGGTTTACGTATTGTTCATGAGCTCATGCAGTCTACGCCGCGATTAATTGCTAATCAAGAATCTTGGGAGGATCCCTGGAAGAAAGAAAAGATTCAGCAAATTGCTATTTTGCTCAAAGCCGCTCTGGGAGCTGATCGCATGGTAGGGTTGAAGATGAACGTTCCCCATAAATATTTAGAAGATGTAGTAGCGGTCCTTCCCTGCCTGAATGCGCCGACCATTGCTTCCCTTTACCAAAAAGACTGGTATTCGGTGGAAGTAGTAGTTAAAGAAGAAGTAGTGCGCGAACTTATTCCCTTGCTTTTAAAGAAAGGCGCTGAAGGAATCATTGAATACGCGCTCAATAAAGTAATTTAAGTTATCAATGAGAGCATTAAATAAATGACATCTGCTATTCTTAACCCCTCACCTCGGTACGAGTCGATTCCGACCTAACCCTCTCCCCACGCCTGGGGAGAGGGGAGGGTGAGGGGAATGAGTGTAAATATTTAATCGCTCTGAGTAATAATTCTGAATTAATTTTTCTATTGACATCTTTTAATTTATAATTTAATTTTTCCATAGTTTGTTGCCAGTCTCCCAAATTTGCTCTAAAAAAGATTAGCAAGTTTAAAAAAAGAAGAGAATTATTTGTCTTAAGCGAATTGGTTTAATAAAGAATTGCTAAGAAATGGGCCAACCATGACGGAGAATATCCAGCTCCAGGTTGATAATCTGCACATGTCTTTCGGGGGGGTAAAAGCCCTGAGAGGGGTAAGCTTTCAGGTAAAAAAAGGAGAAATTTTTTCTATTATTGGCCCTAATGGGGCAGGGAAAACTGTGCTCCTTAATTGCCTTAATGGTCTTTATCAACCGCAAGAAGGTAGAATATTTTTTGAAGGAAAGGACATTACCAAGTTAAAACCCCATCAAAGAGCCAAATTAGGTATCTCGCGTACCTTCCAGAAAATTGAGCTTTTTAAGGGGACGACGGTCTTAGATAATATCCGCCTTGGCCGACACATTCATATGAAAACTGGCTTGCTCAGTGGGGCTATTTACTTAGGGAAGACAGCCCGAGAGGAAATTGAACATCGAGAGTTTATTGAGAAAGAAATTATCGACCTTTTGGAAATTGAACACATCCGGGACAAAATCGTGGGTATGCTTCCTTATGGCCTGCAAAAAAGAGTGGAATTAGCCCGAGCGCTTGCTTTGAACCCCAAAATTATCCTTCTCGACGAACCATTGGCCGGCTTGAATCTCGAAGAAGTAGAAGACATGGCCCGTTTTATCTTAGACATAAACGAAGAAGAGAAATGGCGGACTACCTGTGTTTTAGTTGAGCATGATATGGGGGTAGTGATGGATATCTCGCACCGAGTGATGGCTTTAAATTTCGGTGAAAAAATTGCCGAAGGATTGCCGGCCGAGGTGCAAAGAAATCCGCAGGTGATTCAGGCCTACTTGGGCGAAGCAGAGGACCTTTATGTCACCCGCCGCTAAAAGAAGAGAAATTGAAATTACTAAAGACCTGACCATCCCCAAACTTTTCCTGAGGGCGGCCAAATTCTATGGGGATAAGAAAGTGGCCATGCGCGAAAAAGAATACGGCATCTGGGTGCCTATTACTTGGCGACAATACTACGAGAATGTAAAACGTATTGCCCTGGGCATGATGGCTTTAGGGCTACAAAAAGAAGATAAAGTAGCCATGATCGGGGATAACCGACCAGAAGCTCTCTGGGCCGAGATGGCGGCGATGTGTGTAGGGGCTGTTGGAGTCTGGCTGTTTCAGGATTCGCTCATTGACGAAGTTTCTTATATAATTGATCACTCCGATGCGAAATTAATGGTCGGCGAAGGGCAAGAAGAGGTAGATAAATTTCTGCAGATTAAAGACAAGTGCCCCAAGCTGCAGAAAATGATCTGGGATGACCCCAAGGGTATGCGGGCTTACAATGAGCCCATGCTCATCAGCCTGAAAGAAGTTATGAGAATGGGAGAAGAAATAGATAAAAAGGAACCTGGTCTCTTTGAAGATATAATCCAAAAAGGGAAAGGTGATGACCTTTGTTTACTCTTCTATACTTCAGGCACGACGGGCCTGCCTAAGGGAGCTTTACTTACCCACTACAATATGTTGACCATGGGCCAAAACCTGATGCGCGTAGATCCTTATTATGAAACTGATGATTTTGTCTCCTATCTACCTTTTGCTTGGATTGGCGAGCAGATGATGTCCATTTCCTGCGGCATCCAAGCTGGTTTTACCCTGAATTTTCCAGAGGAGCCTGAGACGGCGCAAGAAAACATCCGGGAGATAGGTCCGCAGGTGATGTTTGCCCCCCCGCGGATTTATGAACAGATGGTTAGGAACGTGCAAGTAAAATATTTAGATGCCTCCTGGCTGAAAAGAAAAAGTTACGAATTAGCGATGAAGATCGGTTACTATGTAGCTGATTTAAAATTCGCCAAGAAACCTATACCCTGGTATTGGCGGTTTCTTAATTACCTTGCTTATTTGGGGGTCCATAAAAAATTGAAGGACCATTTGGGCCTCTCGCGGATTAGGTACGCTTATACTGGAGGGGCGGCCATGGGACCTGACCACTTCCGCTTCTTTCATGCCCTTGGCGTGAATCTTAAACAAATATATGGCCAAACAGAAATTGCCGGCATCTCCGTCTTACACCGAGATGATGATATTAAATTCGATACAGTGGGCAAACCAATCCCCGAGACAGAAGTAAAGATAACTCCGCAAGGGGAGATTATTTCCCGAAGCCCGTCTGTTTTTCAAGGATATTATAAGATGCCCGAGGAGACGGCAAAAACTTTACGCGATGGTTGGCTTCATTCCGGCGATACTGGGTTTATAGATGCTGATGGGCATTTAGTAGTCTTCGACCGCACGAAAGATGTGATGACTTTAAGCGATGGCTCAAAATTTGCTCCCCAATACTTAGAATCTCGCTTAAAATTCAGTCCCTATATAAAAGATGTCTGGGCCATCGGCGATCAGCGGCCTTATGTTTCCTGCGTCATTTGCATTGATTATGGGGTAGTGGGCAAATGGGCGGAAGACCGCAATATTGCTTACACAAGCTATCCGGAGCTTTCTCAAAAACCAGAGGTTTACAATCTAATAAAGAAAGAAATTATAAAAATGAATAAGGATCTGCCTCCCCCAGCGCGCGTCCGCAAGTTCGTAAATTTATACAAAGAATTTGACGCCGATGATGATGAACTAACGCGCACCCGCAAATTGCGCCGGGCCTTTGTAGAGACGCGTTATAAAGACATTGTAGACGCTCTTTATGGGCAAACTGAAATAGTTCACATGGATACCAACATTACTTATGAAGATGGCCGCGTCGTGCATATTAAGACTGACCTAAAGGTGATGGAAATAGAAGATTGAATGGCTGAAATGGCGGTTAATTCAAGGCATTGAGCCTGGAGGAAGCATGGAGATATTTGGGCAACTTTTTATAACGGGGATTTTAGTAGGCAGTATATATGCCCTGGTAGCCTTAGGTTGGACTTTGATTTATAAGTGCTCGGGAGTCCTTAATTTAGCAATGGGGGAACTTACCCTAATTGGAGCCTATGTATGCCTAACTTTTTATAATTGGGGCATTCCTTTTATCTTAGCCTTAGCTTTTACTCTTCTGGTGGGTTTTTGTTTAGGTCTTTTAACTGAGCACTTATTCCTCCGCCCGATGATAGGAGAACCAGTGCTCAGCGTAATAATGGTGACTGTAGGACTTTCTTTTTTCTTTAAAGGGGTGGTGGAGCTTATCTGGGGAACAGATACAGTAATTTTTAATCCTCCGGTATTTCCTATTGAACCAATATTTATCGGCAAAATTGTGGTCGGGCAAGTGTACTTATGGGCATTTATCGCTTCCCTCATCCTCCTCTTAGCCTTTGTCATCTTTTTTAAGTACACGCGCTGGGGCCTTTCCATGCAGGCCACAGCGGACGATGAGATGGCAGCCCTTTCCTTAGGAGTAAACGCTAAAGTTGTCTATGCCTTAGCTTGGGCTATTGCTTTCATGGCTGCGGGAGTTGGGGGCACCCTCTTGGGTAATATAAACGGGTTGAATATATCTGTCGGTTACTTGGGATTATTAGTTTTGCCAGCCGTAGTCCTGGGTGGCTTAAACTCCGTGCCTGGGGCGATCGTAGGGGGATTATTAATAGGAGTATTGCAGAATTTAGCCGATGGCTATTTAAGCCGCTTTACCCCCGGTGGGATTAAAGACATTTTTCCGTTCATAGTTATGGTTATCATCCTTCTCTTTAAGCCTTATGGACTGTGGGGATGGGTGCGCATCGAGAGAGTGTGAAAATAACAATGGGCAATAGCATTTATCAATTCTCAATGAGCAAAGGAATTATTAATTGGCCAGGCGAAAGGACCCATGATTGGAAGGCGGAGCAGCTCTCGGAGCGATGGCTTCATTTTTTGGTAAGGGTAATCAAAGCTGCCGATTGACCATTGGAGGGTGATATGGGTTACCGACCGTGTGGCGTTTATCATCAAAGTTATAAGCAAGATCACGCTTGGTGGCAGACAAAATTTGTTTGGGGCAAGATGATTCTTTTATTTATCACCATCTTTATTTTGATTCCCCAATTTGCTGGTTTATATTTGATCTCGGTAGCTAATATAGTAGGCTACACAATCTTAGCCGCCTTGGGCGTGCAGCTCTTAATCGGCTATTGTGGACAGGTTACTTTAGGGCACGCTGCTTTTATAGCCGTAGGAGCATATACCAGTACTATTTTAATGCTCCAATTTCATTTACCCTATCTATTCACCTTGCTCATCGGGGGAATTTTGGGAGGGGTATGGTGTGTACTTTTTGGCCTGCCTTCTGCTCGGGTGAAAGGATTTTACCTCATTATGACTACCATGGCGGCGCAATTTATAACCGTCGAATTCTTGATCACCCAATATGTGAGCCAAATCGGGGGAAGAGGCATGGCTTTTTCGATTCCTCCGGGAACAGTAAAGATCGGGCCTTGGATTATTAAAGATGAAATAGATGTTTATTATCTCATGATAATCTTAGTAGTGGCTTGTAATTTCATCTTAGCTAATCTAATGCGCTCCCGGATTGGGCGAGCTTGGATTGCCATAAGGGATAACGATATTGCGGCGGAGACTTTGGGGGTAAACATCGTGCTTTATAAGCTTTTAGCTTTTTTTGTAGCCGGATTTTTTGGTGGTATTGCCGGGGCCTTTTGGGTAACCTCCTTGGCCGCCGTCAGTCCGGAGCATTTTCAATTTGGCTGGTCTCTTTGGTTAGTGGGCGTAATTCTTATCGGCGGTGTAGGGAGCATCCACGGCACTATTTTTGGAGCATTGTTTATGACTTTGATTCCCGAAGGGCTGAAAGCATTAATTTTTATGTTGACCCAGAGCCCTACTTTTGTAGAGATCTTCCCCTTTTTGCCCCATTTATTAGAGAAGTTTCTGTATGTTAAAGAAGCCATCTTTGGCTTGGCCATTGCCCTTTTTCTTATTTTTGAGCCTAATGGTCTGGCTTATCGATGGTGGCAGGTCAAAAATTATTTCAATTTATGGCCCTTTTCTTATTAAGGGGGAAAATTGAAAGTTGAAAGGAGGTGAGAGCAGATCTAAAAAGGCATTTAAATTCATTTATCTTAGAGGAGGTAAAATATGCGTAAGAAAATTAAGTTTCTTTCCTGGGTAGGTGCTATATTAGGTCTTATTTTTTTCATGAGCTGTGCTCACGCGCAGGAAGTGAGATTAGGAGCACTTCAGGACACCACCGGAGCAACTTCGGATGTGGGTAAAGATGAAGCTATGGGAGTTAGAGAAGCTGTTCAGTATTATAACGACAGCGGCGGGATTAACGGCAAGAAAATTCGTTTATTTCAGTATGATTATGGTTACCGCGTTCCAGAAGCGATAACGACTTATAAGAGATTTCGAGACTATGACAAAGTCGTCATGGTTTTAGGGTGGGGGACTGGTGATACGGAAGCTTTGTCGCCGACCATCAATGCTGATAAAATGCCCTATCTTTCCAGCTCCTTCTCGGGCCACCTTTGTGATCCCAAAAAAACTCCTTATAATTTTGTTTATGGCACAGATTATTCTACTAACGCCCGCGGGGCCATAACTTACTGGTATGAAGAGGTTTGGAAAAAAGATCCAAAATGGAAAAGCCTACGCGAGAAGGGAGCAAAACCGAAATTTGTCTGTTTTATGGATACCGCCTCTCCTTATGCCACCGCTCCCATTAAAGCAATTAAAGACCAAGCCCAAATTTTAGGGTTTGAAATTGGACCAGATGCCAATGTGCCCTTAACGGCCCTGGACACAAAAAGCCAAGTATTAGCCGCAAAGAATTTCGGGGCGAATTTGGTTTGGCATGGGAATACCACCATGTCCGTCTCGGCCGCCCTCAAAGATGCCTATGCTTTAGGGTTGGGGGCAGACCACATCATTAATAACTGGGGATTTGATGAAAACCTGCCGAAATTAGCGGGAGCAGCGGCAGAAGGAGCTATGGGCTTAATTGCTTGCGCCCTTTTCATAGACGATTACCCAGCTAAGAAAAAGGTAATAGAGTACGCCAAAAAATTAAACCCTGGTATTCCTTTGGAAAATAGGCTCATCCGCACCGTGCAGGGTTGGGTTAAGGTTACTTTGGCGGTAGAAGCCATGAAGATAGCAGATAAAGCAGGCAAATTAAATGGTCCGGGGATCAAAGAAGCTTTTGAGAGCTTTAGGGAGTGGCCCGGGCTGAAAGAATTTGGGGGGCAATTGGTGACGATTACGCCCACTGATCATCGTTATAGCTCCATTGTGCGTATAGGTCGGGTAATTAAAGGTAAACCCCAGACGGTGGGTGAGATTGATATGCGGGCTAAATATCCTGATCGCTGGGCCTCGTGGTTAGGATGGTAAGCAAGAGGAGTAAAATTTGGAGATCCGGGAAAGTATCCTCAAATTGAACAATATTGAAGTAATGTACCATGAGGTCATTTTAGTCCTAAAAGGTGTTTCGTTGGAAGTGCCAGCGGGAGGAATTGTGGCGCTCCTGGGAGCCAATGGGGCTGGGAAATCCACTACTTTAAAATCTATCTCCGGACTTCTCAAACATGAAGATGGAGAAGTTACTGATGGCAGTATTGAATTCATGGGGGAAAAGATCCATCACCTCTCCGCAGAGGAGATTGCCAAAAGAGGCATCTTTCAGATTATTGAAGGAAGGAGGGTCTTTGAGCATCTTACGGTAGAAGAAAATTTGCGGGTCGGGGCCCATTTGACGAGGGATGCGGCAGCGATCAAAAAGAGGTTAGAGATGGTTTATACCTATTTTCCCAGGTTAGTGGAGCGGAGGAATGTTTTAGCCGGCTTTACGAGCGGAGGAGAACAGCAAATGACCGTAATTGGCCGGGCCTTAATGGCCCAGCCTAAATTAATGCTCTTGGATGAACCATCTATGGGCCTGGCCCCCCTTTTAATCAAAGAGATTTTTGAGATTATTACCAAACTTAATAAAGAAGAAAAAATTCCCCTTCTTTTAGTGGAACAGAATGTAAAATTAGCGCTAACAGTAGCACCTTATGCCTATGTATTGGAGAACGGGCGTTTAGTGATGCATGATACTTCAGAAAAACTTAAGGAGAATCCTGATATCCGCGATTTTTATCTGGGGCTCTCCGATTTAGGGGAGAGAAAGAGTTTTCGGCAAGTAAAACATTATAAGCGCCGCAAAAGATGGTTGACTTAAATAATTATTAAAAAAAATTTTGCCGCAAAGGAAAGGGGGTAAGTTATGCGCAACGGACTTTTAATTCTGCTCATTGGCCTGCTGGCTATAAGCGGATGGGTGGCCTGCAAACCGGGGCTATTACCGACTGAAGAAACGGGAAGACCAAAGGTGACTTTGGAAAGAGTGGAGGTGATGAGCTACTTTCCTTGGGCGGATTTACCGGCCCGTACGCCTTTAGCTTTAGGTTTCGTCTTTAATATAAACAATCCCAGTGGATATAACATCAAGCTCGACAATATTAAGTTTACAGTCTCTTTTGAAGCAGCGCCCGATAAATATATTGAAATTGCTACGCCCACTTCTTATGATCAAATATATTTTCCTCCCGCCACTATTAGTCAATATCGGGTGGTGAGCATAATTGATTCGGCCACGATTAGACTGACTCTCTTAGTAGCCCAAGCACCAAAAGTGCAAGAATGGAAGTTGAATATTCCCGAATTAATCAAGAATTGGTACGCCAAAGTGGGAGATTTTGCTTTTGGCATTAAAGTTTCGGAGGGCATGGCCGTATTCAATAGCGAGCAAGGAGATATTTTCGTTCCTTTTGAAGGAAAATTTCCCAAGAAATAAGCAAAAAGCTTAAAGGCCTGGGATACCAGAAATTTTCTTTGTCTTTCCTAAGACAGGCGAAGGAAAAAAGCAAAATCTCAGGCCTTTTTTTGGGCATGAATTAAGGGGTTTTTTTGACAACTTTTTAAATTTATGTTAGGAATTACTTAAATTAAATCCTTTCCTGGAAAGGAGAAAAGAAGTGTTCCCCATTGTGGAAACAAAACTCTTAGCTACAGCAGTAAAGCAGTTTAAAATTTATGCGCCCGAGATCGCCAAGAAGAGGAGACCGGGCCAATTCGTTGTTTTACGCATCCATGAGGAAGGGGAAAGAATTCCTTTGACTATCGCTGATGCTGACCCAGAAGCTGGAACTATAACTATTATCTTCCAGGAAGTGGGCAAATCTACTGAACATCTGGGGAAATTGAAGGCAGGAGAAGCTATTGCTGATTTGATAGGACCTTTGGGAGTACCCACGCATATCGAAAAATTCGGCACGGTGGTTTGTATAGGCGGGGGGATTGGTATTGCCCCAGTTTATCCGATTGCCAAGGCGATGCGGGAGGCCGGGAATACGGTCATTTCTATAATTGGAGCACGGACCAAGAATCTTTTGATCTTGGAAGAAGAAATGGCCAAAGTATCGCATGCCCTAAAAATATCTACTGATGACGGTAGTTACGGATATCATGGGTTTGTAAGTGATGTTTTGCAGAATATGCTTGATGAAGGGATGCATATGGACTTGGTGGTCGCTATAGGACCTGTGCCTATGATGCGCGTAGTTTGTAACGTTACCCGCAACCATAAAATTAAAACCATAGTTAGCTTAAACCCCATCATGGTTGATGCGACAGGAATGTGTGGAGCTTGCCGAGTTTCCGTGGGCGGCAGAACTCGTTTTGTTTGTGTGGATGGCCCAGAGTTTGATGGCCATGAAGTTAATTTTGCCGAATTAGTAAAACGGCAGCGCGCCTATTTAGAGCAAGAAAAATTGGCTTTAGAAATTTATCGCCGCCAAGGGGGAACTTGTCCAGGAGGTAAAGGCTAATGACCGAAGAAACCGCCAAGAAAAAGAGGGCCCAGATTCCCAGGCAGAAAATGCCTGAGCAAGATCCCAAAGTAAGAGCAAAGAATTTTGACGAAGTTCCTTTTGGTTATACACCCGAGCTGGCCTTATTGGAGGCTAGTCGCTGTTTACAATGCAAGAAGCCTTCTTGCATAGAGGGTTGCCCAGTTTCTATTGATATCCCCGGGTTTATTTCTCTCATTCTTAAAGAGGATTTTTTAGGTGCCGCCCGCAAAATAAAGGAAATGAATAGCTTACCGGCCGTTTGCGGCCGAGTCTGCCCCCAAGAAGATCAGTGCGAAAAACTATGCATCCTGGGTAAAAAAGGCGAGCCAGTAGCTATCGGCCGCTTGGAACGTTTTGCAGCCGATTTTGAGCGGATGCAAGGAGAATTTACCATGCCGGCCATGGATCGCTCCACCGGCAAGAAGGTGGCCGTGGTAGGCTCGGGGCCGGCCGGCTTAACTCTCGCTGGTGATCTGATAAAGAAGGGCCATCAAGTTACGATTTTTGAGGCTCTCCATAAAGCGGGAGGAGTACTGGTTTATGGGATTCCGGAGTTTAGACTACCTAAGGCAATCGTCCAGGCCGAGGTAGATTATTTGCAGAAATTGGGAGTAGAAATCAGGACGAATATGGTCATAGGGAAGATTTATACGGTGGATGAGCTGTTGGCCAATGGTTATGATGCTGTTTTTTTGGGCACGGGCGCGGGATTACCAACTTTCATGAATATTCCTGGGGAAAATCTTAATGGGGTCTATTCGGCGAATGAATACCTTACGCGCTCGAACTTAATGAAAGCCTATCTTTTCCCCAAGTATGACACCCCCATCGCCAGGGGTAAGAAGGTTGCAGTCTTAGGTGGCGGAAATGTGGCCATGGATGCGGCCCGGACGGCTTTACGTTTGGGAGCAGAGGATGTATATATCGTCTACCGCAGATCCAAGAAAGAATTGCCGGCCAGAATTGAAGAAGTACACCACGCGGAAGAAGAAGGCATTCAGTTTCATTTTTTAACTCTCCCCGTAGAAATTTTAGGGAATGAAGATGGATGGGTATGCGGCATGAGATGCCAGCGCATGGAATTAGGAGAACCCGATGAATCTGGTCGCCGGCGGCCAATTCCTATTCCCGGTTCTGAGTTTGATTTAGAGGTGGATATGGTGATCGTAGCCATCGGCACGGGGGCTAATCCTTTAATTCCTTCCACCACCCCTGATTTAAAGACAAATAAGTGGGGGTACATTATCGCCGATCCAGAAACTGGGGCCACCAGCAAAAAAGGAGTTTATGCGGGAGGAGATATTGTTACTGGATCAGCTACGGTAATATTAGCCATGGGTGCTGGCCGGAAAGCAGCCGAGGCTATTCATAAATATTTGATGGGTTGAAGCAGAGATTGGGCAAAAGATTTGACAAATTTTGAAGTTGATGAGAAAATAAGCCATAATTTTTTAGAGGAGGCGAAATAAGGCTCATTAAGACCCAAGCTGGGTAGGGAAGGTGGTGTAAATCCACCGCTGCCCCGCAACTGTAAGCGGAACGAAAGCCACTCGAAACCATAAGGCGGAAGGCGAAAGGGATAAGGGGTAAAAGAGAAAATAAAACCCTATTTCGTTTTCAGCCATAAAGTTTCGGCCACTGGACTTGGTCCGGGAAGGCGTGGGGAGTAGGAAGCCGCAAGCCAGGAGACCAACCCGGCGGGGAAAAATCTCGACCCTTCCGAGGGGAAGGGGGTAGAGAATCGTCAAGATTTTAAACCCCAATCTTCTCCTTTGAAGGTTGGGGTTTTTTGTTGTTATTTGCCACAGAGCACACAGAGGATACAGAGTTTTTAAAAATTGGATTTTGTTTTTTTATAATTATTCTCTGGGGACTCTGTAACCTCTGGGGCTAAAAAATTTCTTATGCCAAAAAAGATTGTTTTTATAACGGGCGGGGTCAGGAGTGGGAAAAGTCAGTTTGCTTTGCAAATAGGTAAGGAATACCCAGGCCCAAAAGCATATTTAGCCACGGCCCAGGCCTTAGATAAAGAGATGGCGCAAAGAATTAAGAGGCACAAAGAAAGTCGTGCCGAGGAATGGCAGACAATTGAAGAACCCAGGGAAATTGTTAAAACGATCAAAGAAAGAGGAGCAGAGTTTGGCATAATCCTCATTGATTGCCTAACTTTATGGATTTCTAATCTGCTCCTGACCGGTTGGTCAGCAGAAAAAATTCTGAGGGAGACAGATGACTTTTTAAAAGTCGCTCACCAAATAAAATGTTCTTTGATCATAGTGAGCAATGAAGTGGGCTGGGGAATTGTGCCGGATAATGAGGTGGCGAGGTCTTTTCGGGATATAACTGGAATTGTGCATCAAAAATTGGGCCAAGAGGCAGATGAAGTATATTTAATGGTCTGTGGGCTGCCCCATAGGTTAAAAGGGATCGATGAGTAAGTATGGAGTGATCTTGGAGAACTAAAAATGACTGGCGCAGACTTAGAAAGAATGGTGAGCGAAAAACTGCAGGCTATTCAACCTTTAAAAGAAAAATTTTTTTCTTTAGCCCAAGAGCGGCTGGATGCCCTCACTAAACCTCAGGGCAGCTTAGGGCAATTGGAGGAAATAGTCAAGCAATATGTGGCCATAGTAGAAAATTTAAACCCCAAAATAGAAAAAAAAATAATTTATGTCTTTGCTGCTGATCATGGAGTAGTAGCCGAAGGAGTAAGTGCTTATGCCAAGGAAGTTACCTCCCAGATGGTATATAACTTTCTGCGCGGGGGAGCCGGGATCAATGTATTAGCCCGCCATGCAGGTGCGAAAGTGGTGATAGTTGATGTGGGAGTAGATCATGATTTTGGAACTATTCCCGGTTTAGTAAATCGGAAAGTGGTGCGAGGGACAAGAAATATTGTTCAGGGGCCTGCCATGACTAAAGAAGAAGCTTACCAAGCAATAAAGGTAGGGTTGGAGATGGCTGATCTGGCCCATAAAGAAAAAGCAGATTTAGTCGCCACCGGAGACATGGGCATAGGTAATACTACGCCCTCCAGCGCCATCCTGGCTGCTTTGACTGGTCTTCCCCCAGAGCAAGTCACTTACCGGGGGACAGGGATTAATGACGATTCTTTAAAACGAAAGATAGCAGTAGTCCAAAAAGCTTTAAGGATTAACCAGCCTGATCCTCGAGATCCTATGGATGTATTAGCTAAAGTAGGTGGCTTAGAGATTGCGGGAATAGCTGGCTTAATAATTGGCTGCGCTTTTCATAGGATTCCCGTAGTGGTAGATGGTTTTATCTCTACGGCAGGAGCGATGATTGCCTGTGCCTTAAACCCGCTTATTAAAAGATATATATTTGCCGGGCATGAATCCGCCGAGATAGGCCATCGATTTATGTGGAAAGAGTTAGAGGCCAAACCCATTTTAAATCTTTCCTTGAGATTAGGAGAAGGGACAGGGGCAGCCTTGGCCATGGGGGTAATCGAAGTAGCTCTTAAATTATTTAAAGAGATGGCGACCTTTGCCGAGGCAGGAGTCTCCAACAAGGAAAAATGAGAGCTTTCCTCTTAGCTTGGCAATTTTTAACCGTCTTTCCCGGAAAAAAAGAAGAAAGGGAGATTGAACCTCGCCTCTGGGGGCAGTCCATGGCTTTTTATCCGCTCATCGGTTTAATTTTGGGATTAATCATCTGGTTAGCTTATTTTCTACTTGTTTACCTTCTTCCCCGGAACCTTGCTGATGGCCTGCTCATTGCTTTGCTGATTATTTGTAATGGGGCGTTGCACTTAGATGGCTTAGCTGATACTTGCGATGGATTGGCCTTTGGAAAAACAGCGGAAGAAAGATTGCAGATTATGAAAGACCATCATATAGGCACATTTGGCGTGTTAAGCCTAATAGTGGTCTTAGGAATTAAATTTCTTTCTTTAAATGCCCTCCCCGACTGGTCCGTAATGAGGAGCTTACTTCTGGCCTTAGTTTTGAGTCGGTGGAGTATGGTGCAAATAACTTACCGTACTCCTTATGCGCGAAAAGAAGGTGGTTTAGGACGCTCCTTTAAGGATAATTTAAGAAAAAAAGATATGGTTTTCGCAACATTTTTTTCTCTTTTCCTCAGCTTTCTTCTTTTCCGGTTTTGGGGAATGCTCATCTGGTTGGCTGTGGGGATTTTTACATTGGGTCTGCAGAAGGTTTTTGAGAAAAAATTTAATGGATTTACAGGAGATACTTTAGGCGCAACTAATGAATTAAATGAAGTTATCGTTTTTATTTTAGCTTCCGGGTTAATCAATATTTAGAACTTTAAGGAGATAAAGGCTTATAGGCATGGCTATTGGGTCAACGCGTCTCTACTTGATTCGTCATGGAGAAGTAGTTAATCACGGCGTATATAATGGGCATACTGATGTGGATGTTACCCCTTGGGGCATTAGCCAAATGGAGAGTTTGCGAGATCGCCTCCGGGGAAAAGAGATAAGGGCTATATACGCGAGTGATTTAAGACGAACTCGGATAGGGGCAGAAATCATCGCCCAACCTCATGCTTTGGTTCCTCAGTATTTCAGCGAGTTTCGAGAGATGAATTTTGGCCGATGGCAAGGACTTACTTATAAAGAAGTGATGGAGAAATACCCAGAAGATATTCCCCGGTGGCTGCAAGATTTGGAGCATTTTCGGATTCCCCAAGGAGAAAGCTTAAAAGATGTGCAGGAGCGGGTGTTGCCTAAACTTAAAGAATTAATTGCTAAACACCAAGGAGAAGATTTTGTCTTGGTTTGCCATGGAGCGGTTAATCGCGTAATTATTGCTGATGCTCTCCACCTCCCCCTCGCTCATTTGCTCCGTATAGAGCAAGATTACGGGTGTTTGAACATCATTGAATACTCTTCCTCCTGGAGTGTGCTAAAGCTGATCAATGGCTAAAGATATTATTAAAGGCAGAAAATTTTATTTTATACTCTTATTTTTTTTAATAGCCTTCTGTTTGGCGAGCGGATGGTCCTGGACTATGGCGGCTACTTTTACTGATGAAGTTGGCCGCCAAGTGGAATTACCGCGCCCTCCCCAACGGATAATTTCCTTAGCGCCCAGTATTACGGAGATCCTTTTTGCTCTTCAACTGGAAGACAAAATTGTAGGCGTGAGTAATTTTTGCCAATTTCCTCCCGCCGCCCGGAAGAAAGCTAAGATAGGTGATTATGCCCATCCCTCCTTAGAAAAGATCGTGGCTTTAAAGCCCGATTTAGTTATAGGCCTGGCCGAAGGAGAACTGAGAAGTTTAATAACCCGATTGGCCGAATTAAAGATCCCAGTTTATATTGCCAATCCTGGTAATGTGGCCGAGATAATTGATTCCATCCGCCGCATCGGCGAACTGACTTCGGCGGCGCCAAAAGGCTTAGAAATAGCCGCTGAAATGGGAAAAAAAGTAAAGCAAATTCAGGAGAAAGTTAGAGGCTTTCCTCAGCCGCGGGTGTTGCATGTACTTAACTTTGACCCTTTACTGAGCGCGGGCAACGGAACTTTCATCAATGATCTGATCCGCTTAGCCGGGGGGCGGAATTTAGCAGAAACGGCCGTGGGGAAATATCCCCGCTTGAGTATAGAAGAGGTGTTGGCGTTGGATCCTGAAGTAATTCTCTTAGCCTCGATGAAATCTGCAGATCCATTGCTTGAACAGCGGCAATGGTGGGAGAGATGGAAAACAATTACTGCTGTGCGGCAGGGGCGTGTCTATGTGCTGGAAGCTGACCTCATCCATCGCCCTTCCCCGCGGATTGTAATCGGGCTGGAGGAAGTTGCCCGAGCGCTGCACCCTGAGGCTTTTAAAATTCATTAACCTTCTTTTTAAATAATTGGCCCATGGGACGTTGGACTCTAAGAAGGTGGATAGGATGGATTTTAATCTTGAGTATTTTATTACTCTCCGGGGCCGGAGTATCCCTTTCTTTGGGAGCAGTGCGTATTCCTTTACCGGAGACTTGGGCAATTATCCTCAATCATTTTTTGCCTTTAAATTATTCACCTACCTGGTCAGAAAATGAAGCCACCATAATTCTGAAAGTCCGTCTTCCCCGAGTTTTGTCGGCCATCATGGTGGGAGCTGCTCTCGCTTTGTCCGGCGCTGTCTTACAGGCCCTTTTACGTAATCCTCTGGCTGACCCATTTGTCTTAGGCATTTCCAGCGGAGCAGCTTTGGGGGCTGTTTTAGCCATTCTTTTGGGGTGCGGCGCTTTTCTTTTCGGCCCCTATGCCATTCCTGGAGTGGCTTTTTTAGGAGCTTTAATGACCATCTTCTTAGTTTACTTTATTTCCCGCGTCGCTGGCCGCGTCCCTACCCAAACCATGCTCTTAGCTGGAGTAATAGTTAATTCTTTTTTTTCCGCCATCATCATGTTTCTCATCTCCGCTACCAGTAATGAAAAACTCCATGGGGTTACCTTCTGGCTGATGGGCAATTTAGAGTTCTTGTCTTTTCAATTTTTTAGGCCGGTATTTTTCTATCTGCTTATCGGGAGCCTGCTTCTTTTTTATTTAGCCAAGGATTTGAATCTCCTTTCCTTAGGAGAAGAAACGGCTGCGGAATTGGGGGTGGAAGTTGAGAAGTTGAAAAAAATTTCTTTCCTTTTAACTTCTTTGATCACTGGCGCAGTGGTGGCCGTGGCGGGGTTAATCGGCTTTGTTGGCTTAATTATTCCCCATTTGGTCCGTTTGCTATGGGGGCCGGACCATCGCTTTTTATTACCGGCGGCAGCCATTTTAGGTGGTTTATTTTTGGTAGGGGCCGACACCATTGCGCGGACAATCATGGCCCCGAATGAAATTCCTGTAGGCGTTATTACAGCGCTCAGCGGGGCTCCTTTTTTCATTTACCTATTAAGGAAAAAAGGGCATGTCGTCTATCATTAGGTTAGAAGGAGTACGGTTTCGTTATCCAGAGCGGGAAATTTTCGCTGATCTAAATTTTTCTCTGGAGAAAGGGGAAATTTTGGGATTGATTGGCCCCAATAGTTCAGGCAAAACTACCCTGCTAAAGATTATGGACGGCCTCTTGCAACCCCAAAAAGGAAGAGTTCTCCTTAATGGCCAAGACTTGCGTTCTTTTTCGCGAACCCAAGTTGCCCGGCACATTGCCGTCGTACCTCAAGAGATAGATGTGCCTTTTTCTTTTACCGTAGCCGAGATCGTCCTTATGGGCCGAGCCCCTTACTTAAAACGTTTAGGGTGGGAGAAAGCATCCGATCTAAAAATTGCCCAGGAAGCCATGGCGCTCACAGATGTGGCCGGTTTGGAAAATCGGTTTTTCTGGGAATTAAGCCAGGGAGAAAAACAGAGGGTTTTAATAGCCCGAGCCTTAGCGCAAGAAGCCCAGGTGCTCCTCATGGATGAGCCGACATCTCATTTAGACCTTAATCATCAAATAGAGATAAATGAATTAATGCAAAGGCTGAATTATGAGAAGAAAATAACAGTATTGCATATTTCTCATGATCTAAACCTGGCCGCCGAGTTTAGTCATCGTTTAGTCCTCTTGCATCAGGGGGCAGTATTTGCCAGAGGAAGGCCGGAGGAAGTCCTTACCGAAGAAAATATCCGCCGGGTATATGAAATGGAAGTAGTGATCGAGAAAAACCCTTTTTCAGGCGCTCCCCGGGTTATGGCCATTGGCACCAACTTAAAAAATATTCAGCCCGAAAAAAGGACCATTCATCTCATCTGTGGAGAAGGAAGCGGGGCAAGTTCAGCACGCAGACTCCTTTTACGGGGATACCGGGTTTCCTTGGGAGTTATTAATATAGGCGATACTGACCAAAAGATAGGTCAGATTCTTAATTTACCTATGGCCTTGGAAGAACCTTTCTCTGCTATCTCGGCGCGTGCTTTTCAAGAAAATCAAAGATTGGTCAACCAAGCTGATTTGATAGTAGTAGAGAGGTTTCACATAGGGCCAGGGAATTTGGCTAATTTGCAGCTCGCCCTCGAAGCCCTAAGGAAAAAGAAACCCGTAATTGTCTTGGAGAATAAACTGGATTTTGATTTTACCGGGGGAGAAGCCCAAAAATACTACCAGTATCTCCAAGAAGAGGGAGCTATCTTTATTCCCGATCATTCCCGTCTGTTGGAAGAGATAGAAAAGGTTTTTAAAAAGGAAGGGATCCAGGAGGTAGCAAGAGCTTGATTAAAAGGCCGACTCATTATTTCGGCCAATTATAAAAGAAGGAGGGAAAGTCATCGCCTTCGAGGTTTAAGGGAAGGTGGTGTAAATCCACCGCTGCCCCGCAACTGTAATGGGAACGAAAGCCACTTGGAACCGCATGGCGGGAGGCGAGAGGGGTGAGGCGTAAAAAAATAACTACCTCTTTCGTTTTCAGCCGGAAGGTTTCAGCCACTGGACTTGGTCTGGGAAGGTGTGGTGAGTAGGTTGCCTTAAGCCAGTAGACCTGGCCCCGAAGGAAGCTTTCCAACCTTTCGCGGGAAAGGAGGAAACAAAAATGAGGAGAAGTAAGCTTTTGGGGTGTTTAATTTGGTTGGGTTTATTTATTTTTTCACAAGAGGTATTTGGAACCGAAGTGCAGATGGAACAAGTGGTAGTAACGGCGACTAAAACAGAGTTAGCCATAAGTGAATCACCGCAAGCGATAAGTGTCCTAACCAAAGAAGAAATTAGCAAATATCCACAGCTAACTTTAGGAGAAATTATCCAGCAGGCAACTGGTGTGGAAGTAAGCCAATATGGCCCGCGAGGAGCGGTTTCATTACCCAAAATTAGAGGCGCAGAAGCAGAGCAAGTTTTGATTTTGATCAATGGCCGGCGCATAAATGATGCGCAATCGGGAAAGTTTGATCTAAGTAATTTACCTATCGTCAAGGAGGAAGTGGAAAGAATTGAGGTACTGCGGGGAGCAGCTTCGGCTCTTTATGGAGCAGACGCTATGGGCGGGGTCATTAATATAATTACCAAGAAACCCACCCGCGATCCCTATACGCGAGCTGCGGTGTCCTATGGACGATTCGATACGCAAAATTATTCCCTCACTCATCACTGGCAACCGGGTGCTTTGGGGTATGGCTTATCCATTGCTAAAGAAAAATCAAACGGCTATCGTCCGAATAGCGACTTAGATGCGTTAATTTTAAGCGGGCAGCTAAATTATGAATTCAGGCCCCAGCAAAAAATTAATTTAGCAGCTCGTTTTTCAACCAAAGAGATCGGTGTTCCTGGGTCAGAAGTTTATGCCGACCCAGATGATCGCCAAAAAGATGAAGTTACTCAAATAGATTTTAATTATCAAGGGACTTTCTCAGCCTGGAACCTTAATTTCAAGGGCTTCCAAAACATATACCGCCGCACTTTTGAACAGGGAAATGAAGGAATAAACGTCGGGCCTCCTTTCTTACACAAGAATTATGCCACTGGGGGAGAAATAAAAATAAACTTCACGCCTTTAAAAGCGCATTTCCTAACCGGGGGGGCAGAAATAATAAAAGATCAGGTGGATAGCAGTGCCTTAGGAGGGCATGAGGCCACCCGTGGAGCTTTATATTTGCAGGATGAGATAGAGATAGCGCAACCTCTAACTCTAACACTTGGTTTACGATTTGATGCCCATTCCATATATGAAGATCAATTCAATCCCCGTCTGGGAATGCTTATTCGATTACCTGGAGATGTACGCCTAAGGGCTTCGGTGGCTCGTTCTTTCCGGGCTCCTACTTTCGATGATCTTTACTGGCCCGAAGATGCTTTTGTAGCCGGAAATCCCAATTTGCGGCCAGAGAAGGCCTGGGTCTATGAATTAGGGGGTGAAAAAAAATTTGGGAAATTAGCTATTTTCCGAGCGGCGGGATTTTTACGCGAAGTTAAAGATCTTATTTATTGGGCTATGGGAGAAGATTGGAAATTCCGGCCAAACAACGTAAAATCAGCAAAAATATGGGGAGGGGAAATTGAACTAATCTTTTATCCTTTGCCGGGTATTTCTATTCCTATAAACTACTCTTATATTTACCCGCGGGATGAAGATACGGGTGAGCCGATTGCCGCCAAACCCAAACAAATCTTAAATGTTGGATTGGAATACGCAACTTCTTTTGGTCTCAAGACTTCTTTACGCGGCCGTTACGTAGAATATTGGTTAAATCAGACGAGCAAGTTGAATCGCGATTATTTTGTCCTTGATGCTCAAATAGCTTATGAATTCAAAATATATAATAAATTTAAAGGAGAGGCGTTCCTGGCTTTAAATAACGCCTTTAATAGGCAATACCAAATCGTGGAAGGCTACCCCATGCCTCCCCAGGCCTTTAGTGGTGGTATCTCATTAAGTTTTTAAGAATGTTTTCTTTTTCTTCTCGCCTCTCCTCCCTTGAGAATGTGTCGTAATGGGGTGAAAGGGCCAGAGGCAGGCATGAATTAAGATTAGCCATTTATTTTAATTAGGACGCAACCTCCCGGGGAAAGGCCCGCTGAAGAAGAACATAAATTGAAAAAGAATAATAAATTCTGATTAATGATGAAAAAAGAATGGGTTTTAGAAAAGATTGAAGTGGAGTGTTACGCTGGCTATAGAGGGCAAGAACTTCCGCGGGCCTTTGCTTATCTTGGGCGACGTTATGAGATTTTAGAAGTAATAGACCGCTGGTATGAAGGGAAGATGGATCCTACAGCTCCACGGCGAGATTATTTTAAAGTGAGAACTACGGAGGGTGATATTTTCTTATTAAGGTATACTCCCCAAGATGATACCTGGGTCCTTTGCCGAAAGGTTCCTTCGCCACGGTTTTCGAATAATTAATAAATTTGTCTCCCTTGGTCTTTTTATTAGCTTACTGTTTAGATTTAATCTTGGGCGATCCAGAATGGCTTCCCCATCCTGTCCGCCTGATAGGAAAGGTCATTTCGCAGTTAGAAACCTGGGCGCGCAAAATAGCTTCTAAGCCCCGCCAATTAAAGATTTTAGGTGTGTTTATGGTCGCCCTGGTCGTCATGGGAACTTATATATTTACTTCTTTCGCTCTCTTCTTAACCGCAAAAATTTATTGGGCCTGGGGATTAATTCTTGCAGTTTATTTAGCTTATACAACCTTAGCCACTAAAGATTTGTACATAGAAACGAGAAGAGTTTTTGAGGCTCTGCAGGAAGGGAATTTGCCGCAAGCCCGGCAAAAGCTTTCTTTAGTGGTCGGCAGAGATACGGCCCACCTTAATGAGCCGGAAATCGTCAGGGCGCTTCTGGAAACGATAGCGGAGAATATCAATGATGGCGTTATAGCTCCTTTGTTTTACTTAGGCTTAGGAGGGCCGTCTTTAGCAATGACTTATAAAGCAATAAATACGCTTGATTCCATGTTAGGGTATAAAAATGAAAAATTTTTGCACTTGGGATGGGCTTCCGCTAAATTGGATGATTGGGCTAATTTTATTCCAGCCAGAATAAGCGGAATAATTATAGTTTTATCTGCTGCTTTTTTAGGTAAACCTTGGCGGGAGGCTTATAAGATTATGGGCCGGGATCATAAGAATCACGAGAGCCCGAATAGTGGCTGGCCAGAGTCTGCTATGGCTGGAGCGTTGGGCTTGCAATTCGGAGGCGTTAATTATTATTTTGGGAAGCCGAGTCGAAAACCTTTTATTGGAGAACAGAAGAGGGCTTACGAAATAAATAATGTGCTGGAGGCCTGGAAGATTTTATACCTCTCCTCTTTTTTCATGTTTATTTTGCTTATTTCTATATTATGCTGGGTAAAAGGTTTCTCATTTTTTTAAATTAATTTCAAGCAAGTAAAGGGCCATATGGACAAAATTCACGGCGGAAACATTTATGAAATAGCCCGCCAATACGGGAAAAACCCCGCTAAATTAATAGATTTTAGCGCTTCGATCAATCCCCTTGGCTTATCTAAAAGAGCAGAAAAAAAGATTAAGGCGCATCTATCTTCTATCGTCCATTATCCTGATGATGAATCTTTTTTAGTAAAAAAGGCTTTGGCTGAATATCATGGCCTGCCCGAAGAAAATTTCCTTATTGGCGCTGGTTCAACGGAGTTTATTTATGCCTTTCCCTGGGTACTCCAGATACGCCGTGCTTTAATCGTCACCCCCACCTTCAGTGAATACGAGAATGCTTTGGAGAGCTTTGGCAGAGAAAAGATAGAGATTCACTACTTTGAGACGACGGAAGAGGATGGGTTTGAGATTAACGTAGGCAGCCTCATTGCGGCCCTTTCTCGCGGTTATGATGCCCTTTATCTTTGCAACCCTAATAACCCTACTGGTGTGCTCACCGAGCGCGAAGATCTCCTAAAAATTTTAAAAATTACAGAGGCGGAAAAAATTTGGTTCATCCTCGATGAAGCCTTTATTGATTTTGTAGAGAAAGAATCTTTAAAAAAAGAAGTAGCCTCCTCCTGGAGACTTATTATTGTGCGTTCCCTCACTAAATTTTTTGCGCTTCCTGGTCTGCGGATTGGTTACCTCATTTCCCAACCCCAGATAATCCAGGAATTTAAAAAGAAAAGGGAACCATGGCGCGTAAATGCTTTAGCCCAAATTGCGGCGGTAGAGAGTCTGCAAGATAATAATTATATCCAAAAAACTAACGAAGTGATCGCGCAAGAGAGAGAAAGGCTGATTCAAGGGCTGCGCGCGATTCCGGGATTCATTCCTTATCCCGGAAAAGCGAATTTTCTTTTAGTGCAGATTCATCCCCATTTGCGCTTGGCAGCCGCAGAATTGAAAGAATTGTTAATTAGCGAAGGAATATTAATTCGGGATGGCCAGTCCTTTCACCAGCTAGGTCCCTTCTTTTTTCGCTTAGCCATTCGCTCACCTCGCGAAAATAATCGCCTTCTTCAAGCCCTGCAAAAAATTCAGAAAAAGATTGTTTAAAAGGCAATCTGTAAACGCTGCCCCGGAAAAGAATTTTAAGAAGCATTTATTTTTACTATTTAAAATTCTCTTGACAATTTTACCCCTTTTATTATATGAGTCACTTGGGTTCGTTGGTGGTCCAGGGTTAAGCAAATTTTAAGCCCAAAAGGAGATTTGGCCCAATGGGGGAGGTTCTCCAGGTAGTCATCGTTTATATGTTAATTTTAGGTTCCATTTACCTGCTTATTGCCCTTGGTTTTTCCATCATCTGTGGAGTTCTCAGAATTTTTCATTTGGGCTATGCCTATTTATTTACTTTAACTGTTTACCTGACTTGGATGTTTATGAAAGAACTGGGCCTGGGATTAGTTCCCAGTATATTGGGCATGATCGGATTGCAGTTTTTGATCTCTTACCTTATCTATGCGGGCATTATTAAAAGATATTTAGAAAGGGAAGAAATTATCCTTACTGGCCTTTTACTTTTTTCCATTATCGTGGAACAATTAGTTAACTATAAGTACCCAATTCAGGCAGGTGTATATTTAAATACGACGCTTTTGGAGGGCAGCTTAGAGATTGGACCGGCTGTAATTTCAAAACAATTGCTCCTGGCCTCAGGCATAGCGGTTTTGCTCACTTTCCTTTTTGTACTTTTCTTTCTCAAGACAAAAACCGGTTTAGCTATCCGAGCTATTTCCCAGGATATCTACAGCAGTCGAATAGTGGGCATTAATGTAGAAGCATTATATACATTTACCATGTTCTTAGTACTTATTCCGGTGATTGTGGGTACCCTCCTTGTCGCTCCTGTCTGGGCAATTGATCCCACCATGGGCTCTATGTATCTAACCACGGCTATATTAGTTTCTATCTTGGGGGGATTAGGAAATATCAAAGGGACAATTATGGCCAGCTATCTTATCGGGGTAACGCATTCTATAGTATCTTTTATCATTGGCGAGCCGCGGTTTATGAATTTGTCGGCTCTAATTTTAGTGATGATAATTCTCATGGTTCGTCCCCAAGGGATGGCCAAGAGCGAGGCCTTATGGTAGATGTGGAATTTCGCCGAGATAGGATTATTATCAGATATAAAGGGAAAAAGTGGGATTGGATTCTGGAACCTCGATATTGGCGGAATACTTTTATCTGGACCGCTGTTTTGATCATCATACCCATAATTTTTTATTTTTTCTATCCGGCTTTGCTCAATACCTTAATTTCCGCCAACCTTTATGCGGCGATAGCCATCCCCTTAGCTTTAATGACCCTGGGGACAGGGCGCATAAATTTTGGCCCTAATTTCTTTATCGGTGTGGGGGGCTATACTGCGGCTCTACTAAGCGTGGCTTATAAATGGGGACCTTTATTGACTTTCCCTTTGGCCATTTTGTTAACCGTAGTTTCTGCTTTAATCTTTAGCCCCCTAGTAATAATTGCCCGCGGCCTTTACTACGTTTTACTTACCTTGCTTCTCCCCTTGGTGTTCTTGGAAGTCACTTTCATCTATTCTGATACCTTTAAAGGGGATGTGGGTTTAGCCGGAATTAAGCTGTTAGTAGATACGGGAGATGTAAAATTAAATTTTCTTATGATCGCCTACTTCTCTCTTTTTTTAATGCTTCTATACTTATTGATTGTGAATAAAACAATAAAATCCCGTTATGGATTAATTATGGCGGCTATAAATGATGACGAAGAAGTAGCCCATGGGATTGGGGTAAATATCAACCTGGTCAAGATAATTTCTTTCGTTTCCGCGGCCGCCATGATAGGAGTTATTGGTTGGTTCTATGCCCATTATTTCGGTACTTTTGCGGGAATTACCTATTTGCCGCTCACCTTTTTAGTAAAAATTCTTTTAGTTATCTTCATAGGGGGGCGGGCGCAAGTGTTTGGTTGTGTAGCTGGAGGTTATTTTATTGCTTTCTTAGAGATGATTCTCATCGGGACTTTGGGCGATATTCAGCCATTTATTTTTCCCCTCATTCTCTTTATTCTTCTTTTTGCTTTGCCCGAAGGCCTTTTCGGTCTTTATCGGAAACGCCGTTATCGAGAATATTTACCCACTTTACACGTGCGGAGATAGGCAAGAAATGGCAGCATTGCTGCAAGTGAAAAATATTAAAAAAAGTTTTGGCGGCCTGATGGCTTTGCGCGACATAAGTTTTGAGATCCGACCAGGAGAAACGGTAGGTTTGATCGGTCCGAATGGAGCGGGGAAGACAACTTTAGTTAATGTTCTTTGCGGTTCTTTGCCTGCCGATGGAGGAGAAATTGAGCTGGAAGGCGCAAATATCACTAAAATGAAGCCTTATCAGCGTTGTCATTTAGGATTAAGCCGCACATACCAGATTCCGCGCCCTTTTCCTGAACTAACCGCCTTGATGAGTGTGGTTACCAGCGCTCTTTGTGGCAAAAGAAGGATTAACCGGGGACTGGAAGATGCGGCCGCAGAGGCAAGTTATTATTTGGAATTTGTGGGCTTGTTTAGCAAACGGAATATCTTGGCCCGCGACCTTACTTTCTTCGAATTGCGCATGTTAGAATTGGCCCGGGCCTTAGCAACCACTCCCAAAATCTTATTCGTCGATGAAGTAATGGCCGGACTAAATCCCGGCGAAGCCAACCGGGCTGTGCATCTCATTGCCCGGGCTAAAGAAGAGTTCGGTTTAACTATCTTTTGGATAGAGCACGTAATGGCTGTCCTTATGGAAGCTGCCGAGCGGATTTTAGTCATTAATTTTGGCGAAAAGATAGCGGAAGGGACTCCAGATGAGATCGCGGAGAATCAGCAGGTGATTGAAGCGTACCTCGGCCCTGGGTGGAAGGGAAAGGCGCATGGTTAGGGGGTACCATGCTGGAAGTTAAAAATTTAAATGTTTCTTATGGGGTAATCCCTGTTTTGCATGATGTATGTGTGGAAGTAAAAGAAAATGAGATTGTTGCCTTACTGGGCTCAAACGGAGCCGGTAAGAGCACCCTCCTCAACACAATTCAAGGCATATTAAGACCCCGTTCTGGAAAGATAATTTTTTTGGGCCAAAACTTGGAAAATCTTCCTCCCCATGAAATAATAGCCCGGGGAATTGTCCAAGTGCCGGAAGGAAGGCGGCTTTTCCCCTATATGACTGTAAAAGAAAATCTTTTATTAGGGGCTTATCCCGGGAATGCTTGGAAAAATAAAAAAGAGAGAATGGAATGGATAATGAGTCTTTTTCCTATTCTCAAAGAGAGGGCCAATATGCAGGCTCGCCTATTAAGCGGGGGAGAACAACAGATGCTAACTATTGGTCGGGGTTTAATGGCTTATCCGCGCTTACTCATGATTGATGAGCCTTCATTAGGATTAGCTCCGGTGATCTTAGATAATCTTTATAGCACTTTTGCTAAGCTGCGCGATTCTCGAATAACCATTCTTCTTCCCGAGCAAAATGCTCTCCGGGCGTTGGGTATTGCTGACCGAGGTTATGTCATGCAGGATGGAAGGATTGTTCTGGAAGGGCCATCCCAAAATTTATTACAAAGTGATCTGGTCAAGCAGGCTTATTTAGGGAGATGAGTGATGGAGGACTATTTTTCTTTTACCGCGGACCTATTTAACCCTCAGAAAATTGCCTCCAAGCCTGAGGTCCTCACCGGAATTCGGGTATTAGATTTTACGCATGTTATTTTCGGTCCCACGGCCACGCGCATTTTAGCTACTTATGGTGCTGAAGTAATAAAAATTGAATTGCCCTATCATGGAGATTTATGGCGGCCGGCTACTTATTGGGGAAAATATTGGAAGCATTCCAACCCATTATGGCATTTTGTCACGCAAAATAAATACTTTGTCGGCTTAGATCTTAAGCATCCAGAAGCCAAAAAAATAATTTACCGCTTGGCCGAATCGTGCGATATGGCAGCCGAGAACTTTGCTCCGGGAACAGCGGAAGCTTGGGGAGTAGGCTATAGCCAGTTGAGCAAAATAAACCCGCAGCTTATTTATTTGAGTTGTTCCACTTATGGCCAGTATGGCCCTTTACGTTTCTATCCGGGATGGGACCTGTTGGCGCAAGCGGCGAGTGGTGTTTTAAGCTTGACCGGTTATCCAGATACGGAGAAATATTATAAATTGCCCGATTATTTGGGGGATTTTATTCCTGGAAATTTTGGGGCCTTAGCCCTTTTGATGGCCCTATATTTCCGCAATAAAACCGGGCGGGGCCAATATATAGATTTAGCCCAGTCCGAGGCTTTGATGAGGCTGCTTTATCATTTTACATTTTTCCGTCTCACCGGCCGGGAACTGGGCCGAACTGGTAATATTGATCCCACGATGGTTCCCGCTTCAATTTTTAAAACGGGCGATGGCAAATTTTTAGCCTTGGCTTGTGTTACTGCGGAGCAGTTTTCGGCCTTATGTGCAGCTATGGGGCGGGAGGATCTTTTCCAAAATAAAACCTACCAAGATCCTTTTGAACGTCTCAAACCGGCGAATGCCCAGGCTTTGACCAAGGTTACCGCCGACTGGTTAAAGACTGTTAGTTTAGAAGAGGTGCTCAATTTAGCCAAAGAGAAAGGCTTCCCAGCGGCAGAAGTATTGGATGACTTTCAGATCTGTCATGATCCTTGGCGCAGAGAGAGAGGGAGCGTGATTCTATTCAATGATGAGATTTATGGAGAAATCATCCTGGCCGGTCCTTCGGCTCAACTTAGCCAGACGCCAGCCCGGACTAAATGGATTGCCCGGCCTGTAGGTTATCATAACCGGGTCGTTTTGAAAAAATTTTTGGGCCTTACTGAAGAGGAAATTGAAGCCCTGGAAAAAGAAAGGGTCATTGGCACTTTCGATGACCGACCGGGCCTGAAACCTCCCATATATTACAATTTGGATGCTGATCCCATCTTCAACTACGGAAAAAGGGTACGCCAGTGAATAAAAAAGATGGCCAAGAACAAGTCTATGCCCGTTATGTAGCTTCGGGAAAGACTATTGAACATTTGAGTTCCTGGGGAAAAACTTTGGCGGAAATGATGAACCCAGAAGGGAAGCCAGAGGTTCTGGAAAATCTCTTAGTGCTGGATGCGAGTTATGCCAATTTTGCCGGAATTATTGCCGCCAGTTTCTTCGCCGAGTTCGGGGCTGAGGTGGTCAAAATTGAGCCGCCAGCAGGAGATCCAGTAAGGTACGTAACGCCCTATGGAGAAAATATCAAAGGTACGGGCATACCTTTCATAGTGGAAGGACGCAACAAAAGATACATTACTCTTGATTTACAAAACTCAGTCAAAGATCGGGAGGATTTCCAAAAGTTGGCGGAGAAAGCGGCTATAGTTATAGAGACTTTTCCTGCGGGCCAGATGGACTCTTGGGGGATTGGTTATCGCCAATTGCGGATCAAAAATCCCGCACTTATATATGTAGCGATAACTCCTTATGGCCATTATACGGAGAAAGGCAAGGATTTTGCTCGATTTCCTGACGCAGATCTTACCAGCCAAGCTGGTTCAGGTTTGCCAGCTCAAGTTGGCGATCCTATAAATAGTCCTGAACCCTACAACTGGCCTCTGCGGGCAGGGATGTGGGCGGGCTGGTATATTTCTGGGTTAAGCGCCGCTTTAGGGGCCACAGTGGCCCTTCTCTACCAACAAAAGACGGGGGAAGGGCAGATGGTAGATATTGCCACTATGGACGCATATACGTGCATGGTAGGTTTCCCGCCCACTATTGGGTTTACTTGGGAAAAAGCCCGGCCGCGTATCGGTGTTTTGGATTTTATCCTTTATCCTTACGGAATGTGGAAATGTAAGGACGGATATGTGGTAATTGCTGCTCCGCGGGACCATGATTTTAGAGCATTGCTCAAAATCTTAGGGCTGTGGAAATTAGAAGACGATTGGCGTTATACAGCAGACCGAATTCCCGATGTGATCGAACAGGCCATGGTGCTCTATAAAGCAATCGAAGAGAAAACATTGCAGCATACAGCAGATGAGTTAGTACGTAAGGCTCTGGCTTATAGTGCCAAAGCAGCGCGCTCAAAATGGCGAGGGGGAGGAGTGCCTATTGTAATGAAGATGAATACCCCAGCCATGGCCATGGAAAGTCCGCAATTTGCTGTAAGAAAAATTTTTGAAGAAATTAAGAATGAAGAACTCGGCTCTCTGCTGATTAATACTAATTATATTAAAATGTCGGCCTCACCACCGCGGGTTAAATGGATTTCTTGCTCTCTCGGCCAAGACAACGAATACATCCGCCAAAAATATTTGCAGAATGATTAGGCCAATGAGGGTTGCTCCAGGAGGGTTTTTAAACCTTCCTTAATAAAAATAGAAAGGAGAGAGAAAATGGAAAGAAGGCCGAGGATATTAATTTTAGGATTGTTCTTAGTCGTTTTTTTAGGCTGGGCTTGCTTTCCTAACGCCCAGGCCGCTCCGGCGGGCAAGCCGATCGTTATCGGGTATGTAGGTAATGTAGCTTCTCCTGGCACTAAACCCTGCATGGACATTCAGAAATACGCCGTAGAAGAGATTAACAAAGCGGGGGGCATCTTAGGCAGACCGGTGGAATATGTAGTTTTGGATGGGAAAGGAGACACTTCTCTTTCTGTCGAAGCAGCCCGCCGATTACTCATGGAGCATAAGGCTACTTTTGTTTCTATTGAAGGACGTTCGGAAATTTGCTTGGCTGCCCAAGAAAATTCTGCTTCCCTATTTAAGCAATATCCGCATATTTTGGTCTTCAATGGTCCTATGGCTTCGGAGTTGACCGCGCGAATTGTAGATAATTATGAAAAATATAAATTCTCTTTTCGGGATTGGGATCCTGAACCAGCCCATTATTCCTGGCTGGAACATATCATGGGCGGTCTCTTCAAAAAAGTTATCAAAGCAAAAAGGTTAGCTTTCCTTTGGGAAGATTTAGCCTGGACGGTAATGTGGCGTCGAGGCATTGATTATTTGAAACTGCCCACTTGGGAAGAAGTGGCGAAGCAAAAATATGGCCTCGAAGTAGTTTATAGTAAAGCAGTTAAACCGCGGGGAACGATGTACCTTCCAATCCTCCAAGAAATTGCTGCCAAAAAAGCGGATGTAATCTGGTTCGTCAGTTCTTGGTTTACAGATACTGAAGTTTACGCCAAGATGTGGGCAGATTCAGCAGCCCGCAATATTCCTACTTATTTGTATGGCGGGGTGGCCCAGACCCACGATTTCTGGAGGATGACTGGAGGCAAAGCTCTGGGAATTTTGACTGGTTTTTATGAAGGGGACATTCCTTACACGGAAAAAACTCTGCCTTTTATTGCTTTGGGTAAAAAATTAGGCATTCCCCTCCAGATTCACGTGCATATTGCTTATGCTGATATATACCATTTCAAGGCGGCTATCGAGAAAGCCGGCGGAACTGATGATATAGAAAAGCTCATCAAGGCTATGGAAGAAGTGGAGACCGTGTATTCGTTGGGTAAGATGAAGTATGAGACTAGGCGAATTAAGCCTTTTTTCCATTCCCGCGTCTTGTGTGATCCCAATAATCCTTATTACATGTATCCAGGCTACTATCTCTTGGCCATTGCTCAGTTCCAAAAAGATGGCAAAATCTCATGGGTAGTGGATGAAAATGGCAAGCCCTTAGAGCAAAATTACCTCCCGCCAGCAAAGTTGAGAGGGCAGTGAAAAAATTATTTTTGGCCAGGAGGTTTAAGAACAGACCTCTTGGCCACCTCTCACCTGGATTACTCTCCTAATACTCCTTTTATCCCATCGACAACAAATTGCACGGAGATTACCGCGAGCAAAAGCCCCATCAGGCGCATGAGGACATTTATTCCCGTTTGACCCAAAAAGTTCATCAGGCGGGCTGACTGTTTAAAGATCCAATAACAGCAAAGAGTAGTAATTAAGATGCAGAGGATAATGATTGCTCTATGGGTCAAAGAAGAGCTCAAGTTAACGAGGACCATAACTGTCGTAATGGCCGCCGGTCCACTAAGCATGGGAATGGCCAAAGGGAAAATAGCTACATCATCTCCCTCAGCGCGCTCGTGTTCTTCTTCAGGAGTGGATTTGGCCCGCGAGCGCCGCGCTTGCAGCATACTTAGAGCAATAATAAAAATGAGAATACCACCGGCAATTTGAAAAGAACTTATGGTGACCCGAAAGAGGCGTAAAATCCATTCCCCAATAAAAGCAAAAACGAGGAGAATAAAAAAAGAAGCTAGACAAGCGCGCCAAGCAATTTTCTTCCTTTCTTGAGCGCTGACCCCTTCCGTGAGGGCCAAAAAGACAGGTATATTTCCCAAAGGATCCACAATGAAAAAGATAAGGGAAAAAGAAATTAGAGCGAATTCAACGGTGGAATACATAATTTAAGCAAATTCTCCAAGAATTTTTTTAAACTTTGTTTTATCCAACTCCTGCCCTACCAAAGAGCCAGATTGCCAAACGGGTAGAAGTTCGGTAAAAGTTGGCCGCTCTTGTCGATAAATTATGCCTATGGGAATTAGCTCGCCCCATTTGGCGGCCGTTTTCATGGCTTCTGCCCAGTTAGTAGGATCATAATCAAGGGGTAGTTGTTGGCAGCGCTTTTTATACCAGCTAAAAGTATTAACTTTATTAAAAGAGACACAAGGTTGCAGAATATCCACCAAGGAAAAGCCTTTATGGGTTATAGCTTGCTTGATTAATTCTGTAAGATGCTCTTCAAAGCCAGCAAAACCTCGGGCGACAAAACTCGCCCGCATAGCTACGGCTATAGATATAGGATTAAAAGGAGCTGACCTGACCCCGGTAGGCTGGGCCTTGGTAATAAATCCCCAGTCTGAGGTAGGACTGGCCTGGCCTTTAGTCAATCCATAAACTTGATTGTTATGTACTAAAAGAGTAAGGTCAATATTCCGCCTAAGGGCAGCTAAAAAGTGATTTCCCCCTTCGCCATAAGTACAGCCATCACCACTTTCCACAATTACGGTCAATTGGGGGTTGGCTATTTTGGCTCCCGTAGCCACAGGTAAAGCTCTCCCATGGAGTCCATCAAATAAATTAACATTCAGGTAATGGGGCGTTTTAGCGGCCTGGCCGATCCCAGAGACAAAAAGAACTTGGTAGGGAGCCAATTGGAGGGAGACTAAAGCATTTTTAACGGCTCTCAGAATAGAAAAATTCCCACAACCTGGACACCACGCTGTTTCATAATTTCCGAAATCATCTAAATTCACCATAAATTTATTTCTCCTAATTTCCGTAAAATATAATCGGGAGTTATGGGCAAGCCATCATATCTGCTTATCTTATAGGAAACATCCAGGCCACTTTCTCGGCGTAAGAGGCTGGCGAATTGCCCGGTGGCATTCCCCTCGATACTTATAATTTTTTTTGCTCCTTGCAAGTACTTTAGGAAATACTCGGTAGGCAATGGCCATACCTGGGAAAAGTGGAGGGTGCTTACTTTTTGTCCCGCAGATCTTAGAATTTCAGCCGCTTCGCTCACTGCTCCTTTAGTTGAGCCCCAGGAGAGTAAAAGGAGATCTGGTTGTTCTTTTCCTTCAAAAGAAGGGAGGATTATTTCCTGTCTTAGCCCATCCATTTTTCTTAATCTTTTCTCCACCATTTTCTTGCGGACTTCCAGATCCTCAGTAAGGTGCCCATCTTCTGTATGTTCATCGCTGCCCGCGACGACTAAATGTTCGCTCAAGCCAGGCAGAAGCCGGGGCGAAACTCCATTTTCGGTAAGGGCAAAGCGGCGATAGGGAAGGGAATAAGATTGGTCTTTTAAGAGAAGCGAAACGGGTGTTAAGCCTGCCAAGGTAAATGGTTCTACAGCTCGATAAGAATCAGCCAGAAATTGGTCAGTCAGAATGAATACAGGAGATTGAAATTTCTCCGCGAGATGGAAGGCCTGATGAGTTAAATAGAAGCATTCTTCTACTGTCGCCGGGGCTAAAATAGCCCGCGGGAATTCTCCGTGTCCGGCATGGAGGACAAAATTTAGGTCAGCCTGCTCGGTGCGTGTCGGCAGGCCAGTAGCTGGTCCGGGACGTTGCGCCACCACAATCACTAAGGGAGTTTCGGTCATTCCTGCCAAACTGACCCCTTCAACCATTAAGGCAAATCCCCCGCCAGAAGTACCTACCATACTTGGCGCACCGGCAAAGGAAGCGCCAATGGCCATATTGATAGCCGCAATTTCATCTTCCGCTTGTTCAACTACTAATTCCATCTCCCCAGCTAAGCGAGCTAAAGTTAAACCGATGGAGGTAGAGGGAGTCATGGGATAAAAGGCATAAAACTTCAACCCCGCCGAGATCGCTCCCAAGGCAATAGCTTCGTTGCCTTGTAAAATTAAACGTGGAGGGGGATCAGAAATTTTCGGAAGCTTAGGCAAAGAAAGTGGTTGAGTTGTCGCCCACTGGTAAGCCGCCTGCAACACTTGCTGGTTCTCTTTGCTTAATTCGGGTTTCTTTTTTCCAAAAAATTTTTCTAAAGTTAAGCTGACCAAATTATGATCAAGGCCTAAAAGAGCGCTAGCCACTCCCAAGGCGGCTACGTTAGCCAATGGCCGGGGAGCCAAATGACCGAAGGGCACTCTTAGACAATTTTTTTCATCCACGGCGCAGCCCTGATCAGCCACTATTAATCCCGAAGAAGTTAATTCCTTTTGATGAAGGGTAATAGTTTCTTCGTTCAAAGCGACTAAGAGATCATATGATTCTCGAGGAGCCCAAATAGGCTGGGAGCTTACGCGAATGGCAAAGGTATTGTGACCGCCACGAATTCGCGATTGGTAACTCTGGGTGACCACAATATAATATCCGCTGCGCCCTAAGCATTTGGCTAAAATCTCTCCTACAGTGGCCAGGCCTTGCCCTGCTTCTCCGCCGATCAGAATGTTCATTTTTTGCCTCTGGAATCTTAGAAAATTTTAAATTAAGTCTTGCTACCAGACTTAATACTTTTATTATTGTTTCTTTTACTTTTTTTGGCAAGCTTTTAAAAGCCTGTCCGTCGACCAGCTTTTTGGCAAATAGCTTCATATGGCTCAGGCCAGAGGCAGGCCATAATTTATCAATCCCAGCTCAGGCAAAAGAGAAATGGAATTATGATTATTACTTGGTTATTCCTTGAAGGCCGTAAGCGGTTCTTGAATAAGCTCTCCTTTGGCAAAGCGTTCTAATGAGAGAGTAGAAACATCAATGGAGGGCCTTTCCTGGAGCAAGAGCTCGGCCATTACTTTACCTACAGCAGGACTATGTTGAAAGCCATGTCCACTGAATCCATTCGCTAAGAAAAAGCCAGGCAAAGATGGTGCTTCGCCCAAAATAGCGTGATGATCTGGAGAAATTTCATACAAACCTGCCCAGCCCCTAACTATCTGTGCTTTTTCCATCACCGGGACGCGCCGAATAGAGTTTTCAGCTGTTATAGCCATTGCTTCATAATCGATTTGCATATTAAACGAAGAAAAATCATCCTTTGGTCCGGAGAGAAGTAGCCCCCTACCTTCTCTTCTAAAATACCAGCCCCGATGGAAGTCGATGGTCAAAGGGACTGATTCTGGAAGCCAGGGGAAGGGAGCAGTAAAGAAGATTTGCCGCCGGTAAGGAAGAACAGGAATTTTTAAGCCCACTAATTCCCCTGTTTTTGCAGCGTATGGTCCGGTGGCCATGACGACCAAGCGAGAGCGGAAATCACCTTTATTCGTTTTCAAGGAATAAAATTTACCTTTTTCTGGTTTAATTTCTACTACCTCTGTTCCTTCATAAATCTTTACTCCTCCCATTCTGGCGCCGCGGGCAAAGGCGCTGAGGGCTTCATAAGGCCCAGCATACCCCTCTAAGAGGCAAAAAGTTCCGCCAGCAAGGTCATCTACTTTTAAGAAGGGCCAGCGGTAGGCAATCTCTTCTGGGGAAAGTAGTTCCACAGGAATTCCAAACTGCCGCTGCATTTTTACGTTAGCTTGGAAGATAGCCCATTCTTCATTAGTGGTGGCTAAGAATAAGTAACCTACTTTCTTAAAGCCTATATCCACTTCGGTGATTTCTTGGAAATGGTTCCAAACTTCCATGCTGGCCAAAGAGAAAGCAATATTAATTTCCGTAGAAAACTGGAGACGGATACCGCCAGCACATTTACCGGTAGAACCCTCGCCTAACATTCCTTTTTCCAGAAGGATTACATCTTGAGCTCTTTTTTGCGCCAGATAGTAGGCTATACTCGTGCCAATAATTCCCCCACCAATGATGATTATTTCGGCTATTTTTTGCATAACTATTATTTTAGCCCACTTGTTTATAACCGTAAATTATAATTTACGTGACCATGTAATCCATCACTGAAGGGTGGGATTATTAGAGGAATTTTTATTTTTGTAAG
>JBNAWB010000006.1:0-38708 GCA_049699975.1 Thermodesulfobacteriota bacterium
CTCTCCCCCTCCCGCCTGAAGTAGGTACGAATTTCAAAAGTGATCGACGGTCAGGGGTGGGGTTTGAAATATTTTTATGATTAATTTTGCCAACTTCTTCTTGCTATCCTTTTAGTCCTCGCCTATAATAAGGCCGATAACGAGGAAGATAAAGAAGAAAATGGCCAAAGCAAGACCTCTATTTGAAAGAGTTTTTTTAGCTATTAACCTATTATTGTGGCTGTTCTTTTTGCTGGTTTTGTTAATTTCTTTTACGCCTCTTAATGACTACATGCTTCGGCCACTCCATATTGGGGAAGAATTACGCCAAGCTGAAGTAATTGTGGTTTTAGGAGGGGGAATTGATCGGGGTCGTTTCTTATCCCCACAATCAGCCCAGAGACTTATCCGCGGAGCGCAGTTGTATTATGCCGGCTGGGCTCCTAAGATCCTTTTTGCGGGAGGAGATACAGCCCAAATAGGAATTCCGGAAGCTTTAGTGTTCGCCCAAGAGGCGCGAAAGCTAAGAATTCCTGAACAAGATATTTTGGTGGAAAAGAATGCCCACCATACGCGCGAACAAGTTTTAGAGATTAAAAAAATGGCGGCTAAAAATAAATGGCAGAATCTGTTAATTGTTACTTCTTATATCCATATGAAGCGGGCTCTTTTAGCCTTTGAAAATTTGGGGTTAAAGGTATATCCTGCTCCCGCCGATCCGTATGAAAAATATGCCCATCATCCTTTAGTTCGTCTGCAAGTTTTCGGTCAAATTATTAGAGAATACGGAGCGATAATTTATTACAAGGCCAGGGGATGGATATAACTATTTTAATGAAGACTGGCCAATATTTTTAAGATTTTCTCTGTAGCCTTTAATCCATGGCCGGAGAATAAAGAAACGATAGTTTCTCCAGGAAGAGCATGGGGAATATATTTATATACCCCAGCAATAGTCGCCGCGGCAGTAGGTTCAATATAAAATCCGCGGCGGGAGACATCTATTAAGGCTGCTTTAATTTCCGCCTCTTCCACCATCATGATTTCCCCAGAACTTTCTTTAATCGCCTGCAGTATTTGTTTGCCCCGCACTGGAGCAGCAATGGCGATTCCTTCGGCCAGTGTTTCTTTCTTCGTGATGGAAGGAAGGTCAGGGGAATTCTCTCGCCAGGCCAAATATAGAGGGGCACAGCTGGCCGCTTGAATACCAATTAAACGGGGGATTTTAGCGATGAGGCCGGCTTGGCGCAGATCTTGAAAACCGAGGAAACATCCGAGAAGAAGTGTCCCATTTCCTACCGGCAGAATTACTACATCTGGAGATTGCCAACCCAATTGCTCGCATATCTCCAAGGCGATGGTTTTGGTGCCTTGGAAGAAAAAGGGATTCCAGGAGTGACTGGCATAATAAATTTTTTCAACGGCTTTTAGGGTGGCCTGCGCTGTATCCTCCCGTGATCCAGGGATGAGGCGCACCTTTGCCCCATAGGCTTGAATTTGAGCCAGCTTAGCAGGTGAAGTATCCTGGGGAACAAAAATCTCACATTTTATTTTTGCTCGGGCACAATAAGCAGCAATAGCGCAGCCCGCATTTCCCGAAGAGTCTTCTATTACTTCATTTATTCCCAATTCTTTTATTTTACTGACGAGTACCGAAGCCCCCCGGTCTTTATAAGAACCTGTGGGCAAGAGGTGTTCTTGTTTAATCCAAACTTTTTGGCCGGCAAAATTTAAGGGGATTAAGGGGGTAAAACCTTCAGCCAAGGTAATAATGTTTTGATCGTCTTCTAAGGGGATGGCTTCCCGGTACCGCCACATACTTAAATTTCTTTGACGAATTTTTTCTATAGGAAAGGAAGCGGAAAATTCAATATCCAGAACTCCGCCACAGGAACATTTCCAGACTCTTTCTTGGCTGGGAAATCTTTTTTGACAAGAAGCGCAAATTAAGTTGTTCAAGGCTTATTTTTGATCACCCTATGCCCGCCGAATTCTTGGCGCAATGCTGCTAAGATCTTATCGGCAAAAGAATCGGCCTGCCGGGAGCGAAATCTTTGGAAAAGAGAACAAGCTATAACTGGCGTAGGCACAGCCGAATTTATGGCCTGTTGCACAGTCCAGCGCCCCTCTCCGGAATCTTCTACATATCCTTTGATAGAAGAAAGATGAGGATCTTTTTTGAGCGCTGATTCTAAAAGCTCTAAGAGCCAAGAGCGCACTACGCTTCCTTGATTCCAAAGATGCGCTACTTTGGCCAAATTTAACTCTGAACCATAAGGGGAATTTAAAAGAAGGTCGAACCCTTCTCCATAAGCAGACATTAATCCGTATTCGATACCATTGTGCGTCATCTTCACGAAATGCCCGGCTCCCGTGCTTCCGCAATAAAGATATCCATCGCGCGGAGCCAATGATTTAAAGATCGGTTCCAAAAACTTGTATATCTTCCGCTCCCCGCCGATCATCAAACAATAGCCAATTTTTAATCCCCAGATGCCTCCACTTACCCCCACATCCAGGTAATGAATGCCTTTAGGTTTTAATTGCGCAGCATGGCGGAGGTCATCCTGGTAAAAACTATTTCCTCCTTCCACGATTATATCTCCTTTAGCTAATAAATCAGCCAACTGCGCGATATATTCGTCTACAGGTTTGCCGGCTGGAAGCATCAGCCAGATAATTCGCGGTGCTTTAAGAACCTGAACCAGCTCAAGCAAAGAAAAAGCTCCTTGGGCTCCTTCTTTCATAATCTGCCGCGTCTTTTCTGGGGAACGGTTATAAGCAACTACTTTATGACCACCTTTTAAAAGGCGGCGGACCATATTCATTCCCATCCGTCCTAAACCAATCATGGCTAATTCCATATTTTCTCCTCCTGATGGTCACCCATATGGTAAATTATTTTCAAGAGGATTAAACATTTTGCGCATTAGCAAGTTTCAAGCAACATCACAAGAGGCTAAGCTAACTATTTCCTAAAGTTTCCGAGCTAAAAAATAATCTCTCTTCTCGGCGATTTCTTTTAATAGGGCGGAGTAAGATTCGGCAAAGAGCCTTACTCCTTCCTTTTCTAAATCATCGGTAACTTGGCGCATATTCACGCCCAGGGAATGGAGCTCATCGAAGAGAGCTTCCGCTTCTTTCAGCCCTTCCTCGATAGTAATTTTGGCTTCGCCATGATCAAGAAAGGCCGCTAAAGTACTTTCGGGCAGAGTATTTATGGAGGCCGGCCCAATTAATTCTTGCACATATTTGATATCACTATATTTGGGGTTTTTGGTCCCCGTACTGGCCCAAAGGATTCTTTGTTGATTAGCCCCAGGTAAGGCTTGAAATCTTTTTCCGGAAAATATTTCTTTATATTTTTGGTAAGCTAATTTAGCATTGGCCACCGCCGCTTGGCCAAGTAAAGATTGGATCTTCTTTTTTTCGGCTGCGGATGGAGAAGAAGAAATGCGGGCCTGCAGAAGGCTGTCCACCATAGTATCAACCCGACTCACAAAGAAACTGGCTACCGAAGCTACTTCGGCAATAGGCGCACCTTTAAGCAATCTTTTTTCTAAGCCCTGAATATAAGCTTTGGCTACTTCTTCATATCTTTTGATGGCGAAGAGTAAAGTGGCGTTGACATTAACTCCTTCGGCAATCAGGTCTTCTATGGCCAAGACTCCTGGGGGTGTGGCCGGGATTTTTACCAAGATATTTTTCTTGCCGATGGTGGCAAAAAGAAACTTAGCTTCCGCTACGGTCTTCTCCCGATCGTAAGCCAGTTCCGGAGATACTTCGATACTTACAAAGCCATCGCGGCCTTGGCTGGAGAGATAAACTGGCCAAAGCAGATCAGCAGCGCGGGAAACATCTTCTAAGGCTAAGCCTAAGAAAAGGTCTTTTTCGGCATAGATACCTTTCTGTAATAAGTTTTGGAGAGCCGAGTCGTAATCTTTACTTCCCGAGATTGATTTTTGAAAGATAGTAGGGTTAGAAGTAACGCCGCTTACTCCCAAATTAATTAACCGGGCTAATTCTCCAGAATTCAGCAGGTGCCAACTAAGGTTGTCCAGCCAGATACTTTGCCCCAGTTTTTGTAATTCCCGCAATAAATTTTCTTTCATTTTTGGCTCCTCTCCAATTATTCAAACCTCGTCACCATTACTCCCCTAAAGGGCATGTGCGCTAGATATTCCGCCAAAGGAACTTTTTTGACTGCGCCACCTTTATTTTTTAGGCCACTAGCGTGAATAAGAAAAACTGTGGTTTGATCATTTTTTTTCTCAATTTTGATGATGCCCATATGGCCAATCCCTTCATCTTTTAGCCTCTGCTCAGGATATTTTACAAAAAAAATTAAATCCCCTGTTCTTAAATTTTTAGTCCCACTTAATAAATTATCAGGGGGGAGAATAGCCCATAAATCCTTTCCTCTAAGTCCTTTGATGAGAACAGCTTGGCCAATTTGGGAGGTAACTTCTTGACCCCATTTTCCGCTAAAAATCATGTCTTCCCCATAAGCCAAGCGGTCTGCGTAGTTAATTACTTCTCCATTGATAATAATTCCTTGGGTATGAAAGCGCTTCTCCAGAGCAATTTTTATTGCTTCCTCAGGCGATGAGCTCAAAGCCAATTCCACAGAGCGAAATACAAAGTACATGCAGTCCACCCGATCATCAGCAACAATAGCCTTACGGGTTACATAAGTTCCCTGCGGGTCTTCGTCATAAGGAGTACCCACAAATTTTTCGGCCCAAAAAGCGATTCTTTCGCCTATTGATTTCCCTACTAAATTATTTTGGATTTGTTGTATTTCTGCTGGCTGCGGAAAAGCGAGCAGAGTCAGAGGATATATAAAACCTATCAAGACCAAAAAGATCTTTATTCTTAATAGCATTTTCATATGTAGCTTTCCCCTATATTACCAAATGAGGAAAACATTGCCAATATTTTTTCTAAATAAATGTAAGAGAGATTTATTTTTTTCCCGCCCACACCAATGAAAGAATAAGGGCCTCATTTTAATGAGCCTCTCTCCCTCCCGCCAACTAAGCTAGAATTTAAAAAGTGATCAACGGTCGGCGTAATCCCTCACTGAAGAGTGGGATTATTAGAGGAATTTTTATTTTTGTAAGTGCCCGAGGCAGGCCAGGGGCAGGCCATACTTTTCCCACTTTTAAGTGACGGATTACCGGTTGGCTTTTTTCTTTATTGACGAGGAAAAGTGTATTATATATATTTTAGCGAAGTTAATCTTTGGAGAGGTGGATTTAAGAAATGAGAGATTTTTCCGCGGAGCGAGCCCGGAGTTTTACGGAATCAGTAATTAGGGATATGACGCGGCTTTGTCTCAAACACCAGGGGGTGAACTTAGCCCAGGGATTTCCAGATTTCCCTGCTCCGGAGGAAATTAAAGAAGCAGCGGTAAGAGCCATTCGGGCCGATGTAAACCAGTATGCCATAACTTGGGGAACACCAGCCCTGCGCCAGGCCATTGCCGAAAAGTTTTTTTGGTACAATGGCTTGAAGGTGGATCCGGAAAAAGAGATTACGGTCTGTTGCGGGGCTACAGAAGGTATGATTGCTTCCTTGCTGGCTATAGTCAATCCTGGAGAAGAGGTCATCGTCTTTGAGCCTTTTTATGAGAATTATGGACCGGACACCATCCTCTGTGGAGCGACACCCCGCTATATCACTCTCCACGAGCCAGATTGGCACTTTGACGATCAGGAACTAAAACGCACTTTCAATAAGCAAACGAAAGCCATAATCATTAACACTCCCAATAATCCTACGGGAAAAGTCTTCACGCGGGAAGAACTTCAGTTTATTGCTGATCTATGCTTAAAGTGGGGTGTAGTGGCCGTAACGGACGAGATATATGAACATATCCTTTATGATAAGGCCCAACACGTGAGTATTGCTTCCCTCCCCGGGGTGAGCGAGCAGACTATTACGATTAATTCTCTGTCCAAAACCTACAGCTTAACAGGATGGCGCGTGGGTTGGGCGATAGCCTCGGCCAAGCTCACGGCTTCTATTCGCAAAGTCCATGATTTCCTTACGGTTGGAGCTGCCCATCCCCTCCAAGAAGCAACTGTAGTAGCCTTGCGCTTTGGCCAAAATTATTATCACACGTTGGCGGCCGAATATAAAGAACGGCGGGATTATCTTCTACAATCTTTGGTCGAGGCTAACTTTCGGGTTTATCAGCCCCAAGGCGCTTATTATATTATGACCGATGTGGGCCACTTCGGATTTAAAGATGACTTCGATTGTGCCTATTATTTAGTAGAGAAAATCGGGGTAGCTACTGTGCCCGGAAGCTGTTTTTATAGTCAGCCAGAAAAGGGCCAAACAAAAGTTCGCTTTGCTTTCCCCAAAAAAATGGAAACACTCCGCCAAGCAGTGCAAAAGCTTAAAAATTTTCAGCCTCCCGGCAAAAGATATTTTTAAAAGGGAAGGAAGATTTAACGGCGCGTGCGGATTCGGATTTTCTGACCTTTGCGCCATTCGTAAACAATGGGACTAGCCACAAATACAGACGAATATGTCCCCACACACACGCCGATTAACAGGGCTAAAGAAAAATCATGAATAACTTCCCCGCCGAAGAAGAAGAGGGATAAACAAACCAAGAACACGGTTATAGTAGTCACAATAGTTCGGCTAAGCACCTCATTTATACTACGGTTCATCACCTCTCCTAAGGGGTCGCGGGGGCGTAGACGCAGGTTTTCTCGGATACGATCATAAACAACTACTGTGTCGGTCAAAGAATAGCCTGCTAAAGTTAAAAGAGCTGTAACTAACAGTAAGTTTACTTCCTTCCCCAAGATATTAAAAATACCTAAGACAGTAAGTACATCGTGAAAAGTGGCTATGGCCGCTGCCACCCCAAAGGAAAACTCAAAGCGCCAAGCCAGGTAAATGATCATGCCGATAGCAGAAATAATTACCGCAATAAGAGCATCATGCTGCAAATTTTTGCCCACTTTGGGCCCAATTTCCGTAGAACTCTCGACCACAAATTTATTATCCTTAAATTCCTTACTAAAGATCTCCACGATTTTATCCGCAACTTTTCCTAAAGGAACAGTAGTAGATTTTTTTACCTGGATTAAAAGCTTATTCCCTTCGGTAAAGTGCTGCAGCTCGCTGTCTTTAAACCCATTAGCCTCCAAGACGTGACGGGCTTTATCCATTTGCAAAGGTTTTTCAAATTTTAATTGGACAGCTGTTCCACCAGCAAAATCGATACCTAAGTTGGCTTGCCCTGTAGCTAATAGAACTAAGGCCAAAATTCCCAGAGCAATGAAGATACCTGAAAGAATAAAAGCATATTTTCTAAACCCGATGAAATCAATGTTTGTTTTACCTAATATTTCGATACCCATCAAGCAGTTCCTTTCTTCAGATGCTTAAGGTTTGTAATTGCTTGCGGTAATTTATCCAGTCAAAGATAACTTTAGTGCCGATGAGGGCAGAGAAAAGGTTGATGATCACCCCCAGGCTCAAGGTGACGGCAAAGCCTTTAATCGGGCCGGTGCCGAATTGGAAAAGGACTACGGCGGTAATCAAAGTAGTCACGTGGGAGTCAATAATGGTAAACAGAGCCTTGTCATACCCAGCATCTACGGCTGCCCGGACAGTTTTTCCCAGGCGTAATTCTTCTCGAATCCGTTCAAACATTAAAACATTACTATCCACGGCCATGCCAATGGCCAATATGATTCCCGCGATTCCGGGGAGAGTTAGGGTGGCGCGCATAGAAGCCAAGGCGCCCATCAAATAAACTATATTAAGCACTAAAGCCCAGTCGGCAATTAATCCGGACATCCGGTAATAGATGGCCATGAACACGACTACCAAAATGGCGCCGATAATGGCGGCACGAATTCCTTTTTCAATTGAATCTTGCCCCAAAGAGGGGCCCACGGTCACATTCTGGATAATCTTCACTGGAGCAGGGAGGGCACCAGCTCGAAGAACAATGGCCAAATCCGAAGCTTCTTCTACCGTAAAGGAGCCGGTAATTTGGGCTTTACCACCGCTGATCCTTTCTTGAATAACCGGTGCCGAATAAACATTATTGTCCAAGACAATAGCCAAACGCTTTTTAACATTTTCAGCAGTTATTTGATCAAACAGACGAGCCCCGCGAGCGTCGAAGTCCAAAGAAACATAAGGCTCATTAAAGTCAGACTTTATGCGCATGCGGGCATCTACCAGCACATCTCCAGTCATCAAAGCCCGTTTTTTCACCAGATAAGGACGGCGGGTTATAACACCAGTTTCTTTATCTACAATTTTTTGATACAGGATTTCCGAGCCCGGAGGAATATTCCCTTTCAGAGCTTCCTCTAAGCTGTTTTCTTCATCAACTAATTTAAATTCTAAAAGAGCCGTACGCCCGATTAGTTCAATGGCCCTTTGGGGATCTTTGATGCCAGGAAGTTGGACTAAGATTTGATTCTCTCCTTGGGGGGCAATTACGGGCTCGGCCACACCAAACTGGTCAACCCGATTGCGGATAGTCTCCAGTGCTTGGCGGACTGCCGAATCTTCCACAGCGCGGATTTCTTGAGAACTCATTTCCAAAAGATAGTGGAATTGCCCCTCTTTTTCGAAAAAAGAGGAGACTTTTAGATGGCCGTATTGATCAGCCCGCACCTGACTAAAACGGTCGTTGGCCTTCGCATCCGGAAGGACCACGGAGATTTTGCCCTCGGCTGACCTTTCGATGCGCTGAAAGGGAATACCTTTTTTGGTCAAAGATTCTTTCAGGTCGCTTGCATATTTATCCAAGGCGCTCTCCACCGCCTTCTGGACTTCTACTTCTAAGAGCAGGTGCATCCCGCCCCGCAGATCCAGGCCTAAATGGATTTTTTCGGTAGGTAAAACTTTAGTCCACCATTTGGGCAAGGGGTCGACCAAGGTGGGAATTAGATAGATAATGGAGAGCGCCAGAAAAAATATAATTAATCCAGCTCGCCATTGGATGCTCCGCCGCATAAATTTCTCCTTGCTGTTTTAATTAGGCAGTTGATCTCGAGATTAAACTGGTCCCTGAACTTTGCCGGCAATAGAATTGCGGGCTACTTTGATGCGTACCTTCTCGGCAATTTCCAAAGTCACCACCGTATCCGTAAGGCCAGTTATCGTCCCGTAAATGCCTGATGAAGTTATGACATTGTCACCTTTCTGCAAACTGGCCAAAATTTGACGATGAGCCTTGGCTTTCTTTTGTTGGGGCCAGATGAGGAGGAAATAAAAAACCACAAACATTAAAATCAAAGGAACAAGGCTTCCTAAACCAGCAGCTCCTCCCCCGCCCCCGGGGGCATTACCCATGGCATAGGCCAAATCTAAAAACATCGGACTAACCTCCTTATATAGTTGATAGACGCTGAGATCTATCCTCCCTTTCCCAAGAAGAGTTGGGATAGAGCTCTTCTAACTTTTCCATATTTTCCCAAGCATAACCAAATTTTTCGTTAAAATTGGCCAATTCTCCAGATAATATCGCTTGGCGGATTTCTTTCATAAAATTAATATAAAAAAAGAGATTATGGATGGTCAGTAAACGCGCGGCCAGGATTTCTTCAGCCAGGTACAAATGGCGCAGGTAAGCACGGGAATAATAACGACAGGTATAACAGGCGCACCCTGGTTCAATTGGCAAAGAGTCGTCGGCAAAACGCGCATTTTTAATGATCAAACGGCCATGTTTAGTAAAGAGCATGCCATTCCGGGCATTGCGCGTCGGCAAAACGCAATCAAACATATCTATACCCTGTTTAACAGCGAAGAGAATATCCTCCGGCATGCCTACCCCCATTAAATAACGCGGCTGATCAAGCGGCAAGAGAGGAGCGGTCTCCGCGATTATTTGATACATAACTTCTTTGTTTTCACCCACGCTAAGGCCACCCAAGGCATAGCCATCAAAACCTATTTGGCGTAGCTCGGTAACTCCTTCTTGGCGTAGATCTGGATACATTCCTCCCTGAACAATGCCAAAGAGAGCCTGGTGGGCTCCTCGCGAAGCCTCTTGGCACCTTTTTGCCCAGTTCAAAGTACGTCTTAAAGAGCGTTTAGCTTGGGCATGAGTGGCCGGGTAGGGAAGACACTCATCTAAGCACATGATAATGTCCGCTCCCAAAGATTTTTGAATGGCCACGGCTTTCTCAGGAGTTAATAAATGAGTAGAGCCGTCGAGATGAGATTGAAACTGAACACCTTCGTCGGAAACTCGGACCAAAGAATTAAGACTGAAAATTTGAAATCCTCCGCTATCTGTAAGGAGAGAGTAGTCCCAATGCATGAATTTATGCAGCCCTCCCAGGTGGGCAATCCTTTCATGCCCCGGGCGAAGGTAAAGGTGATAAGTATTCGCTAAAATTATTTCCGTGCCCATTTCTCGTAACTCTTCGGGAGTTAAACCCTTGACTGTGGCCTGGGTGCCTACAGGAATAAAAGTTGGAGTTTGGAAGCTACCATGAGCCGTATGGCAGCGGCCTAATCGGGCAGAGGTGGCCGAATCTTTTTTAAATATTTCAAATTGCATGGTGATTCACTTAGATTTCCTTTATTTTAAATTATGAACATGGCGTCGCCGTAACTATAGAACCGATATTTTTCTTTAATTGCTTCGGCATAAGCCTTTCTCATAAATTCTTTCCCGCCAAAAGCATAGACTAACATTAAAAGGGTGGAGCGGGGAAGATGAAAATTAGTAATTAAGCAATCGATGATCCTAAATTTATATCCGGGGATAATGAATAGATTTGTCTCTCCGGGCCCGGGTTTAATTTCACCTTTCTCCGTCAGGGCAGATTCCAGGGCGCGGGTTACAGTTGTGCCCACAGCGATAATCCTTTGTTTAGAGCTGCGTGCCTTATTTAGGGCTGCGGCCGTAGAATCAGGAATGACAAAGGATTCTGCCGGCAGGCGATGATTTTCCACCTCTTCTTTTTTCACGGGGAGGAAAGTCCCCAACCCAACGTGCAGAGTAATGGGCAGGATGAGCACTCCCTTTTCTTTTATCCTTTCTAAAAGTTCCGGGGTAAAATGCAAGCCCGCGGTGGGGGCGGCGATAGAGCCTTCTTGCTGAGCATAAACAGTTTGGTAACGAATTAGATCCTCTGCTTTGCGCTTGGAATCGCCATTGCGTTTGATATAAGGAGGCAGAGGAGGAAAGCCTATCTCCCCCAATCTTTTCTTGAAATCAACTCCTTCGGGAAAGCCTAAGAGCCATAAGCCTGAAGATATGGGTCGGAGAAGAATTCCTGACAACTCTTCGTCAAAAAATACAGGCGTATTTTCGCGCAGCTTGTGGGCGCCCTTCACCAAACATTGCCAAAGGTTAGGCCATCTCTCTAAGATAGTTCCATCGCCGTCACCTTCAGCTACCATTTGGTCTCCATTTCTAACTTCCTTTACCAAGAGAATTTCTACCTTTCCCCCACTCTCTTTTCTCCCATAAAGACGGACAGGAATTACTTTAGTATCATTTATAATCAAGAGGTCCCCGGGATTTAAATATTGGGGTAAATCAGCAAAGATTCTATGTTCCCAAGTCTTCTCCTGGCGCTTCAAGACCAAAAGCCGAGATTGATCTCTTTGGGGAACAGGATGCTGAGCTATAAGTTCGGGAGGTAAATGATAGTCGAATTCTTGAATTTTCATCAAAATTTTTTTCCTATTTCCACATTTTGATAATAGTATTTTATAATACTTTGGTAATCCGCGCCAGTCTCCGCCATGCCTTTGGCTCCCCATTGGCATAAGCCCACTCCATGCCCCCAGCCCAAACCGGCAAAAGAAAAGGTCCTGTTTACTTTTTTGACCCAAAAATTTGTCGAGCGGAGCTGATCATAACCTAAGAGCTGGCGAAATTCAGGAGCAGGAATTTCTAAATCATGGCCATCTCTTCTGATGATAATTTTAGTAATTCTTTGGCTTTCATTTCGGGGGCCCGCTAAGATTTCTTGGATTGGAAGATGACCGTTTCCTCTTTCCTGCAAAATTTTTTCTAATTTATCAATCTCTAATTGGTAGTTCCAAAGGAAGTGCGGAGAATCGAGGCAATAAAGACAGGAAATACTCTTTAAATAAGGATAATCTCCAGACCATAAATAAGCAGGTGATTCTGTTTTTCCTCCACAACAAGCATGATAAACAGCAAAAATTGGCTTTCCTTGGTACAGAATTACTTCCCCTGCTGTTTCTCTAACAGCTTTTTTAGCTCGCTCATCTTCAAAGTCAACCCCAGCATAAACTTGGTCATTAACTGTAGCTTCTACATCAAAGAGATTATCCGCTCTTTTTTCTTTCTGATAATAAGCATATGTGCGAGCCGCTACCACCTGAGCTTTCACGGCCGCCAAGGGCCATTGGGAAGATATTTCCTTATTGACTAAACCTACTAAATATTCTTCTAAGGGTAATTCATTAATTATCCAGATATCTTTATTATTTCCAGGATAAAGGGTAATTTTCCCTTCATATTTCCTGCCCAGAATTTGTAAATAACCCTGCGCTGGGGTTAATACAAAGCCACTCCCTGAAATTCTTTTTTCTTTAAGCCGGAGAAATGGTCCTTTTTCTCGAAATACGGTTAAAGCATCTCTGTTTATAAATAATCGACGTCCTGATGGTATTACCTCTATGGTTAAGCGAATCCCCGCAATCTTAAGTTGATGTATATCGCGGGAAATCAATACCCGAATCGCTTTTTTAGAATTTCCTTCAGCAGAAGAATAAATAAAAATTCCCGTTAGAGACGCTAAGGTAATGGACAAAAAACTAAAGAAAAACTTTTTGGGCAATCTTAATATCTCTGAAAGTTTCCTTTCTTTTTAATTTAAGTTATTAATCCTATTAAAGATAAAAGAAAATGTCAAATTTTTTTGAAAAATTGGCTATTGTAACATTACTTGTGTCGGCTGGGGGAAATAGGGTAAGTTAGTCATTGATCGGAGAACTGACCTATATGGGAAAAGCCACGCTAAGTTAAACCGCTTTTAAATTAAGCAATATTCTAAGCGAGAAAATCCAAAATAAAAAAACTAGACCCGCGCTAATAAGTTTCTCAGTTCAAATCTAAGAGCTTCTTGAAAATCCTTGTAATTCTGCTTAGCATACGACAAATCATGAAATATAACAATCTTTTTGCCATTACCTTAAAAATGGTAGCCAAACCGTTAGACCATTGCCAGATAATGCCATGATTAATTATGACAAACTCTCTTTAGCAAAGAGGGGTGAGGGGGATTTGATTAAAGAACTAATAATAGAAAGCGGAGTGATGTTTAGGCTGTTCGGTCAGGCCAACGGTTGGCCGGAGAAAAAATTAGAAGAGTTATTTGATCTTAAAACAAAATCTGACTTGGAAAAAAGTTAAACGAATTCGGAACTCAGGATCAAATAACTTCCCTGATTACCAAAAAACTGGCCCTGACCAATACTATCGGATTTGCATTTTTTGGTGTTTTTGCATTGATTTTTTTCTGGAGTGTCGATAGCATCGAGGCAATTAATCCTTTCAAAATATAGGCCAATGCCAGAAATTTTTCACGGCCTGTCCTCCAGCAGTGATGGGTGCCATTTTAAGACGGGATAAAATAACAAAACCAGGTTGTTTTGCCCGCTATGTATGCTGGGATATATGTCCAACTAATTCAATAAATTTTTCAACCAGAAAAAGGACATTACCTCCTCCAGGGCATTTTGATAAAAAAAGGAGGACAAAAAATACAGCAAGTTTAATCCGACTGTTAGCTGTGTTACGGCTTATTTTTTGATAGAATAAGGATTGGAATAAATCTTATTAGAGAAAAGATAGTTGCTCTTTCTATCCCTGAAAAGAAAATAAAGGCCCCAGTTTAAGATGGGAGGAGCTTTTTAAAAATTACTCAAAAGGGTTAAAACAGATGAGTTATCCACAGATTGCTAAAAGACTCAGAGATTTTGCCTCGCGGGCCGCTTAGGACTCTTTCACGGTCGGAGCTAAAGTCTCCTGGCTTTTTACCCTTCTATGGATAATTCATAATCAACTTACATACATATTAGATTATATGGCTCTTAAAATCATTATCCCGGCAACTCTGGTCGACATGCTCGGAATTTATTTCCTTGTGGATCTGGACTGGAGGAATCTTAATGGAGGCTAATTGATGAGATTAAAAATGCTTAAAAAATTTCCCGTGAAATTCGGTCTGCTCTGGAAGGCACTGAAAAAATTCAATGAGGATAATGGATTTTTCTTGTCTTCAGGGATTGCTTTTAACATCCTCATAAACTTAATTCCTTTTATCCTTCTGCTATTGGCGCTGGTGGGGACTTATTTATATAACCATCAAGAAGTGATCAATCATATCCGGGGTTATCTAAAAAATGTAGCTCCAACCTTGGATCCAAAGATAATAGGAATGCTCATGAGTTTAATGGAAAGCCGTAAAATTGTGGGAATTTTAGGATTTATAGGTTTAATTTGGTTTTCCACGTGGGTCTTCCATTGTTTGCGAATAGCTCTTAATATTGTATTAAAGGCAGAAAAAAACAGGGGCATGTTGCAGGGAATCGGGATTGATCTATTGATGATTCTATTTACAGGAATTTTCCTTCTGGTCAGCTTGCTTCTTAGCTCCATGATCATTTTCCTTCAGGATTACCAAGGACTGATTCCTGTGGCGATAGGACCTATTATTAAGTGGATACTGAAGTATCTGCTTCCTTTTTTCTTTAGCTATGCCATGTTTTTTTTAATTTACAAAATCATTCCTAATAAAAAGGTTCGCATTAGTTCAGCTCTTCAAGCAGCTCTTTTCGCTAGTCTGCTCTGGGAATTGGCTAAGCATCTTTTCACCTGGTATGTAGTTCATCTTGCTCAGTACTCTTTTTTTTATGGCTCACTAAGTACTTTGATCATTTTTGTTTTCTGGGTCTTTTATTCTTCGACAATTCTTCTCCTGGGAGGGGAATTTGTTTATTTCTTGGAAGAAGATCAATAGATATTAATGGCTTTTATTGAATTTTTGAAAAATATTGCTATTCTTTTTTCTAGTTATTAGCCTTTTATTTTAGGTAGGGTCCACTAAACCATCCTATGTTCTTTGCACAGGAACGATAGTTTTTCAAATTAAAATAGGCTGCGGAAAAATCGTAGGCCAGGGTATGGTTTCAAAATGAAGAGACAAAGATTCTCTTCCCGAAAATATTTTTGGGCGACGCGCTGAACATCTTGGGCACTAACTTTCTTAATGTGGTCCAAAAATTCTTGAGGGGATATAAACTTGCCGGATAATAATTGCGGGCCCAAAAAGTCAGCCAAAGCAGAATTATTTTCCAAGCGCATTACCGTACGGCCATATAAATAGCCCTTAATTTGGGAGAGCTCTTCGGCAGATAGAGGTTCTTCCTGAATCTTTTTGATGTGGTGCAAAAAGATAGATTTAATTTTCGGTACATTTCCTGGTTCCGTCCCGGCATAAGTAGCCCAAATGCCAGTATCGGCAAGAGGATAGTAAATCGAACCAACGAGATAGGAGAGAGCGTGTTTTTCCCGAATTTCTTGGTAAAGCCGCGAATGCGCCCCGCCTCCTAAAAGGGCATTGATAATCTCAAAAGCAGGCCGATCCTGATCAGTCAAGCTGGTTGCTGGCAAAGCCACTACCACGATCGCCTGGTCTAAAAATTTTCTCTTATAAACTTCTTGAAATTCGCTCTTGGAGGAAGGGGCCGGAGGTGGAGGAAGAGCAGGACCGGCAGGCCAGGAAGATAACTTATCTTTTATTTCGGCCAAGGCTTTTGGCGGATCTATATTACCTACCACAGTTAAAAGAGAATTATTGGGGAGATAATGGGTCTTATAAAATTGAAATAACTCCGCCCGATTGATTTCCCTTACGGTCTCTTTCGTACCTGCTATAGGCTGACCAAGCTGGCTTCCCTCAAAAAGAGTCTGGGTAATCAGATTTAAAATGTAGCTGGGGGGATAAATGTTGGCCAGGGAGATTTCTTCTAAGATCACTTTTCTTTCTTTTTCCACCATCTCCTCAGCAAATAAGGAGTCTTGCACGATATCGGCCAAAATTTCTAAAGCCCTCGGTAAGTATTGAGGCAAAACCGAGATATGAAGCTGAACGTAATCCCAAAGAGTATAAGCATTCATTCTCCCCCCTAAACCGGCAATTTCCTTGGAGATAGCAGTAGAAGTTCTTTGGGTAGTTCCTTTAAAAAGGAGATGCTCTACAAAGTGAGCCAAACCGCTTTTGCCCGGCGGATCATAACGCGAGCCAGCTTTAACCCATAAATCAATAGCCACAGAGGAAGTACCTGAATTGGTTAATATTAAGACAGGCAAATGGTTAGGGAGAATCACATGTTCGCTTAGGGCAAATTGGGCAAAAAAGAAGACAGAAAAAAGCTGAAAAAGAGGGATGATTATTCTCTTTTTAGTCATCTCGCCAATGCCATTTAAAAGAATCTGCTTTATTTTGGCAGATGATTAACCTCTTTTGGAAGAAATCGGCAAGCTTCTTTTCCACAAAGGGTAAAGGATAGGAAGTTTCCCGTGCTAATTCCTCGGCCAATTTTTTTAGAGAGTCTTCAACATCTATGGCCAAATAATTTTTGATTTCTCCTTTTTCTTCCAAGAGGTCACGGGAGAGGAGTTGCCAGGCAAAATCAATCTCCAGCCTTTTTTCCATTTCTTCCTTGTATGGTCCGTTATAGGCTCCGGCCAAGGTAGCTTGCTTCATCCTTTCGATCTCTTTATTTAGTCCGCTAAAGAATTTTTGGGCAAATTCTTCAACCGCCTTGGCCGGAAGCTCGGCCGTCTCGGTTACTGCATGGTCCGCATCATAAAGAGACCAGTCGTCGGTCAGAATTTTAAGGCCATACTCTGCGGCTCGCTCTCTGACTCTCGTGCCCGGGAAAGGAGCGAGCAAATGAAAGCCATAAGGGATACCCAGGCTTTGAGCGAAGGCCAGCGTTTCTTCCATCGTCTCCCGGGTTTCTCCAGGGAGGCCGAGGATGAAAGATCCAAAAGGGGAGATGCCCACTTGTTTGCAAATTTCTATGGCCTGGCGGATTTTAGCCAAGGTTATTCTTTTATGGGCTTGATCAAGAATTTTTTGATTGCCCGATTCTAAACCAAAGCAAATCATGGAGCAGCCCACGCTCCGCAGTTCGCGCAAAATGGGCTCATCTACGGTATCCACACGCGCGAAAAGATACAGAGGGAATCTTAGGCCACGTTTCTTTATTTCTTGGCAAACGCCCAGGACATGGCTTCGCTGGCGGGTAAAAAGATCATCATCGAAACAAACTTCCTCAAAACCCAAATTAAGGGCGGCTTCGATTTCGTCTACTACCCGTTGGGGATCACGAAAACGTCCTTTCTGCCCCGTCATCCGATAACCCACGCAGAATGAACACCCTACTGGGCATCCTCGGCTCGTAAGAATGCTGGCGGGAACTTTCATGGCTAAATACCGAGAAATAGGGAAAAGAGTCCGCTCGGGATTAGGAAGCAAGTTTAAGTCGCCAATGAAAGGCCGATCTTCATTAATCTGCATTTTACCATTTTGCCGAAAGGCTATACCTTTAATTTTAGCTAATTCTTTTTGGGGCGCCAATCGACAAATTTCTTTAACAGTCTCTTCCCCTTCTCCTTGGACAATGATATCCACTTCTTCATGCTGCTGGAGGACTTCCTCCGCCATGAAAGTTACATGAGGCCCACCCATAATGGTCAAGGTTTCCGGAGAAATTTTCTTGCAATATTTGATTATTTTTAAGGCCACAGGGAAATTCATGGTGACGCTGGTGATGCCGATCAGATCAGGCTGAAATCGGTTAACAGAATCTTCGATTTTGGACCAGGAAAAACGGGTAGCCAGTAGATCGAGGACTTTTACTTCTACGTCATTCTCTTTTAAGACGGCGCCTAAGGACATAAGAGCCAAAGAAGGTTTCGGGAATTCCGAAAATGGGTAGGGAGGCTGAATTAGGAGAAATTTCATGATGAAGACTCCTTATTCGTATTTGGGCAGAGAGATTTTATGCACGGGTCCTAAGGCAGAGAGAGGTTTTTCGAAGTCTTCTTCTTTCCCTACTACCAGGAGAATAGATTTTTCGGGAAGGAGATATTTACTGGCTACTCTTTCCAAGTCGCTAAGCCTGACTGCGGCCACCAGGTGGGGATATTTTTCCAGATAATCGCTGGGCATTTGGTCATACTCTAACTGCATCCGCTGACTGACAATACTGGCCGCGGAGGCAAAAGAGAAAATATATTTGTTTACCAGGGCCTGCTTAGCCCAATCCAATTCCGCCGCGGTAGGGGCTTTCTGTTTTAAATTATTTATGGTTTCATAAATTAAAGAAATTACTTTATGAGTTGCCGAAGATTTAGTTTGGCAAAAAGCTCCAAATACTCCGTAATCCACCCGACCCTGGTAAAAACTACCCACGTTATAAGCCAATCCTTGGTTAGAGCGAATTTCTTGAACCAACCGGGAATTAAAACCCCCGCCGCCCAGAATAAAATTTAATACCTTAAAAGGAATGTAATCGGGATGACCCAAGGGAAGAGAAAGATGGCCCACCAAAATCGTGGCTTGAGGTAAGTCTTTAGGTACGTAAAAGATCATCTTGTTATCCGCAGGGGAAGGGGGAGGAATAAGGGGAAGTTCGATAAGAGAACGCTCCCACCTGCGGAAGGTTTCTTCAAGGAGAGTTAATATTTCGGCTTTTTGGAAATCGCCGGAGATGCCTAAAATGGTATTGTTGGGCTTAAAGAATCGGCGATGGAAAGAAATTAGATCTTCGCGTTTGATTCTTTCAATAGACTCTATGGTAGGTATTTGCCCCCGCGGGTTCCCTCGGTAAAGGGCACGCCGAAATTCGCGGTAAGCGATCTCTTCCGGGTCATCGTTGCTGCGCCGGATATTTTCTATCTCCTGTTTTTTGGCTAAGTCAATCTGGTCTGGATCGAAGCCTGGGTTTATTAACAAATCTGCCAAAATGTTTAAGGCCTGCCGGAAGTTCTTTTGAGGAACAGAAAGATGAATTCCTGCTGACTCGCGCCCCATAGAAAATTCTAAGTGGGCGCCCATGAACTCTAATTCTTCATTTATGGCCTGGGGTGATTGGCGGGTGGTGCCTCCGGTGCGCAAAACGGTAGCTGTCAAATTAGCCAGCCCGCTGAGCTGGGGAGGGTCGTATATTGATCCGGAACGGATCAGCGCAGAAAGGGTGATCAAAGGCAATTCTGGGTCTTCCAGGAGGTAGAGGATCAGGCCGTTAGAAAGCTGAAGTCTTTCCGGTTGGGGAGGCGTAAAGGAAAGGGGAGGAAATCTCATGTCGCGGGGATGAATAAGGAGCTCCTCTTCTTGCGCGTAAGCCTGAAACAAGAAGATGCCTAAAATTAAAGAACAAAGGGCAAAGAAATAGATTGGGCTCTGCCAGCGCTTCAATTTATCTTTCCTCCTTCTTGGCTCCAGATTTGATTAAGACGCCCACCGTGCGGTTCCGCTCTTGGAAATATTGGCGGGCCACCCGTATAACATCTTCCGGGGTTACTTTTTCATAATCCTTTAGTCTTTGGGTGAGGAAGCGCCAATCTCCAAAGAGGCATTGATAGTAAGAAAGCCAGTAGGCCAGTTTAGAATTAGAACTAAGTTGGCGCAAATAATCAGCCTGGATTTGATTTTGAATTTTCTTTAATTCCCTTTCGGAAACCGGTGTAGTGGCTAATTCTTCCAGCTCTTTGTATATCGCTTTCTCTAACTCTTCTGTAGTATGGGGATGACGCGGCGTAGCGAAGATGACAAAGAGGTTGGGATAACGCACGCCCGGAAAGTTACTGGAAGTAGAAATATCTACCGCAATTTTCCTTTCTTCAACTAATTTTTGGTAAAAGCGGGAGGTACGTCCGTAACTTAATAAACCGGAAATGACTTCGCAAACTACATCATCCGGATGGGGAGGATTAGGTTTATGAAAACCGATGATTAATTCAGGTTGAGCGTCAGCCATGATTTTAAGGCGGCGTTCGCCCAATTGTTCTGGTTCTCTGGTAGGTAGCGGAGGGGGGAGAACTTTTCGGGGAATACGGGCAAAGTATTTTTTGAGTAAAGAAATTGTTAATTCGGGCGATAGATCGCCAACTATAGTGATAACCATATTTTCTGGGGAATAATAAGTGCGGAAAAATTGTTCGGTGCGCTGCTTATCCAAAAATTGAATATCGGAAGCCCAACCAATAATTGGTCGCCCATAAGGATGAGCCAAAAAAGCAGTGGCTAAAAAATGCTCCATTAATTTGCGCTGGGGTTGGGAGTCGTATGAACGGCGACGTTCCTCCATGACCACATCCCGTTCAGAATAAAATTCCCGCAAAACAGGATTTAAGATGCGGTCGGATTCAATGCGTGCCCAGAGTTCCAGACGATTGGCCGGAAGATTCACCACGTAAGTGGTTGTATCAACACTGGTCATAGCATTGAAGCCTACGGCCCCATTTTGGGAGTAAATGAGCTCAATTTCATCCTTAATTATTAATTTGCGGTGTTCTTCGGTGAGTTCTTGCAGAGTTTTTTGCAGATATTTAATGAATTCTTGATTAGCTTTTTCGCCCTTGGCTTTTTCAGCATCGAGAGCCATGCCAATAGAATCTATCCTATTAAGAATTTTTTCTTCCGCGGCATAATTTTTAGTTCCTAAAGTTTTAGTCCCTTTGAAAAGGAGATGTTCGAGGAGGTGAGCAGTTCCCGTCATCCCTAAGTTTTCGTCCACTGCCCCCACGCGGAAGCGGATATAGAGAGCTATTGTGGGTGCCTGCCGGCGTTCTAAGAGGAGCACTTTAATTCCGTTTTGGAGAGTGAATTCTTTAACCCGTCCTTCTAAGGAAAAAGAAAAGGCGAGTCTTAATGGGCAAAAGGTGAATACTAAAATTATAAAAGGCAGATAAAATTTTAATTTCTCTTTTAATTTCATGGCCGACCCTCAATTCAGAATTGCCAATTAATATAGCACAGTTTCCTTAGAAAAAAAATTTACTTAATCTTCTCTTACTATAAAAACCGGCAAGTTTTCTTGACGCAGAAATTCGCCGTAGCGCCGCGCTTCGGCTTCAGTGCGGAAGGATCCCACCCGCACTCTATAGAAGCGCTGGTTATTGTTCTCCCAAAGGGCGATATGGACTCGATCATATCTTTTTTGCAACCGTTCTTGTAAACGCCAGGCATTTTCTTTCTCTGCAAAAGCGCCTACTTGAATAGTAAAAGTTCCTTCCAAGGAAGGAGGAGATTTACCGGTAAAACCGATCACTTCCAGAGAAACGCGGGCAGTGCCTGTGGTTAGAATCCCAATTTCTTGGGCGCCCTTCCGCGAAAGGTCAATAATCCGACCAGGAATAAAGGGCCCGCGATCGTTGATCCGAGCTTTAGTGGCTTTCCCGTTTTCCAGGTTCACTACGCGAACTATAGTATGGAAGGGGAGAGTGCGGTGAGCGGCAGTGGAGGCATACATATCATATATCTCGCCATTGGCCGTTGGCCGACCATGATATTCGGCACCATACCAAGAGGCTAAACCCACCTCCCGGTACTGCCAGAATTCTTCTTCTCCCAGGCGAGGGGCATAATACCTTTCTTTGGCAAGGGGAGCACAAGCAGCTATGGCCAAAAGAAAAAATATTAAAAAATTTAAAAAATACTGCGTTTTCATAACCTACCTGACCTGGCTTCTTCACGGGCGGCCAAGTATATACCCATGAGGACCAAAGTTCCGCCCCAGAAGATTTGTTTGGTTAATGGCTCGGCAAGGAAAATATAGGCCAAAATAGTGGCTCCTATAGGTTCACCCAATATAATCACGGCCACTAAAGTAGCCGAAAAAAATTTTAGGGCCCAATTTAAAGAAGTATGGCCGACTAATTGAGGAAAAATGGCTAATAGAAAAAAGATAATATAATCACGCGCCGCATAATTAAAGAAAAGGTCGCCGTTGAGCAGGGCCAGAGTAATCAAAAATATTGCGGCCACTCCGTAAACTAAAGTGATATAAGGGACCAACTCTAATTTTTGTCTAATTCTTCTTCCTACTAACAAATAGCCGGAAGCCATAACTGCCCCAGCCAGGGCTAAGGCGTCTCCCCACAGATTATCTCGCCCTTTGGTAAAATCTTCCCAAGCAATTAGCACCCCTCCTAAGATAGCTAAAAGGATGGCGGAAAGAAGGATCAAGGAGATTTTTTCGCGAAAGAAAAAAGTGGAAGCCAAAGCGACAAAAATGGGGTTGGTGGTTACTAAAATTATCGAACTGGCTACCGAGGTATATTTCAAGGAAGTAATCCAAAAGGCAAAATGGAAGCAGAGGAAGATTCCGGCCAGAAAGCATAATAAAAATTCTTTCCGGGACAGGAAGCTTAGTCCCCGAATGGCGCTTTTCGGAAAGAGGATAAGCAAGATTAAGGTAGCTAATCCCAAACGATAAGCGGCAATAATTAGCGGAGGAGCCTCGCAGATTTTAATAAGGACGGAAGCCAGAGAGATAGCAATTAAACCAACCGGCAAAATGAATTTAGCCTGCACCATAAAAGGAAAGTAAATTCTTCAAACCTGGAATCTAATATGTAAGATATCGCCATCTTGAACGATATAATCTTTACCTTCGATTCTAATTACTCCCTTTTCTCGGGCTAGGGCCATAGAACCGATTTTAATAAATTCATTAAAAGGAATAACTTCGGCGCGGATGAAGCCTCTTTCCATATCCGAATGAATTTTCCCTGCTGCTTGCGGAACGCGCGTGCCCGCCGGAATCGTCCATGCTCTTACCTCGGTGCCCACGGTAGTATAAAAAGTAACCAGATTCAGAAGCTGATAGCCAACGCGAATTAACTGCTGCAAGGCCGATTCTCTTAAGCCCATATCTTTTAAAAATTCTTCCCGTTCTGCCGGGGGCAATTCAGCTAATTCCGCTTCTAAGTCACCGCAGATAATTACTAAAGGGGCCTTTTCTCGGGCAGCTATGGCTTCTACTTGGGGAAGGAACAATTTTTCTTTTAGTTCTTTTTCGCTAACGTTGGCCACATAAAACAAAGGTTTAGCTGTAAGGAGCTCCCATTCCAAAAGGATTTTTCTTTCTGCCGGAGAGATGTTTAAGGCGGCTGCAGGAAAGCCTTTGGCCAAATGGTCGTAGATCTTCTTTACCAAAGGTAATTCCCCCGCGGCCTTTTTGTCACCAACTTTGGCCTGATGAGAGGTCTTTGTCAAGCGTCTCTCTATGGTTTGTAGGTCAGCAAGAATTAGTTCTGTTTGGACGATTTCTATGTCGCGGCGGGGGTCAACTGTGCCGTATATATGCACAACATCTGGCGCTTCAAAGCAACGCACCACATGAGCTAAAGCATCGACTTGCCGGATGTGGCCTAAGAATCTGTTCCCCAACCCTTCACCTTGACTGGCCCCTTTAACTAATCCAGCTATGTCCCAGAATTCTAAAACCGTGGGTGTCACTTTTTGCGGATGGAGAATTTGGGCCAGCTTTTCTAAACGCTCATCAGGAACGGCCACGATTCCTTGATGAGGATTAATAGTACAAAAGGGGTAATTAGCCACTTCGGCCCGAGCGGCACTCAGGGCATTGAAAATGGTCGATTTTCCGGCATTGGGCAAACCGATTATCCCACAACTAAAGCCCATGGCTTCCCTCTTTTCATGGTTTTACTTGCCAGGATTATACTGGTTATCGGAATGCTTAGCAAGAATAGTTTTACCTAAAATATCCTCTCCTCTCCCTTTGCCAAGTTGAGAGTGGATATTGTAGGGCAAGGGCTTGTCCCTTGCCTTAAGTTTTATCCTTAATCACCCAGAGAAAGCCATCCAGAAAAAATAATAAATTAATCTGGCACATACTTGCTTACTTTTAGCAAAAGAGAGTAGGAGTTGCTTAACAAAATTTAAAGAGCTTCCAAATATTTAATACAGAGGGAGAGGCAATGTTTAGGCATAGATAAATTTGTTCTAAGTTTAAAAATTATGAAATTGGTTAAAAAATTGGGAATGATGAAATAACTTCGGAAATAAGAAGAGGCCTTTGGTTTGATCATAAGACCCCAGTCTGGCTCAAGAAGATAGCGATTCTTCCATGGCTTCGATAATTATTTCGGAGGCGATTCTGGCTCCTATTCCCGGGAGCAAAGCACACTTTTCGTAGCCTTTTGCCTTCTGAAAGGCTTGAAAATTTTCCTGGCTACCTCGAGGGTCCATATACTTACCAAATATTAAGTCTTCTTGTATTTTGGGGCATAAAATAGTACCAACTTCTTTTTCGAAGCGGGGGATAAACCGACGCGCAGCTGAAATGGCCCGCCCGTTACCTTCGTAATCCAATAAGTTATTGCTGCCAAAGTAGAGCCCTAAAGCAATAAGGCTACCCGTAACTGCTCCACATATATATCCCATCATCCCAAATCCAGGGAAAGGCGAAAGCGCCTTAATAATCTCCAGGTGGCCAAGGCCAAATTCTTCCATGATGGCTAAAGCGGAGCCTTTCGCGCAACTATGGGTTAAAAATTCGTATTCTTCAGCCCGCAACTGAACGCGCTCCAAGATTTCATCCTTGCTTTTAATGATTTCCTTCTGGTGCAGATCTTTGGCTGGTATACCTTCTTGAGCAAGTTTCTTTAGTTTGGCTTCAATGGCCGAAACATTCCAAGCTCTTTTTTCTAATTCCGCTAATCTTTTCTTTAATGCGGGATTGTTAGGCATACACAAACTCCTTTTCAGAATATACGATTTATTTTGGTTTACATATTTTATTCAAGTTAGGAATATTACCTCACCATCCCTTCTCGCCGATGAGACTGGGTACCCACCACCTTTTCGTCATGGCGAGCGCAGCGTGGGTAGCATAGAGCTACGCTCCTTCCTAATGACATAGAGGAATTGTAGGGCAAGGGTTCATCCCTGGCCGCATTTTCGGCAAGCCATAAAGGCTTGCCCTACGTTTTATCCTTAATCAACAATCAACCAGGCACAGCCATTCAGGGAATATAATTTTTTAAAAAATATTTTACAGTTCTTTCTCTGTGTGCTCTGCGCCCTCTGGGGGAGTTGCCTTTTTGACTTACCTTATTTTCTGCGTAAATGTGCCCCTGCATCACTTTCCTACGGCAGCACTTCTTTTCGATTTTCGCTCTGCGCTATGCGCTTAGCGCTTTGCCCTAGGCATTTTGCTTTTTCCCCTTCCGCTCTCCCGCCTTGCGCTTAACGATAAATAATTTCATCCCTTGCTCCCTGCTCCGTGCTCCCTGCTTTTTTCATCTGCGTTCATCTGCGTCCCCTATTTTCCATAAATTACGAGATCGCCACGGTCGCTATTGCTCCCTCGCGATGACATTACGATACAACCTTGCTGGTTTAATAAACCCGCCCTACAATGAGGTATTACTGAAGGTCAGGATTTTAGGTTGCCCATCCATCAGTTTTTATAAATATTTTAGTATAGCTCCGGTTCAAGTTAAAAATAATCGCTGGTCAGCGTTCGGGGCCAAAATGAGAAACAATTTCTTGATAATCCCAATCCACGAACCCTTTAGTCATTAAAGAAACTGCTTGGTAATAAGGCGCCGTCGTTTCTTGGAATAAACGATCGCAAAAAAGATTGATCCACTGCCTTAAATGATCCCGGAAAAAGCGGTATTGAATTTCTGCCCAAAATTCTTGTTCTTTCTTTTCTTGAGCCTGAGCCGCTCTTTGACAGAGAAAAAAAACGAATTCTAATTCTGTCCCGATATGGTCTTCAGGTATAGAGCACGCGGGATGCACTAACAAGCCAGCCTCCTTATAAAATTTGCGTACGGCCAGAGTCTCTTCTTGGTTCAAGAGGCCGCTTGAAGAGCGGTAAACTGATTCATAAAGGGGAATAGGCTGGGGACCGATAAAAAGCCTGGTATATTCCGGAATTAGTGAGGAAGCCAAATGGGTCGGTGGGGCGGCAAAAATAGTTTGCCGGAGGAGGTCCAACCCTTTATCTAAGATAGGGTGGTAACCGGATAAAGCGGGGAAAAAATCTATTTCCCGCAGGGCTTCTAAGAAGTTGGCCGCAGGTTCCTGAAGGTAAAAACAGCGCAGCAAATCATAGATATTTTGCCGGGCGCGCATGAGCTGCTGATATTCGCCTTCCACACCCTTCCCTTACTTTCTTTTATTTTTAAGAAACTTTTCTTCAATTAAATTTACTAAGCCGCGGGCATCGTTAATATCAAAGCAAGGTACGCCTATTTGGAAAGGCTTATTGCTGGCGATAGCTATTAAGTTATCTTCTTTTTGACAAAGGAGTTCTTGGTTTAATTCTTGACGAAAGACCTCGATTTTGGGCTGAGAATTCCTTTTGAACCCTTCGGAAAGGATTATATCCACATCCCGAACATATTTTTCCCGCAATTCCGTTAGCTCAGCGTCGTGGTCGACATCGCGAATAAGCGCTAATTTTTGGGGTGAAGAAATGATCACCGTATGGGCCCCTGCTTTTTTATGCCGCCAGCTATCTTTTCCCTCTTGGTCGATTTCGAAGCCGTGCACGTCGTGTTTAATTGTGGCCACTTTATATCCGCGGCGAACAAGTTCGGCTATTAATTTTTCGATCAAGGTTGTTTTGCCGCTATTAGATTTGCCTACAATAGAAACGATGGGAATCATTGCTTTTTATTTACCCTGTTAATTGCCGATCATTTTTTCCATACTTCAGGGTTAACTGGATTTTGGGGAGGATCGCCCCGCAGAACTCGTAATACTTCGGCGACAGCGGCCATACCCACGCGGTAAAGGCTTTCTTCTGTGGTGCCGGCGTAGTGCGGAGTGGCTATTACCTGCGGATGGTTTAGCAAAGGATCAGCAGGATCAGGAGGTTCAACTTCCCAAACATCAAGAGCAGCTCCTGCTATATGACCTGCACAAAGGGCGCGGTAAAGAGCCTGCTCATGGACAATTCCGCCGCGGGCCGTATTAATTACATAAGCCCCCTTTTTCATTAGGGCCAATTCTTTTTCTCCAATCATTCCATAAGTTTCCGTGGTTAATGGACAATGGATAGTCAGGAAGTCAACTTGGGGGAGTAATTCTCCTAATTTCTCCACTTTCTCTGTTTTAAATGATTCCATAACCGAAGCAGAAACATAGGGATCGTATCCTTTCACTTGCATATCAAAGGCCGCGGCACATTTCCTGGCCACGGTAGACCCAATGCGGCCCGTACCAATTATGCCTAAAGTCTTGCCCTCAAGGTCCCGGCCAGTGAGCTGGAATTTATTTAAAAGGGCGGTGAATTGACCCAATTCCCCTTTGGGTAAGGAATGCATGGCTGCTTGAGCTTGGGGTATTTTCCGGGCCAAAGAAAGCATAAAAGCAATGGCCAACTCCGCTACGGACTCTCTGTTTTCTCCTGGGGTGTAAGTGACTAAAATTCCTCGCCGAGTAGCTTCGGCAAGATCTACTGAGTCCAAGCCTACTCCATGACGAGCGATGATTTTTAGCTTAGGAGCGTGGTCCATTTCTTCAGCGCGAATATGAATTTTGCGGGCAATAATCCCTTCTACTTCCTGCAGAGCTTCCAAGAAAGATGCTCGCGAATTATCTCGCGGCCGCACAATTTGGGCATTTTTCTCCAGAAGGGCCACGGCCGCTGGATGAATAACTTCACTCAAAAAGACCTTCATGGTTCCTCCGCTAATTGATTTTAAATAGGCAGATTGGTTTTTAGAAGGCTGATTTTTTAATGCTCATCATGGGGAAGTTCTCGTCCGCAACCTGTACAAAATTCAGCTTCCATAGGATTTTCCATGTCACAAACTGGGCAATAACACTTTTTTTCCTCGGCTTTTACGGCAGGTGTTTTCCCGGTCTTTTGCAAATAATCTTGGATGGCTTTTTGTAAAGCGTCGGCACCTAAATTGGAGCAGTGGAGCTTCTGTTTGGGCAGCCCTTCCAAGGCTTCCGCTACCATTTTATTGGTAATTTTAGAAGCTTCTTCTATGGTCTTCCCTTTAGCTAATTCACTGACCATACTGGAAACGGCAATAGCCGCGCCACAGCCAAAAGTTTGAAATTTAATGTCTTCGATAATGTTATCTTTGACTTTTATATAGAAAGTCATCATGTCACCACAAACTGGGTTGCCTACTTCCCCGATGCCATCGGCATTTTCAATGACACCCACATTACGGGGATTACGGAAATGATCCATAACTTTGGGACTGTACATTATTTTTCACTCCTTTTTATTTTATCCTTTTTTCGCCATAGCTTTACGATATAAAGGGGACATATTCCTCAATCTCTCCACAATAGGGGGCAAAACTTCTAAAATGCGCTCTATATCGGCCTCAGTATTTTGTCTTCCCAGACTGAAGAGCAGAGAACCTTGGGCGGTAGCCGCATCGATCCCCATAGCTAACATAACATGGGACACTTTTAAAGAACGCGAAATACAAGCTGAACCGCTGGCGATCTGAATTCCTTCCATGTCGAGGAAAAGGAGCATTGATTCGCCTTCTACATATTCTACCGCTACGCTCACATTGCCGGGAAGGCGTTTGGTGGGGTGTCCTAAGAGATGTAAATGAGGTATTTTTTTGGGTAATTCCGCAAGTAATCTATCTTGGAGTTTTTGGAGATGAGCCATGCGGGCTGGCATTTCTTGGCGAGCCAAATCAGCCGCCACCCCCATGCCCACAATGGCCGGGACATTTTCGGTTCCGGCCCTTAACCCTCTTTCTTGAATTCCTCCATCTAACAAAGGTGAAAGGCGCACTCCCCGCCGGACAAATAACGCTGCTGCTCCTTTGGGACCGTAGAATTGACTGGCCGATAAACTCAACAAATCAACATTCATTTCCCGCACATCCACAGGGATGGAACCGGCCGAGGCTACAGCATCAGTGTGCAATAAAACATTTTTTGCCCGGGTAATCCGGCCAATTTCCGCAATGGGTTCTATAGTCCCCACTTCTGGATTGGCGTGCATTATAGACACTAAAATAGTCTGGGGAGTGATGGCTTTTTCTACTACTTGAGGATCCACTAGACCATATTTATCCACGGGTAAGCGATTTATATGAAAGCCCGCTTTCTCTAAGGCATTAGCAGCGTGCATGATAGAAAAGTGTTCAATACTGGAGATAATAATTTCTTTCCCTTTACTCTGATGAGCCCAGGCCACGCCCTTGAGGGCTAAATTATTGGATTCAGTCCCGCAGGAAGTAAAATAAATCTCTTCCTCTTGGCAGCCAATTAAGTTAGCTACCTTTTTCCTGGCTTCTTCCAAAGCGACGCGCGCCTTTTCCCCAGCATCATGGATACTAGAAGGATTACCGTAAAATTCCTGGAAATAAGGCATCATCGCTTCTAATACCTTGGGGTGCAAAGGTGTAGCCGCTATATGATCAGCATAAATCAAAGCCATTTTCTTTCCCCTTAATTTTGAGGAGCATAAGTATTTCCTTAATTTAAAATTTTAGCATGCTTAAAAATTTTAGCAAGTAAAAAGGTGTTGGTGGTCGAGAATATTTTGGGCTAAAATATAGGAAAAAAGTAAAGAAGGGGAAAGATGAAAGCCGAGATTATTGCTGTAGGAACAGAATTGCTCTTAGGGCAAATTGTGGATACCAACTCCGCCTATATCGCCCAGCAACTGGCCACCATAGGTTTGGATTTACATTTTAAATCTACGGTGGGGGATAATTTGGAGAGGATTAAGAACACTTTAAAGCTGGCCTTGAGTCGAGCAGATTATATCATTACCACAGGCGGCTTAGGACCGACGCAAGATGACCTTACGCGCGAGGCAGTAGCTGAAGTATTGGATAAGCCTTTAGTTTTTCAGCCGCACCTTTATCAGCAGATTAGCGATTTTTTCCAAAGAGCTGGTCGCCCCATGAGTCCCAATAACAAAAAGCAAGCCTATATTCCTGCCGGATCGATGCCCATCGAAAACCCGGTGGGCACTGCTCCTGGCTTTATTGCGGAAAAAAATGGCCAGGCCATCATTGTTCTTCCGGGCGTGCCTCACGAAATGCGCTATTTCATGGAACACAGCGTTCTGCCTTATTTGCGCAAAAAATTAGGGATCAAAGAAGTGATAGTTTCCCGAGTTATCAAGCTTTTCGGCATAGGTGAAAGTATGGTCGACGAATCTATAAAAGACTTAATGGCGGCCGGAGTCAATCCGACAATTGGCCTGCTGGCCCACACTCAAATTGGCGAGATTCATATTCGGCTTACGGCCAAGGCTACCGCCGAAGCCCAAGCTCAAAATTTGATTGCTCCTGTGGAAGGGGAAATTAAAGGGCGCTTGGGGGATTATATTTTCGGCGTGGATGAAGAAAAATATGAGGATGTTCTTATCCGCCTCCTGGAGGAAAAGAAAGTAACCTTAGCTATAGCCGAAACCTCTTTTGGCAGCTCGGCCATTCAGAGTTTGAAGATGGTGGATGGGCATCAAGATTTTTTCCGCTTGGGGCTCACCTTTCTAGACTGGGAAATGGCCAAGAAAATTTTGCCTCCCGCTGAGGAAGTGGCGAAGGGGCCAGAACCGGATCGGGTAAAAAGGGCAAAATTTTTAGCGGCCGGAGTGCGGCAACTTGCCGCAACTGATTTGGGATTGAGTATCGTGGGCCAAATAGCCAAACAAAAAGAAGAAGACCATGTGGCGGCCATTGCTCTGGCCCATGGTGCGGGCACCGAATGTATAGAGCAGCGCTGGCCCTTTGCTATGCGTTATATAGAAAATCGGATGACCAAGATGGCTTTAGAGCAAGTGCGCCAGTATCTCCGGCGTATTTAATCTCTCAGGCCTGCCAAGAAAGCGCGAACATTTTGGCCCAGCACTTGATGGTTATATCCGCCTTCCAGCACGCCAAAACGGCGGCCGTGGCAAAATTTTTGGGCATAAGTTTTAACTAGGCTACCGATAGTGCGGTAATCATCAGTAGTTAAAAGACCACCCCAGTCTTCTTGGTGCCGATCAAAGCCGGCAGATACGGCTAAAATATCAATCCCTGATGATTTTTGCAGATGTTTTTCAATTTTAGCTAAGAAATCTTCCCGCGCAGAACTTTCGGGATGAAAATAGTCCACCTCGGGAATTCCAGAAAAAGAGTTAGCCGTGCCATCGCCGAAATGCAGGTCAAAATCTAAAATTAAAGCTCTTTTTATTAATCCTTTATGTCTTAATTTTTTTATGGCGATGGCTATATTGTTGAAATAACAAAACCCCCAGCATGAATTAGGGCTGGCATGGTGTCCGGGAGGTCTGAGCAAAGCGAAAGCAGGTTCTCCCTGCATAGCTAACTCTGAAGCTTTTAACGCTGCTCCGACGGCAAGTAGACTTATTTCATAAACGTGGGGAGAGGCTTTTATATGGGTGATATGGTTGTTGGTGTGGACTAAAGCCAAATCTTCTTCAGTTGCTGGTTCCGCAGTAAGAAATGGCATTTCTTGGCCGAGGGCTGAAACAATAGCTTCCATTCTTCCTGGAGCAGCGGCCGGTTCCATGGCATAAACATCATAAAATCTTTCATGAAATATGATTTTCATTTTATCCAGCCCCCTTTTTGGTCTTGGAGTCTATTAAAATTCGTTAATTATTAATGAGAGCATTAAATAAATGACATCTGCTGTTCTTAACCCCTCACCTCGGTACGAGTCGATTCCGACCTAACCCTCTCCCCACGCCTGGGGAGAGGGGAGGGTGAGGGGAATAAATAAGTGTAAATATTTAATCGCTCCGAGTAATAACTAAGGATCGGCCGCAAGTTCTTCGGGCAATTTTTGATCCAGTCGGGTTGGCCCAAGAAATTTAACCTGTCCCAGAAAAATGTGGACGAATCTTCAGTATTCAAGAAAGTTCCTCTAAAACTTTAGCGCATTCTGCCCGCACCTGTTTATCGGGGGAGGTGGTAGCCAATATTTTTAGTTTCCCTTTGAATCCTTTTTGCTCGAGCAGGCTCCGGGAAGGGTACATATTTTTGAGGGCTTGCAGGCTTTCTTTGACCCATGTCGGATCAGCATAATCTAAGACTAAAAGGAGAGTTCCCCAGTCATCCGGAAGTCCAAACTGTTCCAGAAAAGCTTTCAGCGCTTTGGAGAACTCGGGACTGCCGTATTTTTCGTGGAGGGCATTATACGCCTTTTGGTAAGTTTCAGTTCCTTTTACCCCTTGAAAGAATTTTTCGGCTTCGCGCAGATATTGTTTTCTGGCCCACTCCGACTTGATGCTCCGCTCACGATAACTTCTTGGTTCACGACTAACATGCCGACTGCGGTCACGGAGTTTATCAATTTCGCGCCAGCTTAACTTTTCGCGCTCTTCATCGTCATCCCGCCTACCCATTTGCCCTCCTCTTTTGGCTTTTAAGGCTTGCTCTTATTTTTGCTGCCCTATTTTAATAAAATTTTTAAGACAAGAAAAGAGAAATAATTATGGCCCAGACTTGATATTAAGTACTGGGCCATTTGGTTTTGGGGGTGAGATTTTGCTTGCTTAAAACGGAAAAATTAATTTTTAGGCTGCAGGTACTGTTTGAGCAGGTGCATAATATTCTCTTCTCCTTCTGGAATTTCTAAGTCAGCATTGCCGCTCAAACGATGGAGGAGAATGATGGGGTCAAGAATTTCGCCACAGATTACGCAATGCCAGCCATAGAAAATGTTGTTAATGTCATAAAATTTCTCGAATATCATCTTACCCCCGCAACGGATGCATTTCAAAGGGCTATTTTTATTTTCTTTATTGCAAGACTGAGTAAGCATTTAGGCTTCCTTTCTAAAAAAATCTAAAATTCTCTGGAAATAATCAGAGCGGTTGGAAGAATGATAATTTTAATTATTTTTTAATTTTAAAGAAAAAAAATTTTTAGCAAATAAGGCAAATAATGTATTTTGGGTGGCCAAAACCTGTATTTTGCGGAAAATTCCAAGGGATTTTAAAAATTTCTATATAATTCATTTTTGATTTATATTTACTTAATTGGGTCATGACAAATTTTGAGCCTCGTTCTCCTAAATCACTTTTGGCCAAATAACCTTCTTTGGAATTTGGCGTCCCCAAGGGGATTTGAACCCCTGTTACCGGCGTGAAAGGCCGGTGTCCTTGGCCTGGCTAGACGATGGGGACAAAATTTAATATAGAATACAATAAAAAAAACTGGATGTAAAGCAGATTTTTTTATATAATAAATCTAATGAAAAAAATAAAGCCTGGGCTAAAGAGAGCAGTTAGGCTATTAATAATATGCCTGGGCATAGCTTTGCCCATTTCTGGAGCGGCGGAAGTCTATAAATACATTGATGATAAAGGAGTAACGCATTTTACTGACCGCTTCGAGTCTATTCCTGCTAAATATCGCCCCCAAATCCAAATTATTAAAGAACAACCTACCTCTCCAATTTTGCCCCCTGCCTCCGAGCCAACAAAAGAAAAGGTAGAAGAATCGGAGAAGACCCAACCGCAAAAAATAGCGCCCCCTCTGGGAAAGGGAGAGATAATTCCTTCTGCTAAAGAAGAAGAAAAGCTCAAGGTCCGCGAGGAAAAAGAAAAGCGAATTGCCGAACTTGAGCAACAAATTGAGGAAAAAAGAAAACAGCAGAGGAGTCTGCGCACCAATTGGATGGTTTATGACCGCTACGCTATTATCAGGTTAAACCAAGAAATTGAGAACTTAGAAAAACAGATAAAGGTGCTGCAGCGTGAGCTGGAAGAAGAAAGATAATTCGCGAAGACTTGCCAACCTTTTTATTTTCGCCCAGCTAAAAGATAGTCCTATTTGTTTAATAAGAAATAAGTTGAGGTAAAAAATTTTTCCGCAAAAGCACGGGAAAGGAAGGGTCTGGATTAAAGAAAAGCTTTAATCTGCAGAAGGAGAAAAAAGTGATTCAAGGAATTTTCCGGGAGGAACATAATATCTTTCGCCAGTCAGTGCGGACCTTCTTGGAGAAGGAAGTTAAACCATACCTCTTAGAATGGCGAAAAAATCGACAGATTCCCCGGTCTATATGGCGACGGATGGGGGAACAAGGGTTCATTGGTTATTGGCTGGATGAAAAATATGGGGGAGTAAATGCTGACTTTCTCTATTCTTTAGTGCTCATTGAAGAGATGCACCGCGCCGGCGCATGGGAATTAGCGGCCGCCGTGGGGGTCCATAATGATATTACCATGCCCTATATAGATATGTTGGGTACGGAAGAGCAGAAAAAACGCTGGCTTCCCAAGTGCTGTACAGGCGAGTACATCTCGGCTATCGGCATGACCGAACCCGGAGCAGGTTCGGATTTACAGGCTATACGGACCTACGCTATAAGAGATGGGGATGAATACATTATTAATGGACAAAAAACCTTTATTACCAATGGTTATTATTGTGACCTAATCGTCTTAGCGGTCAAGACTGATCTGCAAGTTCAGCCAGCCTACAAAGGAGTTTCCCTCATCGTGGTGGAAGATGGGACTCCTGGGTTCATTAAAAGCCGCAAATTGGAAAAAATGGGTTTGCATGCTTCGGACACGGCCGAGCTTTTTTTTGAGGATTGTCGCGTTCCGGCCGATAATCTTTTGGGTAAAGAAGGAGAAGGGTTCGGGCCGATGATGCGTAATCTTCAACAAGAGCGGTTAGTCTCTGCTCTCGGGGCCGTCCTTAGTGCCGAGAGAATGCTGGAGATTACCATCACCTATTGCCAAACCAGAAGTGTTTTTGGCCAACCCATTTCTCGCCATCAGCACAATGCCTTTAAGATTGTAGAAATGGCTACGGAGATTGAAATGGCTAAAAATTTTACATATCATTTAGTGGCCGAGCATTTGCAGAAGAATGATATAACTAAAAAAGTATCCATGGCCAAGTGGTATAATGCGGAGTTAGCTAATCGAGTAGCTTACCATTGTGTGCAATTACATGGCGGGTATGGTTATATGGACGAATATGAAATATGTCGCCATGCCTTGGATGTAAGGATGGGTTCCATTGCCGCGGGCACTACCGAGGTGATGAAGATGATCATTGCGCGCCTAATGGGTTTGTAACTTCCGTTTTGACTAAATTAATTAATAAAGGGAAGAATGGAGAAAGACTTTTCTTTAGCCGAGCCGGAATTAGAAGTAGAAAAAGAAATCATAGCTCAAGCTAAAGATTTGCTCAATACTTTTATCAAAGCCCTCAAAGCTTACCGCCTCTATCCTCCAGAAAATCCGGCAGTGCAAGGGCTCAAAGACCAAGTATACCAAAAATTTCAATCTTTTCTTAATGACCATCATTCGTTGACCTTAAAAATAGGAGAAAGCGATATTTCCTTCAAAGGTGTTACTTTATATGAAAATCCAGATTTAAAAAACAGTTTAGCCTTCCTCTTCTATAAAGATGGTATTAGAGAGTTACGTTTCCTGGAAGGTTTAGAAGATTGGGAGATTCAGGACTTTTTAGATATCTTAAAGGAAAGCGAGACCCTAAACCAATTGGAGGATGATCTGGCCACGCTCATGTGGGAGAAGAATTTTGTCCACATCAGTTATGTGGCCGTAGATGTTTTTCTGGAAGAAATGCCCACGATAATTCCGGAAAGTCCTGCCCAATTCCGGGAGAAACTAAATTTGGAACCTATCCCTCCTTCTATAGCCGCAGATTTTGGCGAGGATGATCCAGAGGTCGATTTCTATGAAAGCTTCCAAAAAATGCCTCCTTCTTTGCCCGCGTTGAATAACCGGAGCGTTTATTTTCTCACTCCCGAAGAACTGGAAGGGTTACGTAAAGAAGTAGAGATGGAAATAAACCCGGCCTCTGTTTTTAACGTGGTAGATATTCTCTTGGAAATTCTGGCCTTGGAGAAAGACCCGCAGCCGTTTCAGAATACAGTGCAAGTTCTGGAAAAAGTATTGGATGCTTTAATCTCTTGGGGAGAATTTAAAAAAGCTAATGATTTGCTTACGCGCCTCAATATAATTTTAAATACCTATGAACTCTTGGATTGGCAGGCCAAGGCAATCCAGCAAATCTTGGAGAATGTCGGGGAAGAGTCGAGGATCGAAAAAATAGGCCAGATAATCGATAAGGGAGAAGGAGTAAATTTGGATGAAGTTAGTAGCTATCTCCTTCTTCTGCGGCCTAACGCCATAAACCCTTTGATCAAAGTTTTAGGGGAACTCAATAACTCTAAGGCTAGACGAATGCTTTGCGAAGTATTGGTCGAGCTTGGTAAAAACAAAGTAGAGTTAATTGCTCCCCATATCGAAGACCACCGCTGGTTTTTAGTGAGGAATATCGCTTATATTTTGGGCAGAATTGGTAAAGAAATTTCGTTGCCCTACATCCAAAAGGCCTTGAGTCATATCGAGCCCAGGGTGCGCCGAGAAGCTGTGCAAGCATTGGGCAGCATTGGGGGCCCTAAAGTTATCCCTTTACTCGAAAAAGCGCTGGGCGATGACGACCCCCGCATCCGCAGTATGGCCGCTCTTAATATGGCTCGCGTTGGCCGAAAAATAAGTTTGCCAATTCTTTTAAAAGTTATGCAATCTAAAGAATTTACTAAAAGGGATGCGGCGGAGATCAAAGCCTTTTTCGACGCCGTGGGTTCTATCGGTGATAACGAGGCGATAGGGACACTAAAAAAATTGTTGGAGCAGAAAAGTTGGTTAGGATTTGGCAAGAGAGAAGATATACGCTTAGGAGCTGCCTTCGCTTTGGCCATGATCGGTACCCCGGAAGCAAAAGAGATTTTGGAAGCAGGGAAAAATTCTCGGGATGAATCCATCCGTCTGGCTTGCACGCAGGCTTTGAGCAGAAAGTCAAGCAAGGGAATTAGAGACTTCGCTATTTGGTAAAAAATGGAAGAAGATAAACGGGCAGAAATTAGTGGTTTACTGGATCAAAGTGTATTACCGGAACAAGAAGGGATAGAGATAATCCTGAGATTATACCGTCTTCTCAAAGGGGCCAGCTTATACGAGCGGAATAATACTTTGATCGAGCGTTTAACTCTGGACTGCTTACAAATCATTACACCTATTTTGCAGAGGGAAGGTCAACTTTTCTTAAAAATAGTCCGCGATGGTATTTTTTTTAATAATCTCCGCATTCCCATAAAAGCTGATCGTTACGCCATTTTTAAAAGTTTTATCCAGGAAGTTAGCCAAAAAGGAATAGGCTCCATCGAAATCCTTAATGAAATTTCTGCTGCGCATTTGCGAGAATTTGTTTTTTTATTAGCTGAGGCAGATGAGCATAACGAAAACAATTATCTTTATCTGAACCAGCAATTAGCCCAGCGGGGGATCAATGAAGTTAAAACGGATAAAATCGAATTTTTTAAAGATGGTTACATATCCATGGCGGCCAAAAGCCCCAAAGAATTTGCCAAAGAGGTTTATTTCAAGAGTTTGAATTTAGTCCGGGAGGTGGTGGAAGGAATTAAGACGCAAAAAGTTATAAATATAAGAAAAGCCAAGCACCTGATGCAAAGTGCGGTAAATTCAATTATGCAGGATGAATCTGCTCTCTTAGCTTTGGCAAGTATAAAAAATTATGACGAATATACTTTTAATCACTCTGTTAATGTGGCTATTTATGCCATTGCCTTAGGGCAAAGGATAGGTATACCCAAGAAGGACTTATGCCATTTAGGCATAGCCGGCCTTTTTCATGATATTGGCAAGTTAAAAATACCACTGGAGATCCTTAACAAAAAAGAAAAATTATCAGCGGAAGATTGGGGGATTATTCGGGCGCATCCAGTCATTGGTACCGAGATCATAATTCAAATGAAAGAGTGGGGAGAACTATCTACGCGCTTAATCAGCGCCACTTTTGAGCATCATTTGAAATATGATTTGAGCGGTTATCCCAAGCTTTCCCGGAAAAAGAACCTCACTCTTTTTGGCAAAATAGTTGCTTTAGCCGATTTTTATGATGCCTTGGTGCGCCCCCGGGTTTATCGAAAATTTCCTTATGTTTCCGAAAAAATTTTAGGTTTCATGCTGGAGCGGGCTGGCAAGGATTTTTCTCCAGCTTTGGTCAAAGTTTTCATTAACATGATAGGTATTTATCCCTTGGGTACTTTGGTCTTGTTAAACACCAATGAGATGGGTATTGTTTGGCAAACTCAAGAAGACCCTGATTTAATCGATCGGCCCAAAGTCTGCCTCCTCTATTATAGCGGTGGAGAATACCGCAAGGGCAAAGAAGTGGACTTGCGGGAAATTGATCCGGAAACTGGCCATTTTAAAAGGTGGATTGTAAAAACCTTAGACCCTAATGAGTACAATATAAACGTGGCTGAGTTTCTTATTTAATCTTTCCCTCGAGGCGGGCTCTTTGGCCTTCTATTTCAGAATTAGAGGTCCTTTTAACCACCTCTTTTCCCCAGTAAGGGTAACTTTAAAATTTAAAGGAAAAGAGAAATAAGGGAAATCAATATACTGTTGCCAAGAAACAGCAATAATAAGATCATCGGTAGTATGCTTGATAGAAATATTCCGGGGTTTAAGTTCAACTCCCGTCTCCGCTACATTAGCGATGACTTTTTGCGTTATTTCTATATCGCTTTTAGTGCTGCCTGCCACAGCCCAGTTCAAGGCTTCTTGAATCTTATATTTAACCTCGAAGTATGTCCAGATGGCTGAGCCAAATTTCAGGCTCCCATAAACGAAAATGACCGCTAAGATGAGGAAAAGAAGGC